>SVPO01000047.1 GCA_015065795.1 Oscillospiraceae bacterium | reverse complement strand
GGGCAGCAAGACCAACAAAAAAGGCAAGAAGCGCATGATGCCCAGCTTCTCCCAGATGCGCGCCATGAGAAAGCAGATGCAGGAATCCGCACAGAACGGCGAGGGCTTCCCCGGCGGTGGTTTCCCCGGTGGCGGCGGCTTCCCCGGAATGTGATCAATCAGGTAATAAAGGCTCCGTGAAATCGGTGTTTTTATAAATCATTAATTTTGTATATTCAATTTTGGAGGTTACACTAAAATGGCTGTTAAAATCAGACTGCGCCGCATGGGCGCCAAGAAGGCTCCTTTCTATCGTATCGTTGTCGCTGACTCCCGTTATCCCCGCGACGGCCGCTTCATCGAGGAAATCGGCTCCTATGATCCCATGAAGAACCCCTCTGCCGTTACCGTCGACGCTGACAAGGTCAAGGCATGGATCTCCAACGGCGCTCAGCCCACCGATACCGTCAAGGCTCTGTTCAAGAAGGAAGGCATCCTCTAATCGGGATCCCCTGTGGAGGTTAATTGAGCATGAAAGATCTGCTTATCGCTGTTGTCAGCGGTCTGGTGGAGTCCCCCGAGGAGATCTCGGTGGATGTAGCCGAGCCTGCTGAAGACGGCACCATCGTTTACACCCTTTACGTCGCCGAAAGCGACAAGGGCCGCGTCATCGGCAAGCAGGGTCGTATAGCCAAGGCTATCCGCACCGTCATGCGTTCTGCCGGCACCAGAGTCGGTCAGAAGATCACCGTTGATATCAACTGATATTACCCGGCAAACCCGGGCTTTACAGATAAACCGCTGGGCTTCACAGCCTGTGCGGTTTGTTTGTAATATAGACTAAAATTCAAAGGCGGTATTTCAGTGAAAAAATACCTTGAAATAGGAAAGATCGTCGGCACCCATGCCCTCAAGGGCGAGGTGCGCGTGCAGCCCTGGGCTGACTCCGGTGAATTCCTGCTGCAGTTCGGCATATTCTACCTTAACGAAGGTGCTTCCAGCGTCAAGGTGGTCAGCAGCCGCGTGCACAAGAACATGGTCATCGTCAAGCTCAAGGGCGTGAACTCCATCGAGGAGGCAGACGCAATGCGCGGCAAGGTGCTGTACATCGACCGCGATGACGCTCAGCTTCCCGAGGGACGCTATTTCATTCAGGATCTCATCGGTCTGAAGGTCATTGATTCGGAGAACGGCACCGTTTACGGCGTTATCGACGACGTGACCCAGACCCTTGCCAACGATGTCTATCACGTCAGGGCGGAGAACGGTAAGATATACTACATCGCCGCAGTAGAGCAGGTACTCGCCGGCACCGATCTGGAAGCCGGCACTGTCGCCGTCCGCGCCATGAAAGGTATGTTCGACGATGAGGATTGATATCATCACCCTGTTCCCCGAAATGTGCGAACGGGTCATCGACGAGAGCATCACCGGTCAGGCGCGCAGGGCTGGGCTGGTGGACATCCGCTGCCACAACCTGCGCGATTACTCCGACGATCGCCGCCGCCGTGTGGACGATTACCCCTACGGAGGCGGTCAGGGTATGCTCATCAAGGCAGAGCCGGTGGCAAGGTGCTTCGAGGCGATCTGCCGTCAGACCTCCTCCCGTCCCCTGTTCATCTATATGTCTCCACAGGGCGAGGTCTTCAGACAGAGCATCGCCGTGGAGCTGTCCGGGCTTGAGAATATCTGCCTGCTTTGCGGGCATTATGAGGGTATAGACGAGCGCGTGCTGGAAACCATGGTGGACCGCCAGCTTTCCATCGGCGACTTTGTGCTCACCGGCGGCGAGCTTCCTGCGCTTGCCATCACCGATGCCGTGGCGCGTATGATCCCCGGAGTGCTGTCGGAGAACGCCTCCTTTGAGGACGAGAGCCATTTTTCCGGGCTGCTGGAGTATCCCCAGTACACCCGTCCCCCTGTGTGGCGCGGCATCCCAGTGCCAGAGGTGCTCAAATCCGGTCACGCCAAAAACATAGCCGACTGGAAGCATGAGCAGTCTCTTGAGCGCACGGCGCGCCTGCGTCCCGATATGCTGGAAAAAACTTCCTCAGATTGACGTAATTTTTTTCGGCAGCATTATGTCGTGAACGGATTATTAGATAGATTTCCACCTTTGTTTTTATCCTATTTAGACATACGATTATGCCGGATACACAATATATACCGCATATTATTGTTGTTTCTACCTATGGACATCTACTATTGGTGTATATTTGCACAAGCAGAGACGTGCTATTTTGCCCCTAAGTTGTATGTCAATCCAAAAATCGTCAAATTCCGTTGACGCATAGCCAACTTATGTTTATAATTAAACTCGGTTCACGGGGAGAAAGCGTTCTCCCTACGCGTGATGGAAACAAAAAAGACGCTGTAAACTGCACGGAGTTTTTCAGCACCAGTCTTTTACACTTTAGGAGGGTCTATTGCAATGTATGTCAACGAAGTAATGGTTCAGAATCAGGTCGGTCTCCACGCCCGTCCCGCTACCTTCTTCATCCAGAAGGCCAACGAGTTCCGCAGCACCATCTGGGTCGAGAAGGACGAGCGTCGCGTTAACGCCAAGTCCCTTCTGGGCGTTCTGTCCCTGGGTATTGTCGGCGGCACCAGCATCCGTATCATCGCTGACGGTCCCGATGAGAACCTCGCCGTTGATAGCCTTGTTAAGCTCGTTCAGTCCGGTTTTACCGAGTAAGCTTAACGGCTGGAATAGTCATCAAGCATTTTGCGGTGCAGTTTTTTGCTGCACCGCTATATGTTTATTTATGATAAAAATACTTGGAGGTTTCAATGATTCGTCCGGATATAAAAAAGCATCTGCTCAAGGTGCAGAAGCCCGGTCGCTACACCGGCGGCGAGCTGAACAGTGTCATCAAGAACAAGGATGACGTCAACATCCGCTTTGCCTTCTGCTTCCCCGATTCCTACGAGATCGGAATGTCCCATCTGGGCATGAAGATCCTTTATTCATTATATAACGACGTGCCCGACGTGTGGTGCGAGCGCGTGTTCGCTCCGTGGACGGACATGGAAGCTGTCATGCGCGAGCACTCCATCCCCCTCTACGGCCTTGAGAGCGGTGACCCCATCAGTGATTTCGACTTCATCGGCTTCACCATGCAGTACGAGATGAGCTACTCCAACGTGCTTAATATGCTGGAGCTTGGCGGAGTGGAACTGCTTGCCGACAGGCGAGCCAACGACGCGCCCATCATCGTGTGCGGCGGTCCCTGCGTGTGCAATCCCGAGCCTCTTGCCGATTTTGTGGACATCTTCAGTCTCGGCGAGGGCGAGGAGGTCAGCATCGAGATGTTCGACCTTTACCGTCGCTGCAAGGAAGAGGGCTTCGACCGCAATAAGTTCCTGCGCATGGCAGCGGACATCCCGGGGCTGTACGTCCCCTCCCTCTACGACGTAACCTACGGCGAGGACGGCACCATCGCCGCCTTCACTCCGCGCGACGGCGCGCCTGCGACCATCCGCAAGCGCATCGTGCAGGATTTCGACAAGGCGTATAAGCTCGACCGCATCGTCGTTCCCCAGATCGAGATAGTTCACGACCGCGTGGTGGGCGAGATCTTCCGCGGCTGTATCCGCGGCTGCCGCTTCTGTCAGGCAGGCTACATCTACCGTCCCGTCCGCGAGCGCAAGCCGGACACCATCAACGAAATGTGCCGGGATATGTGCATGAACACCGGCTACGACGAGATATCCCTCTCCTCCCTCAGCTCCAGCGACTACACTCAGCTCTCTCCTCTGCTGGATAAGCTGCTGAGCTGGACCGAGGATAACAAGGTCAGCATCTCCCTGCCCTCCCTGCGCGTGGACGGCTTTTCCTCCGAGCTGACCGAAAAGCTCAGGAAGGTGCGCAAGGGCGGTCTTACCTTCGCTCCCGAGGCAGGCACTCAGCGTCTGCGCGACGTTATCAACAAGAACGTCACCGAAAAGGAGCTTTACAACACCTGCCGCACGGCGTTCATGGGCGGCTGGAACAGCGTCAAGCTCTACTTCATGCTGGGTCTGCCCACCGAAACCGACGAGGACGTGCAGGGCATCGCCAAGCTTGCTCAGATGGTGGTCGATACATACTATGAGAATCCCGACCGTCCCAAGGGCAAGGCTGTAAGCGTATCGGCAAGTGCATCCACCTTTGTGCCCAAGCCCTTCACCCCCTTCCAGTGGGAGCCGCAGATCACCATCGACGAGATCCATCGCCGCCAGAAGGTGCTGCAGACCAGCGTCACCAGCCGCAAGATATCCCTGAGCTGGCACGATGCCAACACCAGCTTCCTTGAGGCTGTCTTTGCCCGAGGCGACCGCCGTCTGGGTGCTGTGCTGCTCAGAGCACACGAGCTGGGCTGCAGGTTTGACAGCTGGGAGGAATTCTTCGACCTCGACGTGTGGCGCAAAGCCTTTGCCGACTGCGGCATCGATCCGGAGTTCTACTCCTGCCGCGCCCGTTCCTACGACGAAATCCTTCCGTGGGATCACATCGACTTCGGCGTGACCAAGGAGTTCCTCATCCGTGAGCGCGAAAAGTCTCTCCGCGCCGAAACCACGCCCCACTGCCGCGAAAAATGCTCCGCCTGCGGTGCGGCTGACCTGACGGGAGGTAAGTGTAGTGTTCTCAATTAGAATGTTCTTTGAAAAGAAGGAGCCGGCGATATATGTCTCCCACCTCGACCTGATGCGCTGCTTTGAGCGATGCATCCGCCGCGCGGGAATTCCTCTGTGGTACACCGAGGGCTTCAATCCCCGTCCCTTCCTCACCTTCGCCCTGCCGCTCTCTCTGGGCATCACCGGTCTTAACGAATCGGTTGATCTGCGGCTGGTGGAGGATATGCCCCTTGCCGAGGTGCAGCAGCGCATCAACGCCTGCCTGCCCTCCGGTCTGCGCATCCTGTCCATCAGCGAGCCGGTGAAAAAGAACACCGACATCGCCGCTTCGATCTACGACATCGATCTGCGCTCCGGGAGCGTGAACGCAGACGAGCTTGCCGCAAAGCTGAGCGGTTTCCTCTCGCAGGATTCCATCGTCATCACCAAGCTCAACAAGAAGAAAAAGCCCGTGGAGAGCGACCTGCGCCCCCACATCAAGGCGTTTTCCGTCAGCACAGAAGATGGCGGTGTAAAGCTGTGCATCACCCTTTCCTCCGGCTGCACCGAAAACTGCAACCCCGCGCTGGTGCTGGATACCTTTGCTTCCCGGTGCGAGATCGGCGACCTTGAGTACGCCATCACACGCACCGACGTTCTGGACACCAACGGAAAATCTTTCAGATAATCCACAGCAAAATCGCCCCGAAAGACTTACCGAAAGCCTTTCGGGGCGATTTTGCTGTGCCCTAATGCCAATCTTGCGGCGATAACCATTTTCCGAATCAGCACAAAAATTATCTCAAATATTGTGGCTGTTTAGTATTGAATATCCAAAACTTTGTGGTATAATGTACATAATACTGACGGATATCAATAAAAAGTAATCTGACCGCCATTGAGCGGTATATACTGGAGGGCATTATATGCAGGGTAAGATTTTTGGTATCGATTCGATCATTGTCATCGGCGCGGCGGCAGGTCTGCTGCTCATCTTCCTGATTCTGGCTGTGGCATTTGCCGTCAAGGCATCCAAAGCCAGAAAGAGCGACGAGCAGAACAAGGCAATATCCATCGAGTGCCTTAGCGCCATCGTCAACACCATCGACGAAAAGGATCCCTTCAGCAAGGGACATTCCTATCGCGTGGCAAAGTATTCCGTTGAGATCGCACGGCGCATGGACCTTGCCAATCTCGACAAGATCTACATCATCGCGCTGCTGCACGACATCGGCAAGATCGGCATCCCCGACGACGTTCTCAAGCGCGTCGGTCGGCTGATGCCCGAGGAATACGCTCTGATGAAGCAGCACACCGAGTTCGGACGCATGATCCTCTCGCAGGTCACCTCCGTGCCCGGCATCACGGAGGGCGCCAAGTACCACCACGAGCATTATGACGGCTCGGGCTACAACGAGGGTCTGCGCGGCGAGAACATCCCCCTCATCGGCAGGATCATCGGTGTCGCCGACGCTTACGACGCCATGACCAGCCCCCGTTCCTACCGCCGCGGACTGAGCAAGGCAGAAGCCATCAACGAGCTCAACCGCTGCGCCGGCACCCAGTTCGACCCCAACGTCGCACGCATCATGGTCAGGATGCTCAACGACGGATTCAATGTCGAACAATAATTTCCTTGCACACCCTGCAGGCGAGTGCCGTCACCGCGGTATTCGCCTGCTTTTGCGTGGATGCGCCGTCTTTGGTTCATTGACAGTCCTCCGCGCGGTGAATATAATTGAAATAAGACCATTTCTCTGAAAGGAGATACATATGAATACCCCGGTTTCAATGGAGCAGGCTCTTGTTCCTGCTGAGGAGAATATGATCAGGTCGGCGACACTGTTCGACTATGTGCAGAACGAGACCGCCACCTTCAAGGAAAAGCCCTTCTGCGCCGAGGACAGCCTGCTGTTCACCCAGCTTGCCTATCTGCGTCTGGGTGAATATGTCCGTCCCCTGCGCCGCTTTACCCTCTCGGTGCCCATCTCCCGTCTGGCAAAGCCCGAAGTGCTTGATGAGATCACACATTCGATACGTGAATCGGAAAACACCGCGCGCCTGCTCACCCTTGCGGCAAACAGCCGCCGTTTCAGCAGGGTGCGCGTCAAGTTCTTTGAGGCGATCACCGACGAGGAGATCGACCAGCAGTTTTCCGCAACTACCTTCCTCATCGACAGCAGCACCGCGGTCATCGCCTATCGCGGCACCGACAACACCATCGTCGGCTGGCGCGAGAATTTCAACATGGCGTACATGACCCCCGTGCCCTCCCAGACCGAAGCCACTGAATATCTGCGCCGTGCCGGAAGCATACTCAATCGCAGAGAGCTTCACGTCTGCGGACACTCCAAGGGCGGCAACCTTGCCGTTTTCGCCGCCATGTTCTGCGGCAGGGATGTCCAGTCGCAGATTCGCTCCGTCTACAACATCGACGGTCCGGGCTTCAAGGACGATCTGGTCAGCGGCAGAGCAATGCAGAGCATCGTCGACCGCCTGCACGTCATCGTCCCCGAGGAATCCATGATAGGCACTCTGCTCAGCCACGCCGTGCCCTACAAGGTGGTTTTCAGCACCGCAAAGGGCTTTGACCAGCACAATCCCATGACGTGGGTCTTTGACGAGACAGGCAGCCTTTCCTATGCACTCTCCCTTTCACGCGGCGCCATGATATTCGACGACATCGCAGACAAATGGTTCTCCGGTCTGACCAACAAGGATCGCGAGACGGTCGTCAGCGTGCTCTTTGACATCATCGGCCGCTCCGGAGCTTCATCCTTCGATCAGGTCATTGACAAGATCAAGAGCGGCGAGATCAACGCCTTCCGCGAGCTTAAGAACATTGACGCAGGCACGCGCAAGCTCCTGCTGCCGCTGGTCAAGGCGCTGGGTCTTGAATATGTAAAATCGAAAATTCCCTTCCTCAGAGGACGAGAGGAGAAGTAATCATGAAGACAAAATGGGGCGAAAACCTCGACAAGAATAACATACTGCCCGAATATCCACGTCCCCAGATGGTCAGAGACAGCTATCTCAACCTCAACGGTGAATGGAGCTACGCCATCACCAAAAAGGACGAAAAGCCTGCGGCTTTTGAGGGTACTATCCTTGTGCCCTTCTCTCCCGAAAGCGAGCTGAGCGGCGTCAACCGCTCCCTCAAGCCGGATGAATGGCTGTGGTACGAGCGCACCCTCACCCTCCCCGAGGGATTCAACAAAGGCCGTGTGCTGCTGCACTTCGGCGCGGTGGATCAGACGGCGTGTGTGTACGTCAACGGCAGCGAGTTGTGCTGCCACGTGGGCGGCTACACCCCTTTCAGCGTCGATATCACCGATCAGCTTGCAGACGATAACGTCATCACCGTGAAGGTTCAGGATCTTTCCGATACCTCCCATCACTCCCGTGGCAAGCAGAAAACAAAACGCGGCGGCATCTGGTACACCGCCCAGAGCGGCATCTGGCAGACCGTGTGGCTGGAGAGCGTCCCCGAGGTGTACATCAAAGCCCTGCGCATCACGCCGCAGTATGATCTCTCCGCGGTGGATATCCTTGTGGTGTCAGATACTGATGAGGACGGCTGTATCACCCTGGTAAACGGCAAATGCTACGCCATCCACAGCAACATTCCCCAGCGCATCCCCATGCCCGATTTCGAGGCGTGGTCGCCGGAGAATCCCCGTCTGTACACCTTCGAGGCGCAGATCGGTGACGACACCGTCAGCAGCTATTTCGGTATGCGCAAGTTCTCCGTGGAAGCCGACGAGCAGGGCGTAAAACGCCTGTTCCTCAACGGCAGACCCTATTTCCACAACGGACTGCTGGATCAGGGCTATTATCCCGACGGTATCCTCACGCCGCCCAGCGACGAGGCTATGATCTGCGACATCGAGACCATGAAGAAGTGCGGCTTCAATATGCTGCGCAAGCACATCAAGCAGGAGCCGCTGCGGTGGTACTATCACTGCGACCGTCTGGGTATGCTGGTGTGGCAGGATATGATCAACGGCGGCGAGGAGTATAAATTCACCACCATCTCCGTGCCGCTGGTCACCGGCAGACACAAAAAGGACAGCCGATACGCAAAATTCGGCAGAAAGAACGCCGAAGGACGCGAGCAGTATTACCGCGAGCTTGACGAGCTTGTGGATTCCCTCTATAACTGCGTCTCCATAGCCATGTGGGTACCCTTCAACGAGGGCTGGGGACAGTTTGACGCAAAGGAAGCCGTCCGCCGCATCCTCGAAAAGGACACCACACGCACCATCGACCACGCCAGCGGCTGGCACGACCAGTTCATCGGCGACATAAAGAGCCTGCACGTTTACTTCAAGCCCTATAAATTCAGGAAAGACAAGCTGGGACGCGCCGTGGTACTCTCGGAATTCGGCGGCTACAACTGCCGCATCGATGGGCACGCCTACAATTCCAAGGACTTCGGCTATAAGAAATCCTCAGGCCCCGAGGAGCTGCTGCAGCTTTATCGCGAGCTTTATGAGCAGCAGATAATCCCCGCAAAGGCAAAGGGACTGTGCGCCACGGTATACACTCAGGTCACCGACGTGGAGGACGAGGTCAACGGACTGCTGACCTACGACCGCGCGGTGGAAAAGCTGCCTGCAGAGGAGCTCAGAAAGCTCAACGAGCAGCTCAACGACCGATAAGCTTTGCCGCCTCCTGAGGGGATATCTCCCCTCCCTCGCACACAGCGGCGGCAGGCTGCAGCTTTGCCAGCTCGCGCATCTCGCCCGTTTCGCAGAATGCACCCACAAACTCGGTCAGGTCGTAGACATCGCTGTATATTCCCTCGAGCACAGGCGGCAGCGTGGGAACAGCGCCCTTTATCCAGAGTGCCGTGGGCACCGACGGGCGGTCAGGAGACAGCACCATCACCTCGCTGTCCAGCCGGAACACCGCCGCCCCTCCTGCCGGCGCAAGCAGGATATGAAAACCTGCCGCGTCCAGCTCGCTGCTCACCCCGATGGACGCTCCGGTCATGGACCGCAGCTGCTCCACCGTGTCCATCACCGCGTGGGGACGCCGCGTGATCACACGCACCTCCCCTGCAACGGCGGTAAGCGACGGCAGCAGGGCGATGACCTCGCTGTCCTGTCCGTACACCGCCGCGCGGCGCAGCTCCGGGCGCACAGAGCAGCAGGCGAGAATGTCCAGCGCCAGCGATTCCAGCAGCCTGCGTCGGAAAGCATAGGGCACGAACCGCCTGATGCCGCAGTTCTCCGGCGGCTCGATATCCACAGGCATCAGTATCCGCTCCGAGCAGTCAAGGGAGTACGACCCGATCATCCGCCAGTCGATCTTCCCTCTGCGCTGCTCGCACAGGATACGCAGATAATGTGTGTTCCCCACCGGACGCAATATCGCCCTGACCTGCGGCGTGGTGATCCTGTGCCATAACCGCCTCAGCGGCGCGCATTTTTCCTGTTCGGTGAATTCCAGCATCGATAGCATAAGCTCGCCCTCCCGTGATGATTCAGCTACGCAAGCTTATGCTTCATATTATCCCCTGTATGACAGAAAGCGGCTTTCTCAGCAAGAACCGCGATGGCTCTGACTGAGAAAACCGCTTTCGTATAAGCAGGAGATTATTTATCTTTGTTGCCGGTCAGTCCCATTCTTCCCTCGGCAGTACGCATGAGATTGAGCAGCGAAGCCGAGAACATGGGATAACGGCTGTTGAGGGCTTCATCGTTGAGCTCCAGAGCGTCAACATTGGCAAGACCCTTCTGACCGTCCACATTTCGTCCGGCAGCGATGCACTCAAGACGGGATTCGGAGACCTCCAGCGCAGCGGTGGAAATACCGCGGGCAAGATACTCCTGTGCCGCAAAGAAGGAACGGGGATTCTTCGGATTGCCCAGATAGACGATGCGGAACACCTTGTACACCGCGATCATCAGATAGGTGGAAGCCTCGACTGTAAGCGCCTTGCAGTCGGCTTTCTGCAGCAGATCAAAAAGAATATTCAGCGAATTGGCGATCAGCTTCTTGTTCAGGACGGGGATCATAGAACCCCTGGAACGCTTGTCGGCGTTGTTGGTGTCGGGATCGGGAATATCCTCGACAGTCAGCTGTGCGCCGTTGCGGTCGGCAGAGCGACCAAGGAGATAATCGCAGGATACGCCGTAGAAATCGGCTGTGCGGCAGAGAAAATCCAGACCGCACTCTCTGATACCCCGTTCATAATGGGACAGCAGTGCCTGAGAAATTCCAAGTTCTTTTGCAGCTTCTTTCTGTGTAAGCTTGCGCTCGGTGCGCAAAAGTGTTATAATGCGCGGAAAGCTGTCATGCACGAGCTGTACCCCCTTTTAGAGAATAAAATAAGCGGCAAATTTTTACCGCGAACGCAGTAGATTATAGCATAAACGGAATGTTATTTCAATAAATTATGCTACAATTTGTCGATTGAGAGGATATTTATGAAATCTTACCAAATTCACCTTATTCGCCACGGTATAACTGACGGGAATATCCACGGACAGTACATAGGAAGCACCGATCTGCCCCTCTGCCAGGAGGGCATCGACGGCATAAAGGACCTTTGCGAGCAGTACGATTACCCCGGCGCCGCCGCCTTTATCACCAGCCCCATGAAGCGCTGCACCGAAACGCTGAAGCTCATCTATCCCGAGGCCAGCCAGCTGCCCATCGAAGGACTGCGCGAGTGCGATTTCGGGCTCTTTGAGGGAATGACCGCCAAGGAGCTGGAAAAAGCCCCCAGCTTCATCGAGTGGATGTCCGGCGGCCCTTCGGTCTCCCCTCCCGACGGCGAATCGGGCGACCATTTCGCCCAGCGCGTATGCTCCACCTTTGAGCAGATCGTCAACGGTCTTATCAAGACCGGCACTACCCAGTGCGTCATTATGACCCACGGCGGCGTTATCTCCGCGCTGCTGTCCCGTTACGGACTGCCCAAGGCAGAGCCGGTGGACTGGCCCTGTGAGCCGGGCTGCGGCTACACCGTGCGCATCCATCCCCAGCTGTGGTCCACGGGACAGGTCATGGAGGTGTGCAGCCGTCTGCCCTGTCTGCGTGACGAGGACGAGGATGACACAGCCGACGATTACGACGATGATTACGGCGATCTCGAAGGCTTCTACGACCCCGATCAGGAATAATCGAATATCATAAATAATTTTCACCTCCGGTGCGAACACTATCGCCGGAGGTGATTTTTTATGAGTCCCAAAGAACTGGCATATATCGAAGATGCCCTCGGTCACGAGCAGTTCATGCTGACCCAGTGCCGCGAAGCCGCCCAGCAGCTGCAGGATCCCAATCTGCGCCAGCACGTCCAGAAGCTCATCGACCATCATCAGAACCTTTTCAACCGCTTCTATCAGCTCGTTTAGGAGGAACACATGGAAGACAGAACCATCATGGAGTCCATACTCCACACCACCAAGGGCGTGTGCGATCTCTATCTCCACGGTACCATCGAATCGTCCACCCAGAACGTCAACAGTGCCTTCACCACTGCCCTCAACGACAGCCTCACCATGCAGAACGACATCTATCAGCAGATGAGCAGCAAGGGCTGGTACACCGCCGATCAGGCTCAGGAGCAGCAGATCGCTCAGGTGCGTCAGAAATTCAGCAATAAATAACAGCAGCCGCAGCAAAGGACATTGCGCCTTCGCTGCGGCTGGCTTATGCAATTGAATTATCCCAGCAGCTCAATGGCTCTGGATGCGGCAGAACCGGCGTCGGGCGTATAGGCATCGGCGCCGATGGACTTTGCAAACTCCTCGGTGACAGGCGCGCCGCCCACCATGACCTTGACCTTTGAGCGCAGACCGCGTTCCTCCAGCATCCTGATGACCTCGCCCTGATAGGGCATGGTTGTGGTCAGCAGAGCCGACATGGCGACGATCTGTGCGTCGTGCTCCACCACAGCGTCGCAGAACTGCTCGGCGGTGACCTCGCTGCCCAGATCGATCACGTTCAGACCGGCACCCTGCAGCATGATGGCAACAAGGTTCTTGCCGATGTCGTGCTTGTCGCCGGACACGGTGCCGATGACGGCGGTGCCTCTGGTCTGTACGGCATCGTTGAGCATGAGAGGCTTGAGTGTGGCAAGAGCCTGATTGAACGCCTGGGCGCTGCGCATGACCTCGGGCACAAAAACCTGATTGTTTTTGAAAAGCTCGCCAAGCTTCGACATGGACGGAAGCATGCCTTCGTTTAATATATCACTTGCACTGACGCCCTCGCTGAGAGCCGTGTTGATCTGCTCCATCAGCGGACGGGCACGTCCCTTGAGCAGGCTGGCACCGATATCTTCAAGAATCGCCATAATAGCCTCCCGAATACATATTTTAATATATTTTAGCACTGCAGTAAGAAAAAGTAAAGAATATTGTGCAAAAGAAAACCGCAGCGGCGCATTATCCAGTATTTCGCACCGGAAAACGAATTTGTCATTATATCACGAGCCGCATTGCGCAAATTATATCTGCGGCAGAAAGGAAGTGAACAAGCCATAAAAAGCATAAAAATGATAATCATGACCTGCGTGGTCACCATTCTGGCAGGCGGCGCGGCGGCGATCAGCAGCGAGGCAGCCGACCTCCCTGACAGCATCAGCGTCACCGGCTCGCGGCAGGTCAGCATCGCCTCCAAACCATATATAGAGCTTGTGGCTCCCGATGACGAAGCCACAGGCGCGGCAGTCACCGTGGACAGCAGCTACACAGTGACCGCCATGCTCCACGGCGTGCTGCCCATCAAAAGCATCGAGGTGACCAGAATCAGCCAGGAATATGTTGAACTCAGCGGCAGACCCGTGGGCATCATGCTCTACTCGGACGGTCTGGTGGTGGCAGGGCTGAGTCCCGTGAGCACCGACAGCGGCATGGTCAACCCGGGACAGCTGTGCGGTCTGCAGCCGGGAGATGTAATCAGGACCATCAACGGCGACCATATGCAGACGGCAGAGCAGATGCTGCATACCATCGAATCCTCCAATGGTCAGGCACTGCAGCTGGAGATACTGCGCTCCGACGGGGACAGCACAGCATCGTCCTCGCTTACGCTGCAGCCGGTCTACTCCTCCGACGACAATTCGTGGCGCGGCGGCATCTGGATAAAGGAAACCTCCTCGGGACTGGGGATGCTCACCTTTGTCACCACCGACACCGCGTCCTTCGGCGGTCTGGGGCACGCCATCTGCGACGCTGACACCGGCACGCTCGTGCAGATATACGGCGGCGATCTGATGAGCGCCAACCTCACAGGTGTCAATCCCGGCTCAAAGGGACTGCCCGGTGAGCTTATCGGCAGTCTGGGCGGCGAAAAGCTGGGCGCGGTCACGGTCAACTGTGAATCGGGGGTATACGGTCAGTATCTGGCGGACACCGGCGGCATGACCATCGCACGCGTGGCAATGAAACAGGAGCTGCACGAAGGGCACGCTATGATACTCACCACGCTCCCCGGGGAAAAATCCCCCAGACTGTTCGACGCGGTTATCGAGCAGATCAACTACGACGCGGAAGCACCCACGCGCAACCTCATCGTCAGAGTGACCGACCCTGAGCTGATAAACTGCAGCGGCGGCATCGTTCAGGGCATGAGCGGCAGTCCCATCCTGCAGGACGGCGCGTTTGTCGCTGCCCTGACCCACGTTTTCGTCAACGATCCTACCATGGGCTACGGGATCTTTGCAGAAAATATGCTCAGATTTGCGGAAATGTCTCAGGATTCGACAGAGGACGCCGCGTAATTCCACAATATGCTGTATTACGTCAAGTTCTGCAACAAGATATTGTGTAAAAATTTCACCTAAACTATTGCCAAAGCGGATTTGTCATGGTAAAATAATTTCACCATCAAAACTTGGGGGTTAAAAACAAAATGGAACGAATTATCAAAGCTCTAATATCTGACGAATCCGAAGAATTATACGCCGAAAGCGCTCGCGCACTGTCCACGCTGGGTGTGGAGCTCATTCCCTGTCCCAAAGACGGTATGCGAGTGCTTGAGGAGATCGCGTCCAGCCGCCCCGAGGTGGCGATCATCGACGTGTTCATGCCCTGCCTTGACGGCATCGGCGTGCTGCAGGCACTGGATCGGCTGGGCATGGAGGATCGCCCCGGAGTGATCATCATGTCGGGCTTCCAGAGCCCGAAGCTGGAATCGGAAGTGCTGGACGCAGGCGCGGACTGTTACATGACCCGTCCCTTTGACTACGGCAAGCTGGCGCTCAAGGTTCACGAGCTTGCCCGGGTACAGAACCGTCCTTCCGCGGTGAGAAGCGCGTCACGCCGCTTCGGTGACAGCAATCTGGAGGTCACCATCACCGAGATCATCCACCAGATCGGCGTGCCTGCCCACATCAAGGGCTATCATTATCTGCGCTACGCCATCATGACCGCCGTGCAGAATCCCGATATCATCAACGCCGTCACCAAGCAGCTCTACCCCACCGTAGCAAAGCAGTTTGACACCACATCCTCCCGAGTGGAGCGCGCCATCCGCCACGCCATCGAGGTGGCATGGGATCGCGGCGACGTTGAGGTGCTCAACTCCTACTTCGGCTATACCATCCACAACTCCCGAGGCAAGCCCACAAACTCCGAATTCATCGCCATGATCTCGGACAAGCTGCGCATCGGTATGCGCAAGGCTTCCTGATAAACAAGAAACGGCTTCCGAAGCACCACGCCGCGGAAGCCGTTTTACTGTCAGATAAGTCCCTTGATGGTATTGATGATAAAGTCCACCATCCACACCGTACCGCACACCATCAGCAGAATAAGAACGATAAGCAGCACGCGTTTCACGGGATGCAGCTCAGCATACTCCTTGGCGAGCGCCTGCTTCTGCTCCTCCACGGTCATGGGCTTCTCGCCGGACTCCTCGCCGTCTTCGTCATCGTCGGCAGGCTCCACGAGGGGTTCATAGCCAATGCCCATCAGAATGGAGGCGGCACGGGGACCATCCTCCTTCCTGGTGACGATATCGATGCCGTTTTCCGCAAGACCGAAGGCTCCGGGCATGGCAAGCAGTCCGGAGTTGGGAACGGTCTTTTTGTATGCGGCAATGCCTGCATCACCCAGAGCGGCGATGGCAGCGTCGGCTTCCAGCTCGCTGGCAACATTCAGAACCAGAACTTCATGCTCATTCACAGCTAAAACTCCTTTCGCTTCGTGACTTACTTGCTTTCCCCGGTGTAATTCTTCACTCTGCCGAAGAAGCAGCTGCGGCTGCCGGTGTGGCAGGCAGCGCCGGTCTGCTCAACAGTGACCAGCAGCGTATCGGCATCGCAGTCGTAGCGGATATCGGTCACCTTCTGCAGATGACCGGAGGTGGCACCCTTGTTCCACAGCTCCTGACGGGAACGGCTGTAGAACCACGTGAAGCCGGTCTTGAGGGTCAGCCCGAAGGATTCCTCGTTCATATAGGCAAGCATCAGCACCTCGCCGTCGTCAGCCGAGCGGACGATGGCAGGGATAAGCTCTGCCTTTGCGAAGAAACGGGACAGCACAGGCGTGCTGCTGCCGATGGCGATGGCTTCACCCAGATCAAGACTGCCGGAATAGAGGGACTTGCCGCAGATGGCGCCGTACATGAACAGATCACGCAGATGCTCGATGTCGCCGGCGCAGCTGATGCCGCCGCTGGCGATGATATCGCAGGATACGGCGTTGTTGATGGCTTCCAGCTGCTGGAGATTGGGTCCCTGCAGGGTTCCGTCCTTGGAAATATCTGTAAAGATGATCGTCTTTACACCGATTTCTTCCATCATACGGGCAAAATCGAGGTAATCGACGCTGGAGGTGTCCAGCCAGCCCTCTGTGGCGA
Organism: Oscillospiraceae bacterium; assembly: GCA_015065795.1. Classification (GTDB taxonomy): domain Bacteria; phylum Bacillota; class Clostridia; order Oscillospirales; family Acutalibacteraceae; genus SIG598. The sequence continues at coordinate 1,355 of SVPO01000047.1, read as the reverse complement.
CTTTTCCGTCTCTGGCATCGATCCCGACAGCTATTCTATCGCCGTAAAGCTTAACGGCTTCACGGACAAGCTCCGGCTGTTTCAGCGCGGCAGAGCCGAGGATGACCCTCTCCACCCCGTTGTCGAGATAGCCGCGGATGGTGTCCATGTCGCGGATGCCGCCGCCCACCTCCACCTTCATGGAAACGGTGTTGGCTGTCTCGATGATGATGTCGCGGTTGATGGTACTGCCGGCTTTGGCGCCGTCCAGATCGACCATGTGCAGCCAATGCGCTCCTGCGGCTTCAAAGCCCTTCGCGGCGGAAACAACGCTCTCCGCCACCTGAGACGCGGTGGAATAATCGCCCTTTACCAGTCGGACGGGGCGGCCGTCCTTTATATCAATTGCGGGAAAAATAATCATAACTGCGCTCCTCCGCTGTGTTATCAGAGCACACCCTTTGTGGAAAGGGTGTCTTCGTATTCGATCCTGCAGGCTGCCTTGAGGGCGTGAGCCACAGCCTTGAAGATGGCTTCCAGCTCGTGGTGGGCGTTGACGCCGTACTCAAGACGGATGTGCAGGGTGATGCCTGCGTTGACCGCCAGCGCGCGGAAGAACTCAAGACCGAGACAGGTGTCGAACTCGCCGCAGCGTTCCTGGGAGAGCTGCGCGTTATACACAAGGAAGGGACGACCGGAAATATCCAGCGAAGCAAAGGCAAGCGCCTCGTCCATGGGGATAAAGAAGCTGCCGTAGCGTGCAATGCCCTTTCTGTCCCCCAGCGCCTCGCGCAGAGCCATGCCTATGCAGATGCCAACATCCTCCACGGTGTGGTGGCCGTCCACCTCAAGGTCGCCCTTGCAGCGCACGGTCATGCCGATGCCCGAATGTACCGACAGCGCGGTGAGCATATGGTCAAAAAAGCCGATGCCCGTGCTGATATCGGCAGCACCGCCGTCCAGATCGACGCTGACCTCGATATCGGTCTCACGGGTGGTACGGGTGATTTTTCCGGTTCTCATGTCTTTCACTTCCTCTTATATGATCTGTTCAAGAGCTTTGATAAGCTGGGTGTTTTCTTCCTCGCTGCCCACGGTGATGCGCAGCTTTCCGCCGCCGAAGTGACGGATGAGGATGCCGCGCTCCTTGAGCTGAGCAAAGATCTCCGCAGCCTTGCCGGGTTCCATGCGCAGCATGAAGAAGTTGGTGGCGGTGTCGCTCATGGTGAACACTCCCCTGCCCTCCAGACGGCGCAGCTCGCTGCCAAGACGGTCGCGCTGCTCGAGAATGACGCGGATGGCATCATCCAGCTCGTCGGGATGAGCAAAAATCTCCGCGGCAAATATCTGGGTCAGGCGGCTGACGTTGTACGGGG
>SVPO01000046.1 GCA_015065795.1 Oscillospiraceae bacterium | reverse complement strand
GCGTCCAAAGCCGTAATCATTTCGCAACCTCCATAGAACGTTATTCAATAATATATCACAGCAGTACACGAAACCGCAAGCCTTGGCGGGCTTGCGGTTTCGGCATTTTTGGGTGTAATGAGGAAGAATAACTCTTTTCTTTCCATCCCCCGCGCTGGCCGGAGCTTTTTTGTGTGGTGTCACGAGTTGTTTTTCTTTGCCAACCCAAAATGTGCCAGTACCTTTTCTGCCATTTCCTGCGCTGATACTGTCTCATCGCGCAAAAACGTCTGTATACCATATTCTGCCGCATTTACATGGAAAGCATCAATGGCTGCCGCTCTGCGCATCTCTGTTCTTCTGCGCTTTTCGTCTTCGCTGATATTCGGTGTATTCAGGATGCTTTCCAGCATACCGCGATGATCTTCTCTTTCGAAAAACTCACGCTCACACACCGACCGCTCAACAGACAGATATACAACCTGATTTGATGTCACTGCTTTGCTCACAATCTCCATGTCAAGCATTCCTTCAAAAAGCACCAGTTCATTGCTCTTTGACAGTTCATTCAGGTCATTAAGTATATAAGGCGTCTGCTCGGAGATCACTCCTTTTTCCCATGCAACCATCTGGTCAAGTGACCAGTCCCAGAAGTCGGATGCATCCATGGTCATAAAAGAATGCTTTTCTTTCTCAGCAAGTTTGTAGTAATCAAATCTCCTGTTATCCCCACTGAAATAAAGCATATTGTATCTCTGTGCCAGTATATTTCCGACCGTTGTCTTGCCTGAGCAGGGACAGCCCAGCAGAAAATAAACGTTTGAATTTACCATACGCGCCCCTCCGGAAAAAGCTTGTTACCCGGATTATACCACGCCAGTATCCTGCAGGCAACCGACAGAATTGTTGTTATATCCGCAATCACGGGCGCACTTTGCCGCGATAAATTGTGAGTATACACAATATTTGACCAAAGGTATTGACACCGGCGTATTTTGCGTGTATAAATACAGCGAAGAATGCGTCAAGGCTGCGTGTACAACGCTGTCCCGGCGCATTTTTTCAGAATAAATATACATTTTGGAGGTATGGTAAGTTGACAAAGAAGGTTTTGTGCGCACTGATCGCGGTGGTTATGATCGCCGCTGTTTTCTGTACTGCCGGCTGCAGCAGCGACAAGGTGGTACTCAATGTGTACAACTGGGGCGAGTATATCGCCAACGGTGATGACGGCTGTATGGATGTTATCGCCGAGTTCGAGAAACGCACCGGCATCGAAGTGAATTACACCGAGTTTGCCAGCAACGAGGAGATGTATGCCAAGATCTCCAGCGGCGCTGCCGACTACGACGTCATTATCCCTTCCGATTACATGATCGAGAAGATGATCGCCGAGGATATGCTCGAAAAGATCAACTTTGACAACGTTCCCAACTTTGAGTACATAGACCCCCAGTACCGCAATCTGGGCTATGACCCCACCAACGAGTACACCGTTCCCTACACCTGGGGCACCGTGGGTATCTTCTACAACAAGACCATGGTTGACGAGGCTGACGTTGCCAACCAGTCCTGGGATCTGCTGTGGAACGAGAAGTACGCCGGCGAGATCCTGATGTTCAACAATCAGCGTGACGCTTTCGGCATCGCTCTGGCTTATCTGGGCTATTCCCTGAACAGCACCAATCCTGCCGAGTGGCAGGAGGCCTTTGAGCTGCTCAAGGAGCAGCGTCCTCTGGTTCAGGCTTACGTTATGGACCAGATCTATGACAAGATGGCAAGCGGCGAAGCTGCCATCGGTCCCTACTACGCAGGCGACGCCCGTATCCTGATGGAAGAAAACGAAGATATCGGCTTCTATGTTCCCAACGAGGGCACCAACTTCTTCGTGGATGCCATGTGCATCGTCAAGGGCACCCAGCACAAGGCTGAGGCTGAGGCTTTCATCAACTTCATGACCGATCCCGAGATCTCCTGCGAGAACATCGAGTACATCTGCTACTCCACTCCCAACAGCGCTACTCTTGAGATGCTGGATCCCGAGATCGCCGGCAATCCCAACTATTATCCCCCTCAGGAGATCCTTGACAATTCCGAGATCTACACCGATCTGCCCAAGGATATCTACGAGCTGATGAACGACCTGTGGGTCGAGATCAAGACCGAATAACATTTCCGCACCCTTCGCGCCGCTCGCTTTCCCGGGCGGCGCTGAATATTTATCCAGAATAGGAGACTAAACAATGAGCATGAGAAAGAGAATATCCACGATCATCATCGGTCTGCTCGTCCTTGCCGGATGCGCATGGTTTGTGCTGGACGCCATGGGCTGCGATATCATTCAGCTTGAGTCGGCGTGGACGCTGATCCTCATCGCCATCGGCTTTGTGGGTCTGTTTTCCCCGGGCGGAATCCTTTTCAATCTGGGACTGATGCTGCTGGGCGGCGGTATTCTCGCCCGTGACAACAACTGGCTGGGCGGCGCACTTTCTCAGGTCAAGGTATGGCAGATGATCGTTGCTCTGCTGCTCGCCATCATCGGTCTTTCCATCATCGGCAGCGCTCTGGGCATCAGGAAGAAGCATAAAAAACACATCAACTGCGAGGCAAAGATCTGCTCCGACGGCGGCGAATGCAGCGTCATGTTCGGTGAGGAATCCTTTGTCTACACCGGTCAGGAATTCCGCGGCATCGAGCTCAGCGGCATTTTCGGTTCGGCACATCTTGACCTGCGTGATGCCATTATCCCCGAGGACTGCACCATTGAGGCGAACTCCGTCTTTGGCTCCATCGAGATAATCACCGATTCCAACGCCAATTACAAGGTGGAAGGCTCCGGTGTCTTCGGCTCGGTCAACGACAGCACCAGCCGCCCCTTCATCGAGGGCGTGCCCACCGTTACTATCGAAGCAAGCTCCGTATTCGGCAGCGTTGAGGTAAAATAACACCCACCGAAACAGCTTATCCCCCGTATCGCGGCAACACGCGGCACGGGGGATTTCTGCGTGCTGCGAGGGTTTCTGATCGTTTCACCTGAAGGCAATTATTATATGATTTCATATTATATATAATAATCACCTAAATTTGCGCAAATCCCCGAATATAGGTGTACAATCCGCAAATTGACTAATTATTATCAAAGGAGTAGAATAATGACCGCAGACTGATAATGTGCAGAAATATCGCTGTCTGCCAAATAACATCGACACAATGCGCGCGGTTTTTTCGGCGCGCATTAGTTACGTCACCGAAGGAGACGAGCCCATGTTCATCCTGCTGTACGCTCTCTGGCTGATCCTCAACGGCCGCATCACTCTGGAGATATGCCTTTTCGGCGCTGCCCTTTCGGCACTGATCTATCTTTTCATGTGCAAGTTCATGGATTTCAGCATAAAGAAAGATCTGAAGCTGATGCGCAACGTGGGATACGGCATCGCCTATGTGGTCGTGCTGCTCAAGGAGATATTCGTCTCCAACTTCAAGGTTATCACCATCATTCTGTTCAAGCGCATACCCATCACCCCGGCGATGACTGAGGTGCGGGTTGAACTGAAGACCCGTATGGCGCAGACCATCCTTGCCAACTCCATCACCCTGACACCCGGCACCATAACCGTCAAGGTGGAGGACGACGTGTTCACCGTGCACTGCCTGAGCGCGGAGATGATCGAGGGCATCGAGGATTCGACCTTTGTAAAACTTCTCAGAAAGATGGAGGCGTGAACCATGCTTGAAAACGCGTATAACATTCTTTATATGGCAGCACTGCTGTGCGACGCGGCTGCCATGGTGCTGACCCTCATCCGCTGCATCACCGGCAAGCGCATCGTCGACCGCATCATCTGCGTGAACATGATGTGCAACGAGGCCACGCTTGCCATCGCTATTCTGGCACTGTACCTGAAGCAGAGCTATCTGCTGGACGTTTCGCTCATCTACGTTATGCTTTCGTTCCTGTCGGTGCTCATTCTGACCAAGGTGTTCATTACCGTTTATCTCAAGCAGAAGCAGAAGGAGGGTGACGAATAATGCTCGGCTGGATCCAGTTCATCATCACCGCTGTGCTCATCGCCATCGGTATCATCGCGCTGTTCGTGTCCATTCTGGGCACCTACCGCTTCCGTTTTGCCCTCAACCGCATCCATTCCGCCGCCATCTCCGACACCTTCTGTATGTTCTTCATTCTCGCCGGTCTGGCGGTGGCTTCCGGCTTCAATTTCGCCACGCTGAAGATCCTGCTGATCCTTGCGTTCATGTGGTGCACCTCCCCCATCTCCGCCCATATGCTGGCGTCTCTTGAGTACCACACCGACGAGCATCTGGAGCAGCACTGCGAATTCCGCAGGCTCAAGTCAAAGGAGGACAACTGACAATGGAAATTTTCAAGATAATCCTTCTTGCGCTGCTGGTAATCTGCGCGCTTGCCACGGCTGCCTCCAAGAAGATGCTGACCGCGGTCATCATCTTCATGTCCTACTCGCTCATCATGTCCATCATCTGGGTGCTGCTGGAAGCTCCCGACCTTGCCATCACCGAGGCGGCTGTGGGCGCCGGCGTCACCACCGTGCTGTTCTTTGTCGCCCTCAAGCGTGTGCATCTCATAGACACGGAGGATCCCGATGATGAAAAATAACAAGGAAAGCAAGTTCCTGCGCTGGCTCAACGGCGAGGATCTGCTCATAGACACAAAGAACGAGGAGCCTCCCGTATACGACCCCGAGGCGGCAAACCCCTATCAGTACGAGACCGAGGCGCACACTCTGCGCAAGGTAGACAAGGCCGAGCGCCGTGTTTTCAGCAGAGTTTATCTTGCGCTGTCGGTGCTGCTGGTGCTGTTTCTTTCCGCGGTGCTGCTGCTGACCGTTTCCAACCTGCCCCGATACGGCTCTGCCGAGGCACCTGTAAACAACGAGGTCAGCGAGCGTTACATCGAGGAAGGTCTGGAGGAGACCGGCGCGACCAATCTGGTCGCCGGCATGATCCTTGACTACCGAGCATTCGATACGCTGGGCGAGTCCCACGTTCTGTTCACCGGCATCTGTGCCGTAATGATCCTGCTGCTTACCGCCAGAAAAGACAGCAAAAAGCAGCTGCGCCATCAGGACGAGGAAGCTCTCTACGACGTTACCTGCGACCCCATCGTGCGCATCATGGCGTTCTTCCTGATGCCATGTCTGCTGCTGTTCGGCATTTACGTCCTGCTTAACGGACACCTTTCCCCCGGCGGCGGATTTTCCGGCGGCGCCATTCTGGGCGCGGCGTTCATTCTCTACTCCATGGCATTCGGCTTTGAAAAGACCGAACGCTTCCTCAACGAAAAGACCATCAAGGTAATCTCCTGCTGCTCGCTGGGCTTCTATGTGGTGGCAAAGAGCTATTCCTTCTTTACCGGCGCCAACCATCTGCCCAGCATCATCTCTCCCGGCACTCCCGGTGCCATTCTCAGCGCAGGTATTATCATGCCGCTGAACGTTGCGGTGGGCATGGTGGTCGCCTGCACCATGTACAGCATTTTCTCATTCTTCAAAAGGGGGACAGTCTGATGCTCGGCGAAAATCTTATGATCAACTACGAGGAAGCTGTGGGTATGATCCTGTTTTCCATCGGCTTCTGTATGCTGCTTTTTCACCGCAATCTCATCAAGAAGATCATGGGTCTGAACATCATGGACACCGGCGTATTCCTGTTTCTGACCTCCATGGGATATATCGAGGACCGCGTGGCTCCCATCGTGACCGACCCTTCGGTCGCCGCCACCACGGAGCAGTATATCAATCCCATTCCCAGCGGTCTTGTGCTCACGGGCATCGTCGTGTCGGTCAGCTTTACCGGTCTGATGCTCGGTCTGACCATCCGTCTTTATCAGCGCTACAGAACACTGAATCTTGACGAGATCTATTACAAGGCGAGGGAGGAGCACAAATAAGCATGAATCTTGTTTTCAACTTTCCTGCCTTCACCGTTCTGATCTCGCTGCTGTGCTCGGGCATCGGCTTTGCCATCAACGACAAGCGCAAGGCGCGCGTGCTTTCAACGTGCCTGTTCTGCGCGTGCTTTGTCATGAACCTGTGCACGCTGATCTACTGCGTGAAGAACGGTCCCTTCACCTACATGATGGGTCATTATCCCGCACCCTGGGGCAACGAGATCCGCGCAGGTGTGGGCGAGGCGCTTATCGCCTGCTTCTTCAACGTCATCATTGCCCTGTGCGTGAACGGCGGCTATTCCGAGCTGCTCAATGACGTTGACGAACGGAAGATCAAACTGTATTTCGTCATGGTCAACCTCATCAACGCTTCGCTGATGGCGCTGGTTTACACCAACGATATCTTCACCGGTTACGTTTTCATCGAGATCTGCACCATCGCTTCGGCAGGCATCCTGATGATCCATGAGATCGGACGCACCATGCTGGCTGCCACCCGATACATGATCTTCTCCCTGCTGGGCTCCGGTCTTTTCCTCATAGGCGTTATCCTGCTGTACGACATCACCGGTCATCTGCTGATGCCCAACATTCTGGAGGCTGTGGGCACTCTGTGGGCAAGCGGCGAGTATCATCTGCCGCTGCTGGTGGTCATCTGTCTGATCTCCATGGGTATCGCCATCAAGTCGGGTATGTTTCCCTTCCACTTCTGGATGCCGGACACCTACGGCGTTGCCACCCCCTCCAGCTCCGGTATTCTCTCGGGCATTATCTCCAAGGGATACATCTTCCTGCTCATCAAGATCATCTTCCGCTGCTTCGGCACCGACGTATTCTACGCTTCGGGCATCAACGACGTGCTGTTCGTATGCGGCGTGTGCGGAATGATCTTCGGCTCCATCGATGCCATCAAGGAAAACAACATCAACCGCATGACCGCCTTTTCTTCCGCTGCGCAGATCGGCTACATCTACATGGGCATCGGTCTGAGCCCCACACTGGGCGTCACGGCGGCTGTGTTCCACATTCTCACCCATGCGGTGACCAAGCCGCTGCTGTTCCTTGCCAACGGCAAGCTGGCTCTGGCTTCGGGCAGAGAGAAGAAGTTCCTGGGTCTGCGCGGCGCAGGTCTGCGCAACCGCGTGGCTGGCGTTGCCTTTACCTTCGGCGCACTGAGCATGGTCGGCATCCCCGGCTTCATGGGATTCATCTCCAAGCTTCTGTTCGCTCAGGCGGCGGTGGGCGGTTCGCTGCACATGGCGGTGACCATCATCGCGCTGGCGGTGAGCACCATACTCAACACCATGTATTTCCTGCGCACCGTTATCACCCTGTTCACTGCCGAGGGCTGGGATAACCCCGGCAACGTGCGCGTGTTCATCAGGCAGCAGCCCGGCTTTGCCGTGGCGGCAATATGCTTTATGGCAATCAACGTGGTTATCGGAATGCACTCCCAGCCTATTATCACACTCATCGAGCGCGGTCTGGCTGCGTTATGATCGGAGAATAAGCTATGATTATGATTGCGGCAATAGTGCTGCCCATGATTCTCGGTGCGGCACTGCCATTTGTGAAAATTAAAAACCGGAACGCCCTGCATGGGCTGGTCATCGGCACCACCGCACTGGAGGCTGTTCTGGGACTGGCTGTCATCCTCAGTGAGGAGAAGCTGCTGGAGCTGTGGCGCATCACCGACACGCTGACCGTTTCGCTGCGCGCGGACGGTATGGCAAAGCTGTTCACGGTGCTGTTCACCTTCGGCTGGCTGCTGGTCTCCGTATTCGCCTTTGAATACATGAAGCACGAGCACAACGAGGATCGATTCTACGCTTTCTTCCTGCTGTCCGAGGGTGCGCTGGTGGGTCTTTCCCTGTCGGCTAATATGGCGGCGATGTACCTCTGCTTCGAGCTGGCCACGCTGCTGTCCATGCCCCTTGTGCTGCACAGCATGAAGAAGGACGCCATGAGCGCGGCACTGAAGTATCTGTTCTATTCCATCGCAGGCGCATTCATGGCGCTGCTGGGCATTTTCTTCCTTGCCCACTACAGCACCTCTCTTGATTTCGTTCCCGGAGGATGCCTTGACCGCGCCGCTGCGGAGGGACACGAGGGCGTGCTGCTGACGGTCATTCTCATCACAGTCATCGGTTTCGGCACAAAGGCCGGTATGTATCCCATGCACGGCTGGCTGCCCACCGCTCATCCCGTGGCACCTGCTCCTGCCTCTGCCGTTCTGTCGGCTCTTATCGCCAAGGCAGGCGTACTGGCCATCGTGCGCATCCTCTACTATGTGGTGGGTGTTGACTTTGTAAAGGGCACATGGGTGCAGATCACTCTGCTGAGCCTTTCGCTGTTCACGGTGCTCATGGGCTCGCTGATGGCATATCGCGAGCGAAACCTGAAGAAGCGTCTTGCCTTCTCCACCGTCAGTCAGATCTCCTACATTCTGACCTCGCTGTTCATCTTCTCCGCCGAGGGCGTACAGGGCGCGCTGCTGCACACCGTATTCCACGCGGCGGTAAAGACCTGTCTGTTCCTCGGAGCAGGCGCGCTCATCTACTGCACCGGAAAGACCGCTGCCGACGAATACAAGGGCATGGGCAGAAAGATGCCGGTGGTCATGTGGAGCTTTGCTCTTGCATCGGTCACCCTCATCGGTATTCCGCCCACAGGCGGCTTCTGGTCCAAGTGGGCTATGGCATCCGCCGCACTTGACAGCGCACCGGGCTTTTTCTCCTGGCTTATCCCCGTGGTGCTGCTGATTTCCGCCCTGCTGACCGCCGGCTATCTGATGCCGGTGGTTATCGACGCATTCTTCCCCGGCGAGCAGGCTCCTGCCGTGAAGCGCAGCGAAAGCCCGATGATGTGGGCACCTATGGCTGTACTGGCGGCTGTGTGCGTGCTGCTGGGTATGTTCTCAGGCGGTCTTGCCGGATTCACTCAGGGACTTGCGTCCCTGTTAGTCTGATAAGGGAGGGATCAACATGAGTAACGCTATGATGCTTATTCCGATTTTTCTCCCCATTATCTGCGGCGCGGTGCTGCTGGGCGTGAAGTTTCCCAGCGATAAGCTGCGCAACGCATTTGTCATGGGCTCGGTGCTGATCACCTCTGTCGTCACCTTTGTGATGCTGTTCACCGTCAGCGAGGAGCTTTTTACCATGCTGACCTTTACCGGCGACCTTACCCTCGCCCTCAAGCTGGACGGCATGGGCAGGATCTTTGCCGGTCTTGCGGCTGTGCTGTGGCCCTTCACCACGGTGTACGCCTTTGATTACATGAAGCACGAGCATCGCCAGAGAATGTTCTACGCTTTCTTCATGGTGTCCTACGGCGTGACGCTGGGCATTGCCGCTTCGGGCAACATCCTGACCATGTATTTCTTCTACGAGCTGCTGACCCTGTCCACCCTTCCGCTGGTCATCCAGCCTATGACCACCGGCTCCCGCCGTGCAGGCAGATATTATCTGCTCTATTCCATCGGCGGCGCGGCGTTTGCTTTCATCGGCATGGTGTTCCTGCTGACCTACGGCAGCGGCGCTGACTTTGTCATGGGTGGCATCCTCACCGCGGAAGCATGGGAAAACCGCTCGCTGATGCTGATCGTTTATGTGGGCGCGTTCATGGGCTTCGGCGTTAAGGCGGCGATATTCCCCCTGCACGCGTGGCTGCCCAAGGCCTCCGTGGCTCCCACTCCCGTTACCGCACTGCTGCACGCTGTGGCGGTGGTCAAGGCAGGTGCCTTTGCCTGCATCCGTCTGACCTATTACTCCTTCGGAACTGATTTTCTCAAGGGCACATGGGCGCAGTACGCGGTCATGGCGGTGGCTCTGATCTCTATCCTGTACGGCTCCTCCGCCGCCCTGAAGCAGGTGCATTTCAAGCGCCGTCTTGCCTACTCCACCATGGCCAACCTTTCCTACATTCTCTTTGGCGTGACACTGATGACCCCCACCGGTCTTGAGGCCGGCGTGCTGCATCTGCTGTTCCACTCCGTCATCAAGATCGGCGCGTTCTTCGCCGCAGGCGCGGTGCTGCACAACGCCCATCGCGAGTATGTCAGCGAGCTGGACGGTCTGGGCAAGCGCATGCCTGTCACCTTCGGCGCATTCACGATTTTCGCTCTGGCACTGACCGGTGTGCCGCTGTTCAACGGCTTTGTTTCCAAGTGGTCTCTTGCCACTGCGGCTGTGGAAAGCGGCGGCATCTTTGAGCTGATCGGTATCATCGTGCTGCTCATATCGGCACTGCTGACGGCTATCTATATGCTCAACGTGTGCATCCGCGCTTATTTCCCCGGCGAAAAGACCGACACCAAGGCTCTGGCAAAGGTCCGCGAGGCCAGCGATTATATGACCGTACCTATGGCGATTCTTGCCGGTGCCTGCATTTTCTTCGGCGTGAGCTCTCAGCCCATCATCGAGCTGATCTCAAAGCTGCTGTATTAATGGGAGGGTATGATTATGCAACGGATTAACCTCCTCCTTCCGGTACTTGTTTTCTTCCCCATGCTGGCTGCCGTGGTGACCTATTTTGTCGGCAGAAACAAGCCCGCGCTGCGCTCGGGTCTGGTGGTGTTCACCGCCCTTGCCGAGCTTGCGCTGACCGTGCTGTGCGCGGTGAAGTGCATGGGCTCCGTCTGCGACATCTCCGCCTGCCGCATCGGGCTTGAGATGGACGGCTTCCGGGCGATATACGCCTGCATCGTGGCGTTCATGTGGGCGATGACCGCACTGTTCTCCCCGGAATACTTCGCTCACTATCACAGGAGAAGCAGATATTACTTCTTTTTCCTGATGACTCTGGGCGCGACCATGGGCGTGTTCCTTTCCTCCGATCTGATGACCACACTGCTGTTCTTTGAGGTGATGAGCTTTACCTCATACGCATGGGTGGCACACGACGAGAGCACAAAAGCCAAGCGCGCCGCCAACACCTACCTTGCCATCGCTGTTATCGGCGGCATGGTAGCACTGATGGGGCTGTTCCTGCTGGATCATTCTCTGGGCACGCTGAAGATCAGCGAGCTTTACGCTGCCGCTTCCGCACTTGAGGACCGCAGCGTGCTGTACATCGCAGGCGGCTGTCTGCTGTTCGGCTTCGGTGCCAAGGCAGGTATGTTCCCCCTGCACATCTGGCTGCCCAAGGCGCATCCTGTGGCTCCGGCTCCTGCGTCTGCGCTGCTGTCCGGTGTGCTGACCAAGACAGGCATCTTTGGCGTGCTGGTGGTATCCTGCGACATTCTGCGCTACGACGCCGCATGGGGCAACGTCATCCTGCTGCTGGGCACGATAACCATGGTGCTGGGCGCGGTGCTGGCACTGTTCAGCATCGACCTCAAGCGCACTCTCGCCTGCTCCTCCATGAGCCAGATCGGATTCATCCTCATCGGCATTGCCATGCAGTGTCTGCTGGGCGAGGAAAACGCTCTCGCCGCAAACGGCACCATGCTGCATATGATCAATCATTCCCTCATAAAGCTGGATCTGTTTATGGTGGCAGGAGTGGTGTACATGAACACCCACAGGCTCGACCTCAACTCCATCCGCGGATGGGGCAAGGATAAGCCTCTGCTCAACATCGCTTTCCTGCTGGGACTGCTGGGCATCGGCGGCGTACCGCTGTTCAACGGCTACATCAGCAAGACCCTGCTGCACGAGTCCATCGTAGAGTACGCGCACCACAGCGGCAGCGGCATCATCACCGCCATCGAGTCGATATTCCTCATCAGCGGCGGCATAACCCTTGCCTACATGACCAAGCTGTATGTGTGCATCTTCATCGAGGGCAAAAAGCCCGAAAAGACCGATAAGAAGTACATGAGCCCCATGTCTGCAGCGGCTATCATGATCTCCGCGCTGACTATCCCCGTGCTGGGCGCTCTGCCCCATCTGACACAGGATAAGCTGGCTGCGCTGGGCACGCCCTTTATGGCTGGCGGAGAGCTGCATCATGAGGTGGAATATTTCTCCCTTGTCAACCTCAAGGGCGCGGCTATCTCCCTTGTTATCGCGGCAGTGCTCTACTTCGTTATCGTGCGCAGGGTACTGGCAAAGAAGAACGCCAACGGACAGCTGGAGTATCTCGACCTGTGGCCGCAGAAGCTCGATCTGGAGGACGGTTTCTATCGTCCGCTGCTGCTCAGGTGGCTGGTTGCCCCCTGCGGAAGCAACGGCACAAAGCCTCTGGAGGCGGTGGTGGCGTTCATCAGCAGCATCCCCGACGGCATTGTCTGGCTGCTGCGCAAGACCATCTACAAAGACAGCCCCTTTACTCCCCATGAGCACAAGAAGTACGGTTTTGCCCACAGCTTCGGCTCGCTTCTTGACAAGCTGCGCGGCAAGCGTCATCCCGTGCGCAAGGGCGAAAAGAGTTACGCCGAACTGATGACCGACGTGGCTGTGACCATCTCACGCACCAGCAAGGGCATTGAGGGCAACTTCTCCTTTGCTCTGCTGATGGCCTGCGTAGGCATCTGCGCGGCAATAATCTATCTGCTGTTCATCGTCGGATAACAGAAAACAACATAGCCCCGATACGGACGTCTGGTTCCGTATCGGGGCTATGATTATTTGCATGATTACAGCAGGTTATCGTCGTACACCGCGCGGCAGCCGCCGATGAACTTGGGGCGTGTACGGGCACAGACCACGTGGGCTTCGCCGATGGTGTTCGCGGACAGTCGCACAGGCACCGCCACGCTGCGCAGGTGCATACCGATAAGGGTGTCGCCGATATCGATACCGGCGTCGGCGGTGATGCTCTCCACAGCTACGGCATGGCTGAAGCGCTTGTATGCGGTGGTACCGAAGGATCCGCCAGCCTTGGGCTGAGGCACGACGTTGACCACCGTCAGGCGGTCTCTGCGGGCAACCTCTTTCTCCACAATGATGGCGCGGTTGAGATGCTCGCAGCACTGGGCGGCGAGGAACACACCTTTGCTCTGCGTAACCTCATAGATGCCATCAAAGACCGCTTCGGCAACCTCCACGCTGGAGAATGTGCCGATGGCTTTGCCGGTGACCTCGCTGGAGGAACAGCCCACCACGAGGATATCGCCCTCGGTCAGGCGAGCGGTGGAAATCAGCTCCTGCGCCACTGCCGCGGCCTGCTGCTTTATTGTAAGTAATTCTTCGTTCATGGTAATCATCCTTTGTCCCGTACTTAGGGATATATATTTCTGTTGCGTTGGATATTGTAGCAGAATTCAGGTTGTATTTCAAGGGCAGAAGGCTATTGACGAGCAACTGGAAGCTCGTCAAGGGAGTAGACGTAGCGGAACTCCATGATATCCGCTGAGTCGGATGCCTGACCTTCCAGCTCCTCGCGCAGAGAGTTGTCTCTGTCGATGATGAACCAGATGATGCTGCAGCCACGGGCGGCCGCCTGAGGCATGAAATATTCTGCCACCCACGCGGTGTCCTCGGGTGCGTTCTCAAAGCCGCTGCGTGTGTCGGCGGCATAGCAGCAGCCCTCGTGGGAAGCGATAATTTCCAGAGCACAGCGCAGAGGCTCGCGGTACTGCTCACCGCAGCAGAACTTTTTCCACTCCACGAACACGACGTTATAGCGTTCCTCGTATCGTACGCTGCAGAATTCGGAATCGTACATCTATTATCACTCCTTTTGGGAATTATACTCCCATGACGCAGGGATGTCAACGCAAAAGCCGCCGCGAATACCATCGCAGCGGCTTTGTTGTGCAAATCAACGGTTGGGCGAGCCTGCGGTGAAAGCTCCTGCGTGCGCTGCCTGTCCGGATGAGCCGGCGCGGCGGTAAGGAGCACGGGCGTAGATGCGCACTGGGCTGTTTTCGTACTCCACCACGGCAAACATGACCACCAGAAGCGCGGCGGTGGGCATGGGGCAGAAAAGTCCGGGATTGGTCATGGACATGAGCAGGATGCCGATGTATGGGATGACCATGACAAAGGCGTCTCTGTGGCGCTTTTTCCACAGCAGGCGCACACGTGAGCACATCTGCCAGAGATACGCCGCGCAGCCCACGAGCCCCAGCGAGCCCATGACCTGCAGCACGGCGTTGTGGTAGAAGATGATGCTGCCGTTGATGCCCTTGTATATACCGGCGTTTTTCATGTTGGCGATGCCATAGCCGAGAATGGGACGGGAAAGGAAATCCTGCAGCCCCTGACGATAGAAACCGGGACGGGCTTCATCGGGACGGATGAAGTGCTTGCTGAAGCGTCCTGTTTCGCCCAGGAAAAATTTGTCCAGCAGATAGAGCCCCACCAGCATTACCGGCAGTGCGGATATCATGGCGATGATCCTGTATTCACGGCGCTTCTCAGGATGGCTGACGTAGATGTAGCCGAGGCACAGCATGAGCTCCAGTGTGCCGAAGAACATGGCGCTGCGTGAGCCGCCGATGAGCATGAAGGCGTAAATGAACGCCATGCCGAAAAGGTGGAAGCTGTTTCTGCGGATGAACAGGCAGCACATGGGCATACCGAAAAGCATGATGGTGGTGCAGAAGTTGCGATAGGCAATGAACGGGGTTTTGAAGTTCTGCATCAGGGTGTGCCAGTTTTTCAGATAGAACAGCGCGATGAGCAGCGCGGCAAGTATTGCCATTGCGTACAGGAGCTCGGCAAAGCGTTCCACGATGTCATAGCTGCGGCGACGGGAAAGACGGGAGCTGACCAGCATATAGAGCAGCACCAGCCCTGCGCCAAGTCCGATAATGTAATAGAAGGAAATGCCGCTGAAGTATTCCGCGGGTGAAATAGTGCCGATTCCGCCCAGAACCAGCGACAGGCTGACTGCGATCAGGCTGGGCAGGAACCTGCCGCCCGTGAACCGCTCGCCGCGGTAGGCGATGATGTGCACCGCAAGGGCAGGCACTATGGGCGAAAGCAGCCAGACGTAATCCAGCAGCGCGTAGTAATTGCTGTAGTAGGACGTAAGCCCCATGACCGCAAACATGACCGGACACAGCGCGGCAAGGGTATCGTCGGAAAAGAGCAGCAGCCATACGGTGACCGCGCCCATTGCCAGCGCGCCGGCAAGATTGAGTCCGGTGCACATGGACAGCGCTGTCACAAGCAGCAGCGACGGTATGAACCATTCACCGGAGATGATCTCTGCGGTGAGGTTTCGGCATCTGTTGATCATTGCAGTGTTCCCTCCAACCGGTCAAGAACCGGAAGCATATACACTAAGTTCATTCTCTGCAGTAATATGCCACAGGTGGATTCAATAGTCAAGAAACAAAGCTGACACCCGTTCTGTTACTGATTTGTTACGATTTGAAGCCATTTTTACCGATTTTTAAGATTATCGTGCCATTGTCGCGTTTGCACGATAATTCTACCTATATTCTGTGTATGATGCACATAAAACAAAATCACCCGACGGAGGATGTCCGTGGGTGATTTCGTTAATATATTGCAATGTTTTCATATTTCGACAGGAAATTTTTACGGCTGTCGGGACAGGTCTTTTCGCCTCAGACCGTTGGATTTTGCCATCCTGCGCCACATGGACTGCGCGCCCAGTCTGTACATGAAGGCAGGGAAATTGACCGAGGCAAACCGGTACTCCCAGCCTGCGCCGCTGACGATGCTTTCCGCCACTTCTCTCAGCGCGTTTCCCAGATTCTTCTTTGGACCGCAGCCCATGGGTACCATGTCCATCATATCCAGACCGCCGCCTCCGCCGAAGCCCAGACCTCCGCCCCATTTCGCGCCGCACCGCTCGCACCAGTGCTTTGCCATCTCAAGGGCAATGCCGCACTGCTCGCCCTCGTAGAAGCCGCAGTTGACGACGACGTATATCGGCGTGCGCTCCCGTATGCAGCGGCTGCGCTCCATCTGTTCCATCACGGACAGCAGATGGGATGGGATGCCGTCTACATACAGCGGAAAAGCCAGCACCAGAACGTCGCAGGCAGCGGCTTTTTCCCCAATATCGGTATCGAGGGAATGGGCGTGGGTAATGACACTGTCCGCAGCCGCGTCTTTCAGGTATTGCTCCAGTCCCAGCAATATCGCCCTGCTGGCACTGCCGTTTTTCTTGGGGCTGCCGGTAATCATCAGGATGTTCACAGCCGCACCTCCCCTATCTGCTCCGGAGTGTCATGGAAGCAGACCCTGACCGACCTGCCGTAGATGTTTACCCGATTGGCTTCCACCAGTTTCTGCGCGGTCTGCCGCTCGCCCTCGGTAATGTCTCCGTAAAAATGCACCCGGATGTCGAAGGTGTGGTCATAGCGCCTGCGGTGGTGCATCTCGCCATCCACGGTAGTGAAATACGGGTGGATGTAAGGGATGGAACGATCCATCACGCGCTTGACCGCAGGGGAATAACCGCCGTAGACGCAGCGGCTGACGATGACCAGCCGGTCGCATTGCGCCATGTCGGTGCCGTGGCGGCTGATGTCGTCTTTGATTACGCACTCGCCAGGGGTCTTTACCCAGCATCCGAAGCAGCCGACACAGTGTGCGCGTTCTTCGGTGGCGGTAACCACCTTGCAGTCGGTGGGTAATTGGAGGTTCGAGGGGGCTATGTCGGTGATCAGAAGTGTCATGTTATCATTCTTTCATCGCAGAATAATGCGCCCGAACCGTCCCAATGCTGAGAAGATTCGGGCGCAGAATAGCTTACTGGAACAATCCGATTACTCGCCCTTGATGAGGCTCTTGTACATACGGATGTAGGTGTTGGCGCTCTTGCCCCAGCTGTTGTCCTCCTCCATGGCGCGCTTGACCAGAATGGGCCAGCCTTCCTTGTCGGCGTAGCCCTTGAGGGCGCGCTCGATGCAGTAGAGCATATCGCGGCCGTTGTAGCTCTTGAAGGTAAAGCCGGTGCCTTCGCCGTCGCCGCTGTCGCGGACGGAGTCCTTCAGACCGCCGGTCTCGCGCACGATGGGAATGGAACCGTAGCGCAGGGCGATCATCTGGGAAAGTCCGCAGGGCTCGCTCTTGGAAGGCATCAGGAAGATGTCGGAGCCGGCGTAGATCTTTCTGGAAAGCTCGGGCACGAAGCCGAAGCAGGCGACCAGCTTATCCTTGTGGCGATCCTGCATCTCGCGGAAGAAGGTCTCGTACTCCCAGTCACCGGAACCGAGGATAACAAACTGCACGTCGTTGTTGTACAGCAGCTCGTCCAGCACCTCGCGGATGAGGTCAAGACCCTTGTGTCCGACCATTCGGGTGACCATACCGATGAGAGGCACGTCGGGGCGCTCGGGCAGGAACAGGCGTTTCTGCAGCTCGCGCTTGTTCTCCGCCTTGCCCTCTGCGAAGGTCTCGGTGTCGTACTTGCGGTAGATCATGCCGTCGGCAGCAGGATCGTAGGAGACGGTGTCGATACCGTTGAGGATACCTGCCAGCTTCCACGAGCGCTCACGCAGGATGGGGTCAAGACCGTGAGAGAACCACGGGTCGAGGATCTCCTCGGCGTAGGTGGGGCTGACAGTGGTTACCTTGTGGGCGGTCTCGATGGCGCCCTTCATCAGGTTCAGGCAGCTGTCATACTCGACGATGTGGCGGCGGTCGTTGGGGATACCAAAGACATCCTCGCACAGCTCAAGACCGTACTTGCCCTGATACTGGATGTTATGGATGGTGAAGACCGTCTTGATGCCGTAGTACCACTCGTTGTGAGTGTAGAACATATCGTAGTAGATGGGCACGAGGGCTGCCTGCCAGTCGTTGGCGTTGATGACATCGGGCTTGAAGTCGATGTAGGGCAGCATTTCCAGCACGGCGCGGGAGAAAAACGCGAAGCGCTCTGCGTCGTCGTAGTGGCCGTACAGCCCCTTTCGCTTGAAGTAATACTGGTTATCCAGCAGATAGTAGATCACGTTGCCTACCTTGGCTTCGAAAACGCCGCAGTACTGCCTGCGCCATGCAACGGGCACCGACAGGCTGGTGAGGAACTGCATGTTGTCGCGCAGCTCCTGAGGGACGCTTTCGTAGAGAGGCATGACCACGCGGCAGCCGATAAGGCGCTGGCGCATGGCGGTTGGCAGACTGCCTGCCACGTCAGCAAGACCGCCCGATGCTGCAAAGGGCTGAGCCTCGCTGGCTACATATAATACCTTCATTGTGTTCCATTCCTTCCTTGGTGAATCAGATAGCCTTCACATGCTTCTGTAAACACGGTGTGTAAGCGCAGAAAAATCACCGTGTAAAAGCTCAGGCTGCAATTATACCTCGCTGCCCTTGGCGATATACACCGGATAGGACTCATAGCCCATCAGGGTGCGGCCGGGCTTGTAGACAACGTCCTTGTCGCCGATGACGAAGTTGAGAGTGGTGTTGGCTCCTACGACGGAATCCTGCATAATGATGCAGTTGCGCAGTTTGGCTCCTTT
>SVPO01000045.1 GCA_015065795.1 Oscillospiraceae bacterium | reverse complement strand
AGCATTTTGCCACTCCCACCCGTCAGGTGCCCCGTTTTGCCAAGCCCGGCACACCCGGCGAGCAGTACGACGTCACCCTTGAGCTGAAGCTGCTGGCGGACGTCGGTCTGGTGGGCTTCCCTAACGTAGGCAAATCCTCCCTTATTTCCGTAGTCAGCGCAGCCAAGCCTGCCATCGCCAACTATCATTTCACCACCCTCACTCCCACTCTGGGCGTTGTGCGCGTGGCGGAGGAAAAGAGCTTCGTTATGGCGGATATCCCCGGGCTGATCGAGGGTGCCAGCGACGGTGCCGGTCTGGGACATCAATTCCTGCGCCACGTTGAGCGCTGCCGTCTGCTGGTGCATCTGGTGGACATCTCCGGCAGCGAGGGCCGCGATCCCTATGAGGATTTCAGAATCATCAACGAGGAACTGGTTCGCTTCAATCCCAAGCTTGCCGAACGTCCCATGCTGGTGGTGGGCAACAAGATCGACCTTGCCACCGACGAGCAGCAGGAGGAATTTGCCGCCTTCTGCAAGGACAACGGCTACGAATACTTCCCCATGATGGCAGCCATCCGCGTGGGTGCCGATCCGCTCCTTGAGCGCATCGCCGCCCTGCTGGACACCCTGCCTCCCATCGAGCGCTTTGAGCCCGATCCCATTCCCGAACTCAACGAGGAGGAGCTCAAAGGCAACAAGTTCACCGTCCGCGAGGAGGACGGCGTATACTTCGTCGAAGGCGAATGGCTCATTCAGGTCATGCGCTCCATCAATTTCTCCGACTACGAATCCCTGCAGTATTTCGAGCGTGTGCTGGAACAGAGCGGCATCATCGATGCCCTGCGCGCCGCGGGAATTCAGGAGAAGGACACCGTCAACATCTACGACGTTGAGTTTGATTTTGTAAACTGATTCCAGAACAACCGGCGCAATATTCGCCGGATAACGGGGAGAATAGACTATGGACAGGATTCTTGCGGATTCCTGCAATCCCAGAGAACTCAGCACCGCGTCCCTTGCCTTTGTGGGCGATGCGGTATACAGTCTGATGGTGCGCGAGCATCTGTGCTGCACCTGCCGCTCGGGAGCCGATGTGCTCCACAAGCGTGCGGTGGAGCAGGTGCGCTGCGCCGCTCAGTCGGAAGCCATCAGGCGTGTGCTGGATATGCTCACCGAGGAGGAACACGCCGTGTTCAACCGCGGACGCAACGCCCACACCTCTCATGTGCCGAAAAACGCGGCGGTTGCCGACTACCGCGCCGCCACAGGAGTGGAAACACTGTTCGGCTACATATATATGTGCGGACGGATCGAGCGGCTGCGTGAGCTGTTCGACGCCATGAACGATCCGCAGCAGAGCGAGGAATGATCCTGCCGATCAACGGAGAAAGGAAAAGGAAAAATGAGCGATAATCGACCTGTAGGCATCGTGCGCAACAAGGGCTTTGAGCTGCTCAAGGATGCCGGATGCTATCTTCTCGGAGCATTGTTCTATGCCATTTCGGTTGACGTATTCACTTCGCCCAACAACATTGTTCCCGGCGGAATCACCGGTATATCCACAGTGCTTCACGCGTTTTACGATCTGCCTATCGGTACCATGATGCTGGTGCTGAATATTCCTATCTTCATCGCCGGACTGGCGGTCATCGGCTGGAAATATGTCGCTCGCACGGGGATCTGCCTTGCTCTGGTGTCCGCGACGATCGACCTGCTTGCTCCCGTACTGCCGCAGTATACCGACGACAAGGTCATCGCTTCGGTGTTCGGCGGACTGTGCATGGGTTTCGGCCTGAGCATGATCTTCATGCGCGGCGGCTCCACCGGCGGAACGGATGTGGTTGCCCGCATCTTCGGCAGGATGTTCCCCTCCATGACTCAGGGCAAGCTGATCGTACTGATAGATATCGTCATCATCACCGGTGCTTCCGTTGCCTTCGGCAAGGAGGGCGGCAGTGTTGAGGCAGGTCTCAACGCCGCACTCTATGCGGTAATTTCCCTGTTCGTCAGCTCTTTTGCCCTTGACCGAGTGCTCTACGGCATGAACACCGGATGCCAGCTGTTCATCATCACCGCCTACCCCGATGAGGTCAATCGAGGCATCATCGAAAAGGTCAACCGCGGCACCACCATCCTCAGCGGACGCGGCGGCTATTCCGGCAGCCAGCGTGATATCATCATGTGCGCCGTGCGCAACAGCGAGGTGTATCAGGTTCGTTCCGTGGTGCGTTCCATCGACCGCAACGCCTTTATCATCGTGGGCAACGCCAGCAGTATTCTCGGTGAGGGCTTCCAGTCAAACCATAAGAACGAGTTCGGCGAGATCGAAGATGATGTTGCTTCTGCGGAAGTTACCGACGATCAGGTCAGCGCGGAATGAAAACAAAGCATCTTACCCTCACAGCGCTGACAGCGGCGCTGTGCTGCGTT
This sequence comes from Oscillospiraceae bacterium, assembly GCA_015065795.1. GTDB lineage: Bacteria > Bacillota > Clostridia > Oscillospirales > Acutalibacteraceae > SIG598. The sequence goes on along the minus strand of SVPO01000045.1, from coordinate 15,875 downwards.
ATCTCACCCATTGCCATACCTGTCGGTGCAGTGCCTGTGTCTCTGTCGCTGTTCGCCGTCTGTCTGGCGGCTGCGGTACCGGGAGCACTGCGCGGCACTGCCGCGGTGGCGATATACGTTGCCCTCGGGGCGCTGGGATTGCCGGTGTTCGCAGGCTTTGCCGGCGGCATCGGACATATCGCAGGTGCCACCGGCGGCTTTATAGTCGGCTATATTCCGTGCGCGCTGGTGGTCAGCCTGCTGACGGCAAAGAGCGGCGCCTCCTCGTGGAAATATCCGCTGGGCATGGCTCTGGGAACACTGCTATGCTATCTGTGCGGCGCACTGTGGTACGCTGCGGTGACGCACATCACGCTGCTGCAGGCGCTGAGCGTCAGCGTGCTGCCTTTCGTGCTTTTTGACGTGCTCAAGATAGCCGCGGCGTCGCTGCTGGCGATCAGACTGCGTGCCGTGCTGTCCGGGGCAGCAAAACGATGATACATACCGGATAGGCGCTCCGTGACGGATTCCGTGTGGGTTCCGGCATGGAGCGCTTTCTGCTGCGATGATACATTAGACTGGAATTTTCACAATTCAGTTGACATATTAATGCTGAAAATGTAGAATAAAGCAGACAGAGTGATACTCTGCCAGATATATTATAGGGGAGGAACTTAAAATGATTATTTGCACAAACTGCGGTCTTCAGTTCGACGAAAGAGCAGGAGCCTGCCCTCGCTGCGGTGCTCCCGTGGCATCGTCCAATCAGGGTATGAATTTTGATTTCAGCAGCAACACCGCCACCGCTTCCACCTCCAAGCGATATGAGTACAAGGTGCTTTCTCAGAAGGATAAGTGGTTCTCCGGAAAATTTGATCCGGCAGTGCTGGAGCAGGCGATGAATGCTTACGCACAGCAGGGCTGGCGCGTTATCGGCTGCGCTACTGCCGACATCCCCGGCTTCGGCGGCCCCAGACAGGAGTTTGTCACTATTCTTGAAAGAGAGGTCTGATAAATGGCATTTGTTACTGTGTACAACGGAGTGGTATTCATCGAAGGAGACCATCCTCGTGCGATCAAAAGATACAGTGCCGAAACCCGCGTCGGCGGCTTTGGAGCTCAGCTTCGCAACCTCAACGACCTGAAGGCCTGCATGGCCAACAACGCCAGAGTCAACGGCTGCAACTGCGTTGTCAACTTCACTTACGGTCAGAAGTCCAAGCTCATCGCCATTGACGACGTGGCATATGTCGGCAACGGCATTTATGCGCAGCTGTCCATAGAGGATTACAACGCCATAGTATCTCAGTTCCAGAATGGGTAAAAATACATCCGGAACAGCCGTCAGACTACGGCTGTTCCGGATATTTCGTTTCAGCATAATACTGCAGGAGGGTGTTCCGAAATGAACTGGATATATGCTGTCATCATTACCACGGCAGCGTTGTTGCTGGCGGCGATGTTGTACGTCTTCCTTATCGCGCCGAGACGTGGCCGTCCGGAAATGATGAAAGCCTTTGAGGGCGGTGTGTTTGCTCATCGCGGTCTGCACGACAAAAACGCAGGCGTTCCGGAGAATACCCTGCTTGCCTTTCGCAGAGCGGTAGAGCATGGCTACGGCATGGAGTTCGATGTGCGCTTTACCGCGGATAAGCAGCTGGTGGTGATGCACGACAACGACCTTGAGCGAATGACAGGCGTGCAGGGCAGGGTCAGCGAAATGACCCTCGAGCAGCTTGCGCCTCTCCGCGTGGGCGGCACCGACCAGCCGATTCCGCGCTTTGAGCAGGTGCTGGAGACAGTGGACGGACGCACGCCGCTGATCATTGAGCTGAAGGTGTGCGGCAGCGATTACGCCGAGCTGGCACAGAGCGTCTGCAATGTGCTGGACGGCTACTCAGGTCCGTATGTCATCGAATCCTTCGATCCCCGTTTGGTGCACTGGCTGCGCCGTCATCGCCCGGATATTGCCCGTGGGCAGCTGCTGGAGTATTACCGCAGACACGGCAGCACAAATGTGCCGGCTGTGGCTGATTTCGTGCTGCACAATCAGCTCCTCAACGCATGGGTCAGACCGGATTTCATTGCCATATACTACGCCGACAGGGATTCCTTTTCCATGCGCCTGTCCAAGCGGCTGTTCCGCACACCGGAAATCGACTGGACCGTACGCAGCGCGGAGGAAGTCCGCCGCAGCCGCGCCGTCGGTGCAGGGTATATCTTCGAGGGATTTATTCCCGAGCCGAACAGAAATTTCCACGCATAAAACAAAACGGTTTGCCGTCCAACGCATGGACAGCAAACCGTTTTTTTGTTACTATCAGTTCTCTTTCTTACGCTGACGGATGATGAATACCACCGTGATGAGCAGAAGCAGCACACTCGCCGCGGCGATGATGTGCTCCGTGCGCAGTCCCTTGGGAACAGTGTCCAGCCGGAATGCGGTTTCGCCCTCCTCGGGGTGGAACACGATATAGCTGCCGTCGGCGGTAAAGCCGCGGCTGAGCCATTCTCCTGATGCGCCGCGCAGCGAAAGGCCGATGGATTCGGCATCAATGCCGTCGGGCAGAAGAAGCCTGAGCTGGTCGATGGTTCCGTTTCCCGAAAGGGTGAATTCCCAGCCCTCGATGAATTCCGTGTCATCCGAAAGCCTGTCGAGGTCGGTCAGTGCGGCTGTGTTCAGCTGCTCCTCGGGGGAAAACTCGCCCAGGGCAAGCATCAGCGGCAGGTGGTTGTCTCTGACGGCAGAGCTCTGGATCGCTGAATCAAGGGATTCATAAGCAAGAGTGAGTGTTGTGTCAAAGGGGATAAGCGACAGATCAAGGCGGTCAAGACCGTCCCAGTATCCCACATATCCCGGCTTTTCGGGAATCTGCGGAATATCACCGATGTCCAGTGATTCACCGCGGGACAGGGTGTAGTGGATCTCGCGGTCGTCATCAAAGACAAAGCGCACGGTGACCGAATCGAAGATATCCGGCAGATCCTCTCTGCCGAAGAATTCCTCGCGCTCCATGCTCTGAGCGGCGCCGTCGTAGCTGATGCCGTCCACGCCGCCTATATCGCGGTCGATGGCGAGGTAATAGTTTCCGATGACAGGGACATCGCCGCGGCCTCGCGCAAGCTCCTCACAGCTGCCCAGAACCGCACCGTATTTTTCGGAAGCACCGTCAATGCTGACCATGCTGGTGCAGTCGGTCACGGTGCCGTTGGTCTGTCCCGCGATGCCGCCCACATAGCCGATGCCGGTCAGCGGACATTTTGCATCGCAGCCGCGGATGTATCCGCTGCTCAGTCCGGAAATTCCGCCCACATATTTTGCTGCAGGCGCGTACAGTGTCCCTGCGTTGGAGCAGTCGCGGATAAGTCCCAGAGATGACCATCCGGCAATTCCGCCGGCGCTTTGCCGCTTGGCGGTGACCTCTCCGTGGTTTTCGCATCGAACAACAACCGCGCGGATCTCACAGTCGAAGTTGACCGAGCTGCTGCCCACGCTGACGAAGTCGTCTTCGGGGTCAAGATCGTTTTCCACAGACATGGCACCCACGATTCCGCCGGCGTTTACGTCCGCGTCAACGCTTCCGTTGTTGATGCAGTTCTCCACCTTGCCGGAGGTATCCTCGTCGGTATCGTTGTCGGAGACATCGGCAACCGTACCGCCGACATTATTGGCAGCATTTCCGATGGTGGTGCTGATGCTGTTGATATCCTCGAGGAGTTTGCCCAGCTGATCGGTGAGCTCCTGCACCGAATCCTGACCGGCGGATGCCATGTTGTTGACGGTACCGTTGATGGAGGACATGGCGCCGCTGAGGTTATTCAGCGCGGCAAGGGTGCTGTCAGAATCGGGAGGGTTGCCCGAACCGTCGGGTGCCAGCTGACCCATGGCGTCAAGGGCGGTGTCGATGTGCCCCTGCAGCTCGCCTGCCTGACCGCTTATCTGAGAGGTTCCGTTCTGCACAGCGGCAGAAGCGCCGTCGATGGTGACGGACATATCCTGCAGCTGACCGTGAAGCGTCTGCAGGGCGTCCTCGGCGTACTGGATAAGCGTGCTGGGCTCCATCTGACCGACGATGCCGCCGGCTTCCTTGCGCCCGTAGATATCGCCGAAGTTCTCGCATCCGGTGATATATCCGATCTGACTTCCTGCGATGCCGCCCACGTTGTATCCGATGTGGGGATATCCGATGGTGCCGCGGTTTCTGCACTGGCGGACAACGCCGCTGTTGGTTCCGGCGATGCCGCCGATGTCGGTGGCGGTGCCTGCGGCTTCGGAGCCGGTGATGGAATCGATGGTGATGTCGGAGATGTCAACGCTGTTCTGCGCGGCGGTGGCGTTGACGTGGGCTTTGTTTTCGCAGCCGCGCACAACGCCTTTGTTTTCGCCTGCGATGCCGCCCGCAAAATGATCGGCGTGAATGTCGCCGGCGGCAATGCAGCTGTCGATGATGCCGGTCAGCTCGTTGGTGCCCACCAGTCCGCCCACCCGTTCGGAGCCGGAGACCTTGCCGGAGAATCTGCAGTTTTCAATGCTGCCGTAGTTTATGCCGGCTATACCGCCCACAAAGCTGTGGCTGCCGCCGGGAGTGATCTGCCCCTCAACGGTGAGATCACGCACAACTGAACCGCGGTGCAGATAACGGAACAGACCCTGCACCGATCCGTTGGTGGTGATTGAAAGACCGGTGATGGTGTGTCCGCCGCCCTCGAAGGTGCCGCTGAATGACGGGATGCACTCGAAGTCGGTATCTGAAAGATCAATGTCGGCATCAAGCTGAACGATAAGATTGTAGCTGTAGCTGTTGAGACGGCAATTCTCGCTGAATTCAAGGAAATCCTCCGCGTCGGAGAGGGTTATCACTTCCGCAGGTGCTTCTGCAGTGATATCTCCGTCAGAGACGGGGTTCGTCTGCGCGAAAGCATACGGATGAATCCCCCACAGCAGATTCACACAGATCAGCAGGGCAAGGACGACACGCAGAGCCTTATTCATCGAGATCACCTCCCTCACTGCTGTCGGAAAGAGCGGCTTCGTTTTCTTCGTCAGGGTTCTGCTCCTCAAGCTGTCCGCCTGTGGACATAGCCGCGTTGAACTGACCGTGGATAATGCCGTCGAAATCGGCGTCCACCACGCCGGAAATATATCCGCGCACATGCCCCTGCACGCGCACGGTTCCCGATGCGCTCTTGACGGGCAGCTCGATTTTCTTCATCTTGAAGCTGGTGCGGTCAATGATGGAGTCGCCCAGAACCAGAATGGAGGGAAGTACGCACAGAACCAGGATTATGGAGATGATGGTTCCGCGGCCGATGCACATTCCCATAATGGACACCACGGGCTGAGTGGACATATTGCCGATAAGCAGTCCTGCGGCCGCCATCATGCTGCCCGAGGTGAACACGGTGGGGAAGGCGGAATTCAGCGCGTGAACGATGGCCTTCTTGTGGGGCATGCTTTTCTTGTATTCCTGATAGTGGCTGGATATAACGATGGCGTAGTCAATGTTTGCGCCCATCTGAATGGCGTTTACTATGAGATAGCCGAGGAAATACAGCGGCTGATTCATCAGGGCAGGGATGGAGAAGTTGATCCAGATACTGCCCTGAATGACCAGTATGAGCAGCACAGGCAGTCCCACCGAGCGGAAGGTGAACAGCAGCACCACGATAACAAACAGCGCCGAAAGGATACTGATCATCAGGTTGTCCTTCACAAAGGAGGAGGACAGATCACGGGAGCTGGTGGAGTTGCCCACCACATAGTAATCGTCGGCGTAGTGCTCGCCGATTATCTGCCGTATTTCGTCCAGGAAAGCGAAGGTTTCCGGACTTTCCTCGGGCAGGTCGAGGTACGCGATCATGCGGCTGTATTTTTCGCTCTGCAGCTGCATCTGAGCCTTTTCCAGCATACCAAGCATTTCTCCCATGGACTCCATGCCTTCGCCGTCCAGCGTGATATTGCGTGCCTCCAGTTCTTCCTTGAGGAACACGAACATATCAAACAGAGGAACACTGTACTCATCAAGGCCGCTGAGCAGCTCGCCGTACTGGTTGTGCTCCACGGCATACGCACCGTAGAGCATCTGCGCCACCTCAAAATCAAGACCGATAAGCTCGGAAAGCTGGCGCGGATTCATGGAATCTGTCAGCCGGAAGCCCTCCATGATCTCGATGTTGGAAAGACCGAGAGCGGAGGTGACCTCGGGACGGCTTTCCAGCTCATCCATTATCTCCTGCTCGGCGGCGTAATTGCCGGAGGGCACCACCAGCGCAACCATGTTGCTGCTGCCGAAGGTATCCTTGATCTTGAAATAAGCTTCCTGCTGCTCGGACATCTTCGCGGTTTTCAGATCGTTGAAGCTGTAGCAGTAGGGGCACTTGCTGGAAAACCAGAATGCGCCCACCAGAAGTATTACAAACAGGAACGGCAGCACTCTGCGCACAACCACGGCGAATTTGCCCAGCAGCGTAACGTTGGGCAGCAGCTTGCGGTGCTTGGTGCGGTCGATCATCGGACTGAAAAGCATGAGCAGTCCGGGCATGAGGGTGAACACCGAAAGCAGGCTCATAATGATCGATTTGATGAGAACCATCGCCATGTCAGCACCGATGGAAAACTGCATGAAGGCAAGGGCGGCAAGTCCGCATATGGTGGTCAGAGAGGATGCGGTGACCTCCGGGATGGACTTGCTCAGCGCGGCAATGCACGCCTCACGGGCGGCTTTGGTTTCGTGCTCGTCGGAAAAACGGTGGCAGAGGATGATAGCGTAGTCGATGGCAAGTGCCAGCTGAAGCACAATAGCCACCGAGTCGGAAATAAAGCTGATGCGGTCAAAAATGAAGTTGGTGCCGGCGTTGAGCAGGGCTGCGGCACAGAAGGTGATGAGCAGCACAGGTACCTCGGCGTATGCACGGGAGGTCAGCGTCAGCACCACCACAATGATAATCACTGCAACCACAAGGATGGTGGACATCTCATTATCCAGCATGGCGTTCAGGTCAACACCAACGGTGGTGTCAACATATGTATCGTAGCCGCTGAGTTTGCTGCGTATCTCGTGCAGAGCTTCAATTGTGGCAGGATCGTTGACCGAATCGGCAAAGCTCACGTCGTAGAGTGCAGCCGCGCTGCGGTAGTGACTGTCCGAGTCGTCAAAGGTGACCATGTCCACGCCCTCTACCGCCAGTATCTCGTCATACAGCTCCAGTGCGGTGTCGTAGGTGACGTTGGAGACCATGACACGGGCGGTGCCAAAGGTTACGAAATTCTCGTTCATGGCAACAATGCCCTTGCGCGTTTCGGTGTCCTCGGGCAGATAGGTGGTGATGTCGTTTTCCACCGACACCCAGTTCATCGAGAATACGCAGAAAATGGCAGCTGCAATGTAAATGAAGAAAAACAGCTTTCTTTTATCCACAACAAACGTTGCGATCTTTTCAAAAATGCTTCGTTTGGCTTTCTTTTTCCCCATAAGCTCCTCCTTCGTTATAAATCTTCGGCGCATTGGTGCGCGGATGGCTTTTCGTCAGAATAAGTGTAATACAAGCATATTACAGCTCTGTTAATAATCTTCTGCAGAGGTCAGATATCACGCAATCCTCATATAGCGCAGACGCGGTGCTGGTCACCGCAATTACCCATATTCATTATAACCGCAACCCGGTATGCGCGCAATAACAGCGTGGCTTTTTTTGTGTATGTATGCATCGATTTTCTTGAACCTCCGAGGATACGGGGATATAATATAGATGAAAAAACGAGCTGAACGATATCTGAGCAATGCTTGATATGGTCGGCGATACGGGGTACAATATATCCACATATTCGTTGAAATATCGATTGAACGAGGAACCGTTATGAATATCACCCGAATACTCAATGAATTGCAGAGCGATGCGTTCCTTCCGCTGTTCAGGCAGCTTTACGGAACATCCGACGAAGCTCTGGCGCGTCAGAAAAAGCGATATACGGAAGCTGTCAATGCCTTTGCGCGGCTCTATCCGTCGAGGAGCGATATCAGCATATTCTCCGCTCCGGGACGTACCGAGATCGGCGGCAATCACACCGATCACCAGCACGGCAGAGTGCTCGCGGCAGCGGTGGATCTCGATATCATCGGCGTTGTGTCCTTTCACAACGAAGGGGTGCTGCGAGTGAAATCGGAGGGCTACGATGCCTTCGAGGTGGATCTTTCCGATCTGGAGGTCGGCGATCGCCGCGGAAACTCCGCGTCCATAGTTCGCGGTATCGTGCGCCGCTTCACTGACATGGGTGTCAGCGTGGGCGGCTTTGACCTCTACTCGGTGTCAGACGTTCCGGGCGGCAGCGGTATATCTTCATCCGCAGCCTTCGAAACTCTCATCGGAACCATAATCGACCGCAGATACAACGACGGAAAAGCCGGCGCGGTGGAGATCGCCAGGATAGGTCAGTACGCCGAGAATGTCTACTTCGGCAAAAACAGCGGCCTCATGGACCAGATGGTCAGCTCGGTGGGCGGACTGGTAGCGATTGATTTTCTCGACCCTCAAAAGCCCGTGATCAACAGCTTCCGGTGCGATTTCGAGCGCATCGGATACTGCGTCATCATTACAGACACCGGCGGCAGTCACGCCGACCTTACCGGCGACTACACCGCGGTGCGCGCCGAGATGGAGCAGGTGGCGGCGCAGTTTGGCAAAACACGGCTGCGTGAGGTCGGTGAAGCCGAATTCTACGATGCCATCCCGAAGCTGAGAGAACACTGCCCCGACCGCGCGCTGCTTCGCGCCATACACTTCTTCGAGGATGACCGCCGTGCCGCTCAGGAGGCAGATGCCCTGATGTGCGGTGATATCGACCGTTTCCTGCGGCTGGTTAACAGCTCGGGAGAGTCGTCGGCAAACCTGCTGCAGAATCTCTATTCCTGCTCTGCGCCGCAGCAGCAGGCTATCCCCCTCGCGCTGGAAATGAGCCGACGGATCCTCGGCGGCAGCGGCGCGGTGCGTGTGCATGGAGGCGGCTTTGCAGGTACGATACAGGCCTTCGTGCCGCTGGATATGGCCGGCATATACGAAAAGGAAATGGAGCGCATCTTCGGCGAGAATGCCTGCATGAGACTGCGGATTCGTCCTGCAGGAGGATTTGAAATGACCTCACAGCAGTGATGCTGCACGCTGAAAAACAACAACTAGTTATTGTTTTTCGATATAAATTCATCAAAAAACGGCTAAAACGACTTGACATAGGCTTGCTGTTAGGCTATAATCTCATTCAAACGGATCCCAAGTAAATTCAGGAGGAACAATATATATGCGTATACTTGTTGCAGGCGGAGCCGGCTATATCGGTTCCCACACCGCGCTTGAACTGATCAAAGCCGGTCACGAAGTGGTCGTGGCGGATAATCTCGCCACCGGCTACCGCAGTGCGGTGCCGTCGCAGGCGAAGTTTTATGAGGGCGATCTGCGCGATCCGGATTTCCTTGACGATATCTTTCTCAATGAAAGCATCGACGCGGTCATCCACTTTGCTGCCTATTCCCTTGTGGGCGAAAGCGTTATCAATCCACTGAAATACTACGACAACAACCTCGGCGGCGCGAAGGTGCTGCTGGAAGCCATGGTGAAGAACGGCGTCGACAAGATCGTATTTTCATCCACCGCTGCCACCTACGGCGATCCGGAAAACATCCCGATCCTTGAAACCGACCGCACCGAGCCGATAAATCCCTACGGCGAGACCAAGCTGGCAATGGAAAAAATGTTCCGCTGGACAAGCCTTGCACACGGACTGAGATATGTTTCTCTGAGATATTTCAACGCCTGCGGAGCTGACGAAAGCGGTACCATCGGCGAGGCTCACAATCCCGAAAGCCATCTCATTCCTCTGATCCTTCAGGTTCCTCTGGGTAAGAGGGAGGCAATATCGGTGTTTGGGTCAGATTATGACACCGATGACGGCACCTGCGTCCGCGACTACATTCATGTCACCGACCTTGCTCAGGCTCACATCCTCGCCGTCGAGTATCTGAACAATGGCGGCCAGAGCGATATTTTCAACCTCGGCAACGGCGTGGGTTATTCGGTGAGAGAGGTTATCGAGACAGCGCGGAAGGTTACCGGTCATGCCATTCCACATGTGGATGCAGCGCGTCGCCCGGGTGACCCTGCCCGTCTGGTGGCGTCCAGTGAAAAGGCGAAAAAGATATTGGGCTGGAAGCCCGAGCACGACAGTCTCGAGGAAATTATCTCCAGCGCGTGGAAGTGGCACAGCACCCATCCCGACGGCTATGCTGAAAAATGATCGTCTGATTTAACGCCTGCATGCATTTTGATTGCGAAAACCAACGTAATGATTTCCGCATAAGAGCAGCGTAATCACGAGATAATATTCATACAGAAAAGCCCTCGCGAGTCGAACACTCGCGAGGGCTTTCGTCTGTACTGATTATAGGCAGTAGTTTATAGAAAATAGTCCCTGCAGCTGTACTGATAGCTTGTTTTGGGGTAAACATTGATTATTGCCGTCAAAGCGAATAATCCGCCGGATTCTGCAGACACTTGTCGTGTAAGGAGTTGAGCGATTTTGTACAATGCATTTGCCAAATTTGACAGTCAGGCGGCTGCTCAGAAAGCCTGTGACGCCGTGCTTGACAGCACCAACGGCATCGTGCGCATCGGAACGCGGATGTTCGTGCCGCCCCACGCGCACGGCTCCCACAACCCGGCAACCGCCGATGCCATAGAAAAGACCGTAGTCCACAGCTGTGCCATGACCGGCGACTGGGTCGTGCCCAACGAGGTTGCCATGAGCGCAGCCCACATTGAAGCGGAATACGACCGCCGTACAGGTTATGAGCGTCCGCAGGACTGCGACTATATTCTGTGCGCCCAGGGCGGCAGAGAGGCTGCGGTGCACGCGGCTAAGATCATGCGTGAGATGGGCGGCTGCAATGTGGACGTCCGCGACGCAAAGGGCAGCTTCCTCGACGGACAGCCGCCCATTCTGTAAAGCTTACGGAACGACACAGAAAACGGGCAGCTGCACTCATCGGTACAGCTGCCCGTTGCTATTCGGATCAATATCCCGAGCTGTTTTCGTTCCTGACGATCTTCACCACACGGCTGGTGCCCAGACGGGACGCGCCCAGGTCAAGGAAAGCCTGAGCGTCCTCGAGGGAGGCGATGCCGCCGGCTGCCTTGATTTGCACATGGGGAGCGACGTGCTTTGCAAAGAGTGCCACATCCTCACGGGTGGCGCCGCCCTTGGAAAAACCGGTGGAGGTCTTGATGTAGTCCGCACCCGATTCGGATACGATGCGGCACATTTCGATCTTCTCCTCGTCGGTGAGCAGACAGGTCTCGATGATGACCTTGAGCAGCTTGCCGCCGCAGGCAGCCTTGACCGCTTTGATCTCCTTAAGAAGCAGGTCGTACTGCCTGTCCTTGAGCCAGCCGACGTTGATGACCATGTCGATCTCGTCCGCGCCGTTCTTTACTGCATCGGCTGCCTCGAAGCACTTGGCTTCGGTGGTGGAATAGCCGTTGGGGAATCCGATAACAGTGCAGATCGGCAGCCGACCTGCTGCGTATTCCGCGGCACGGGCGACGTACGCGGCAGGGATGCACACCGACGCGGTGCCGTACTTAATGCCGTCGTCACAGATGGCTTTGATATCCTCCCAGGATGCGTCCACCGCCAGCAGAGTGTGGTCAACGGCGGAGAGAATTTTCTTGATGTCGATGTTGCTCATGGTTTATCTCCTGTAAGTTTATTATCTTGTTCCGGAATGGTTTTGCGGCAGACTGTTTATCCCGGCGGCAGCAGGGGAATAATCAATACATCACCCGAAAAGGAGACGATATATATGAATGAACATTTTCCCGGAGCGATGCCTGAAGGGATGGCGATGGCACTGGCGCAGAACATCTATGCGATGCACCATTTTTACTCCCTGACCGATGCCGAGCGTCAGTCGGTCATCGAACGGGCGCGGACGGTGAACTCACGCGACGAAATGACCGCGCTGGTCAACGGACTGATACCGCACTGACGTTTATTTCTCCGGATCGATCTCGTCCACCAGTTTCAGCCACTCAGCCGAGCAGGCGTCGCTGGGCATCCGCCAGTCGCCTCTGGGGGACATGGCGACCGAGCCAACCTTGGGACCGTCGGGCACGCAGCTGCGCTTGAACTGCTGGGTGAAGAAGCGGCGCATGAAGGTCTTGAGCCAGCCCTTGATGATCAGTCCGTCGTACTGCCCCTCAAAGGCGTGACGGGCAATGCGGTATATCTTTGCCGGCTCAAAGCCATAGCGCACAAAGTAATAGAGGAAGAAATCGTGCAGCTCGTAGGGACCTACGATATCCTCTGTTTTCTGGGAAATGTCGCCGTCCTTGGGCGGCAGCAGCTCCGGGCTGACCGGTGTGTTGTAAACGTCGGTCAGTACCTCGCCCAGCTCGCCGCCGGTGCGTCCGGCTTCAAAGAGAACGATGTATCTTATCAGCGTCTTGGGAATATCGCAGTTGACGCTGTACATAGACATATGGTCGCCGTTGTAGGTCGCCCAGCCCAGCGCCATTTCCGAAAGGTCACCCGTTCCGATGACGATGCCGTTTTCCATGTTGGCAATGTCCATGAGGATCTGGGTGCGTTCGCGTGCCTGAGCGTTTTCGTAGGTGACGTCGGTGGTGACACCGTCGTGGCCGATGTCGCTCAGATGCAGCTTTGCCGCCTCGGTGATGGGAATATCGCGCAGGGTAACTCCGTAGGCATCCGCAAGACGGCAGGCGTTGGATTTGGTGCGGTTGGTGGTGCCGAAGCAGGGCATGGTCACGGCAATGATGCCCTTGCGGTCAAGACCGAGATAATCAAAGGTACGGGCGCAGACGATGAGTGCAAGGGTGCTGTCAAGTCCGCCCGACAGACCGAGAACGGCAGTCCTGCAGTTGATGGCGGAAAGACGGGTCGCAAGCGCGCGGCTCTGCATGGTAAGGATCTCCTCGCTGCGGCGGTCGCGCTCGGAGGAATCCTCCGGCACAAAGGGCAGACGTTCGTAACGCCGCTCAAGGGCAATATCGGTAACGTCCAGATCGAAAGGAATACGCTCGGCAGAGTGCTGATAATCACCAAAATCCGCTGCGCTGCGGCGTTCGCGGTGCAGCAGCTCCACGTCAATGTCGGCGGTGATGAAACCGTCTGCCTCCCAGTTCTGCTGAGCAAGGATCACGCCGTTTTCCCCCACGACGCAGTGACCGGAGAATACGAGGTCGCCGGTGGATTCGCCTTCGCCGGCGTTGACAAGGGCGTAGGCGCAGTTCAGCCGTCCCGACTGCACCTTCACGGTGTCGGTGCGGTTCCCGGTCCTGCCGATGATCGAGCCTTCGGCGGAAAGATTGCAGATGAGCGTCGCGCCGTTCAGAGCCATATCCGTGCCGGGCTGACGGGGAGAAGTCAGATCCGCGCCCAGCTCGGCGCCGATGACCAGTCGGGGCATGGAGACACACTCCATGAGCAGTCCGCTGCCCAGCAGCACGGATGTGCCGGCGTAATCCACGGTGACGGGTGTCTCAGGGGCAGGGGAGAACCAGCGCTTTTCGCTGTGTTCGCCATAGTTAGGAATGTTGGTCTTTGCGGTCAGGCAGAGCAGCTTTCCGCGGCAGATGGCAGCGGCGCAGCTGTACAGTCTGCAGCCTGCTGCAACGGGGACGCCCACCAGCAGGAGCATATCCAGCTCGGCGGTCTCCTTTGCGATAGTGATCACGGCGCGCTCCGCGGCACGGAGCAGCACGTCCTGACCGAACAGATCGCCGCAGGTGGCACCGGTAACGCACAGCTCGGGAAACACCGCAGCGCGAACGCCGCGCGCGTGCATCTCGGCTGCCTTTTCGATGATTTTTGAAGCGTTTCCGGTGCAGTCCGCCACGCGGATGCGCGGAGAACAGCAGCCTACTCTGACAAATCCGTTTTTCATCGGAATTCCCCCTTGTTCTGAGAGTATATCATGCGGCTATTATACCGCCGCCCACCCCGTCTGCGCAAGTGTTTTCGTCAAATGGGCAGCGCGGTGCAGAAAAAACAAAAGACCGCCGCAAGAATATTGACGCGGCGAAAAGCGAGTAGTATAATACTTATTTAATAGGACGGCAAGCGCGTCTTGCGCCGCTGTCACCACGAAGCGGAGGGAGAGCAATGGATAACGGCTACGATTACTACGGTGCCCCGATAAGCTATGACTACGACCGGCCGCTGTACGATGTCGAGCCGCAGGAGCAGCAGATGCCGGTATCCGAGCCGATGGAGCTTCCGCCCGAGCCGGAGGATTCGCCCTATTCCGACCCCGTGGTCAGGCATATCCTCACGCTCAAGGATGATAAATTCCGCAGGAATATGCTCAGCTATCTCAACTACAATGTCACTCAGCGCAAGGCAATCCATCCGGCGTGGGTGATGCTTGCAATCGTGCTGTGCTTCCCCGTGGGACTGTGCCTGATGTACTTCGGCACGAGATGGGGCGTCTTTGCCAAAATAATCGTCACCATTTTTGCTCTGGGCATGGCTCTGCTGGTATACGAGCTCCTCGTTGCCGGCGGAATAATTCCAACTCCCAGCCTCATTGGAACAGTCGGATATATCTTCTCCCAGCTGTTCGAAGGCTCGGAGGCTCCCACAGCATAATCAGAACGCATATCAGGAAAAGAGGCTTATTTTTCAATGATAGATTACACAAGGCGTACATGGGTGGACATCGACCTGGACGCCATTCAGCATAATCTCGACCTCATACGCCGCCGAACCGGCAGCGCCGAGGTCATGTGCGTGGTCAAGGCGGATGCCTACGGTCACGGCGTTGAGCAGATCGCGCTGGAGTATCAGCGCATGGGCGTAAAATGGTACGCCGTTTCCAATATCGAGGAGGCGGTGGAGCTGCGCAGATGCGGCATCCGCGGCGATATCCTCATTCTGGGCTATACGCCCCACAACGTTACATATCTGCTTTCTGACTACGATATCACTCAGGCGGTATTCTCCGAGGAATACGCCGAGCAGCTTTCTTCCGCAGCCGTAAAGCTGGGAGTGAGCATCAAGTGCCACATCAAGGCGGACACCGGCATGGGACGCATCGGCTTCAACTGCCGCAGCGATGCCTTTACCGCCGATCAGCTCGATCCCTGCCAGAGAGTGTGTTCCCTGCCCGGACTGGACGTTAACGGCATATTTACTCACTTTGCCGTTGCCGACGAGGGCGAGGACGGCGAGGCGTTCACCCGCAGCCAGTTTGATTCCTTCACAAAGCTGCTGGACGGTCTTGCCGGGCGCGGCATCACCTTCCGATGGCGTCACTGCTGCAACAGCGGCGGTATTCTGGAATATCCGGATATGCACCTTGACATGGTGCGTCCGGGCATCATCCTCTACGGTCTGTCCCCTTCGGCACTGATGAGAAACAGATTTGACCTGCGTCCGGTCATGCACCTGCGTTCGGTCATCTCCATGGTCAAGCCGCTGGAGAAGGGAGCCACCGTCAGCTACGGCAGGACCTTCACCGCACCCAGAGACATGGTGCTCGCCACCGCGCCCATCGGCTATGCCGACGGCTATCCCAGAATTCTCTCCAACAATCAGGAGGTTCTGCTGCACGGTCAGCGTGTGCCCATTGTGGGACGCGTGTGCATGGATCAGCTCATGCTGGACGTCACCGGCGTCGAGGGCGTAAAGGCAGGCGACCGCATCACTGCCTTCGGTATCGACGGCGACGCGGAGATCACCGTTGACGAGCTTGCCGACAAGATGGGCACCGTCAACTACGAGCTTATCTGCCGAATGGCACGCCGCGTGCCCAGGGTCTACTGCAAGGGCGGCAAAGCCATCACCCACACCGACTATCTTATCTGATCACTATCATTTCCCATAA
>SVPO01000044.1 GCA_015065795.1 Oscillospiraceae bacterium | reverse complement strand
GCTGTGCGTCATGGCGGTGACCATCGCCGTCACCCTCATCAATCCCCTGCTGGTGGAGCGCGCCATGGACGTTGAGGTGCTGAACGGCGACATGACCGGTCTGCTCATTATCGGCGGCATCGCGCTGGTCATCAACATCGTCTACCTCATCGGCGTGCGCATCCGCATGAAGCTTATGGCTGTCATGTCCAACAAGGTGCTGATGGTCATCCGCGAGCAGCTTTACCGCCACATTCAGAAGCTTGGCTTCAAATTCTTTGACAGCCGCCCCACCGGCAAGATCCTTGCCCGTGTCATCGGCGACGTCAACTCCCTCAAGCAGGTGCTCGCCGACGGTGTCACCACCCTCATCCCCGAGTTTGTCACCCTGATCGCCGTGGCGGTGATCATGCTGGTGAAGAACGTACAGCTTGCCCTTGCCGCGCTCATCACCCTGCCGGTGCTCATGGCAGGAATGTGGCTCATCCAGATCGTTTCCCACAAGCGCTGGCAGACCTACCGCAAAAAGAGCAGCAACCTCAACGCCTTTACTCACGAGGATTTCTCCGGTATGCGCGTCGTGCAGAGCTTCTCGGCGGAAAACGAGACCACCGAGGACTTTGACTATCTGAGCAACGAATATGTCCACGCCTTCAAGGGCGCTGTGCGCTGGTCGGACGCTTTCGGCCCGCTCATCGACGTGATGTGGGTCATCGGCAGCATCGTGCTCTACTGGGTGGCGGTCGCCGTGCTGGATATCCGCATCGACAATCTCGGCACCATCATCGCCTTCTCCACATATATGGGAATGTTCTGGAGCCCCATCCGCAACCTCGGCAACTTCTATAACACCCTCATCAGCAATCTCTCTGCCGCCGAGCGTATCTTTGATATCCTCGACACCGAACCGGAGATCGTTGACCGCGAGGACGTAAAAGAGCTGCCCGACATCGAGGGTCGCGTGGAATTCCGCAACGTATCCTTCAGCTACGAGGACGAAAATTACGTGCGTGTGCTCAACGACGTGAGCTTTACCGCACAGCCCGGCGAGACCATCGCGCTGGTGGGTCCCACCGGTGCCGGCAAGACCACCATTGTCAACCTCATCAGCCGCTTCTACGACGTGCAGGAGGGCGACATCCTCATCGACGGCTACAACCTCAAGGATGTGTCCACCAACAGCCTGCGCCAGCAGATGGGCGTTATGACTCAGGATAACTTCATCTTCTCCGGCACAATCCGCGACAACATCCGCTACGGACGGCTCAGCGCCACCGACAAGGAGATCGAAGCCGCGGCAAAAGCCACCGGCGCCCACGAGTTCATCAGCAAGATGGAAAAGGGCTACGACACCGAGCTTTCCGAGCACGGCACCACCCTTTCCGTGGGACAGCGTCAGCTTATCGCCTTTGCGCGCACCATGGTGTCCATGCCCCGAATCCTCATTCTGGACGAGGCGACCAGCAGCATCGACACCCACACCGAAATGATGGTGCAGGCAGGCATCGCCGCCATCCTCAAGGGACGCACCTCATTCGTTATTGCCCACCGCCTTTCCACCATCAAGAATGCCGACCGCATCTTTGTGATCAACCACGGCAGGATCGTCGAACAGGGCAGCCACGACCAGCTCATGGAGCTGAAGGGTGAGTATTACGACCTGTTCAACGCTCAGTTCAAGAGCCTGAGGAAGGTTGGATAAAAAATGATAAGCCGCTCCGGGCTGCTGAAACATTGACGGTTATGTTAAAGCAATATACGGTTTTCTGAATGGAGGTTCACGATATGGTCTTTCCTTTATCGAAAGAAGAATATGACAAGCTTGTAGAAATAATGAATCGAGCTGAGCCGTATGACGACGATGACCCCATACTTGAGGAATTCGATGGAGATTCAACAGATCACGCTCGTATGCAGGCAACCATGGCAAGAAATTGCTTGAGGGAACACGATTTCAAACACGAAGAATAACTTCATACAGCCAAGCATCTCACCCGATCGGGCGAGGTGCTTTTCTTATACCCTTTTTCACAAATTCGGCTGGGGCGCGAGCCTAATCGGCGCGGCGGCAGGTGAAGCAACCACCTACAAAAGCGTAGCCGAGGAAAAGAGAAAGCCATGAAAACAGAAGAACTGACCGAGGAACAGGCAAAGGGCGTGCTGGCAAAGCAAAAACGCCTGCAAATCACATTGCTCTGCGATTTGCAAGCGCTTTCAATGGTGACCCATCGGGGATTCGAACCCCGGACACCCTGATTAAAAGTCAGGTGCTCTGCCGACTGAGCTAATGAGTCATATGGCTGGGATGGCTGGATTTGAACCAGCGAATGACGGAGTCAAAGTCCGTTGCCTTACCCCTTGGCTACACCCCAGTATATTCGGCTGCGAGATGCAGTAACCAACGGGAAGCCTTGAAGAAATCTGCAAAAAGCCGGCGTGCGACGCGATGCCGCACGCCGGCTTTCCATGCGTGGGGTGAGATATCGGACTCGAACCGACGGTCTCCAGGGCCACAACCTGGCGCTTTAACCAACTAAGCTAATCCCACCGAATATGGCGCGCCAGAAGGGACTCGAACCCCTGACCTACTGCTTAGAAGGCAGTTGCTCTATCCAGCTGAGCTACTGGCGCTGATTTTGGAGCAGGTGATGGGAATCGAACCCACACGACCAGCTTGGAAGGCTGGAGTTCTACCACTAAACTACACCTGCGCTTACTGCGGCGACGACTATTGTAACACATCTGCCATCAGATGTCAATAGAAAGAACTGCAATAATATGGAAAACCCGAACTTTTTCAGACCATCTGCCTGTCAGGGCAGCGTGGTCGTCGTGATGCCGCGGGTCATCTCTGCCGCCTGTCCTGCGTTGTGTCTGATTGCATACTTCAGCGCGTCCAGACTGTCGAAACGCTGCTCGGGGCGGATGAAATCCACCAGCTCCACGCGCAGCCACTGACCGTAGAGGTCGGCGTCGTAATCCATTATCCACGTCTCGCTGAGGGGTATGGGTGAGCCTACAGTGGGACGCACGCCGATGTTGGTCACTGCCGGACGGACTATGCCGTCGGGAGTGCGCACAACCGAGGCGTAAACGCCGTATCGGGGCAGATGGAGGTACTCCGGGAGGTTCTGGTTGATCGTGGGGAATCCCAGCTTTCTGCCGAGCTTCTGACCTGTGACCACCTCGAGGCGGTAGGAATAGCGTCTGCCGAGAACGGAGGCATATTCAGCCACGCTGCCTTCGTCCAGCAGTGAGCGCAGACGACGGGCTGACACCGCCTCGCCGCCGAACGTCACCTGCGGTATTACAACGCACTCCACTCCAGCCTCTGCGCACATCGCGGAAAGTTCCTCCGCGCCGCAGGCGGCACCCCGTCCGAAGCGGAAATTGTAGCCGCAGACCACCTTGCGCGCGTGCAGTTTATCCATCAGCACACTGTGGAAAAACTCCTCACCGGCCATCTCCCGGATATCCTCAAAGGGCGGAGCTATCAGCATATCGGCGCCCATGCTTTCCAGAAGCATATCGCGGTCGTCATCGATGAGCAGACGGGATGCCATGCGCTCACGGGAGCCGATGGACAGCACAACACCGGTGTGCTCGCTTTCGCAGGCGGAGCGGATGACCGCTTCGTGTCCCGGATGCAGTCCGTCAAAAAAGCCGAGGGCTGCCGCAGATGACGACAACTCCGGTATGGTGTTGTGTATCAGCATTGCCTCCGGCTCCTTTTCCTTGGAATCAGTGAATAATCAGAATTTCTTGTACGGTCTGAGCTGCTCTGTCTGCCTGTCGATGCGTCCGATGCCCAGAAAGCCCTGCGGTCCCATGACGCGGACCAGCTGTCCGTCATCGGCGCTATCAGGGTGCTTCATGCGCGACAGATCAAGCTCGCCGCCGTTGAGATAGCGGACGGACTGCTTGTCGGTAATGCCGCAGAAGGGCAGCGTTTCAAACACACGCTCCACCGGCATGATGCGTTCATTCAACCGCCCGCTCTCACCCATCTCCTGCGCCTGCGCGACGGTGATGGCGTCATCCAGCGAAAAGCCGCAGGCCTCGGTGCGGCGCAGAGCGGTCATGATACCGCCGCAGCCCAGAGCGCGGCCGATATCGTCGATGAGCGAGCGTATGTATGTGCCGCGTGAACAGGAGACATCCAGCGTGCCCTCTCCGGTGGCGCTGTCATAGCTCAGCAAATCAAGGCGGTGGATGGTTATTCGGCGCGGCGTGCGCTCCACCTCCACACCCTCACGGGCAAGCTCGTACAGTCTGCGTCCGTCGGAATGGACCGCCGAGTACATGGGCGGCAGCTGGTCGATCTCTCCGCGGAAATCTTCCAGCACCGCTTCAAGCGCAGACGCATCCACGTCGGGCTGACAGCTGGTCAGCTCTTTGCCTGTGATGTCCAGCGTATCGGTGGTGACACCCAGACGGAATCCAGCGACGTATCGCTTGTCGTGGTTTGGCATAAGCTCCGCTGCACGGGTGGCAGTACCCAGCAGCACCACCATCACGCCTGTCGCCATGGGGTCGAGGGTGCCGGTGTGACCGATGCGGCGCTGTCCGACGATGCGGCGCAGCCTGGCACACAGATCAAACGACGTAAAGCCCTCCGGCTTGTCAACTATCAGTACGCCGTTGATGGGCGATGCTTCTCTCCTGCTCACAGTATCTTTTCCGCGGTCTCGACAACGATCTGTCTGGCTTCCTCAACGGACGCACCCTTGATGGTGCATCCTGCTGCCGCCGGATGTCCGCCGCCGCCCAGCAGCTTGCAGAAATCGCAGGCATTGACAGCTTTGGAGGAACGGGCGGAGATCTTGCAGCCCTCGGCTGTCTCACGGATCATTATGCCCAGATCAACGCCCTCTATGTTGCGTGCCATGGCGGAAAGACCGTCGATGTCGCCGTCGGTGGCGTTGTGGCGTTCCAGCATCTCATTCGTCAAAACGATGATTGCCATGCGTCCGCCGAATCGGAAGTCGAAGCCGGACATGATCTCGCGCTCAAGGGCGAAACGAGCCATGGATTTTGTCTCGAACATCACGAGATTGACCGCGCTGTGGTCGATGCCTGTCTCAATGAGCTTTGCGGCGATCTGATGGGTACGCGCGGTGACGTTGGAATAGCGGAAGCAGCCTGTATCGGTGGATAGAGCAGTGTAAAGGGATATGGCTATACCCTTCGTCAGCTCCGCGCCCAGCGGTGCGAGCAGCTGATAGATGATCTCGCCGGTTGCCGCAGCCTTGTCATCTACATAATGATGCTTTGCCTTGAGGCGGTTGGAGCCGTGATGGTCGATGCACAGGTCGATGCGGTCGGCGTATTCGCTCTCCAGCACGCCCAGCAGGGAGGCTTCGGCAACATCCACGGACACCACGTATTTCTCCCGGATATCCATAGGCTCCAGCTGCTCGAAGATGTAGCTGAACTTGCGGGGCAGCATATCGCCGCACAGCACGTTCGCCTTTTTGCCGAGACCGCGCAGAGCCATGCACAGACCGAAAGCCGAGCCGATAGTGTCTCCGTCGGGATAGCGATGGCAGAGGATGATGATGTCATCCTGCTCCAGCAGCAGTGCTGCCGCTTTTTTCAAAGATACTTTTGCCATATAAGTAATGTCCGGCCGGCATAGCGAAAAACTCTGCCGGCCGTCCCTTTCATTTGTTATGTGATGCCGTATGGCTTTACAGGAGCAAGACGATTATTCCTCGTCTTCGTCCTCGTCATCCTCACGATATCCGCCCTCAGGACGGACGTCGATCAGCATCTTGTTGATGTGAGCGCTGCGCTCAATGGAATCATCAGCGATAAACCGGGGCTCGGGTACCTTGCGCAGCTTGAGGGCACTGCCCAGCTCTCTGCGGATGAACCCGGCGGCGGATCGCAGACCCTTGACCGATTCCTGCGCCTTTTCAAAACCCTCGATGCAGCTGACGTAGCAGGTGGCGTAGGAAAGGTCGTTGGTGACCTCCACGCGAACCACCGACAGCAGAGGGCTGATACGGGGATCCTTCAGGGTGCGGATGATAGCGCACAGCTCGCGCATGATGTCTTCGTTAAGCCTGTCGCTTCTGTGGCTTGCCATGCTCTTTCCTCCTTGGGGAAAATATTAGTCGCGATACTCCTCGATGATGAATGCCTCGAGGAAGTCGCCTTCCTTGATGTCGTTGAACTTCTCCAGACCGATACCGCACTCGTAGCCCTGCTGGACTTCCTTGACGTCGTCCTTGAAACGGCGCAGGGACTTGATCTGATCCTCGGCGATGACGATACCGTCACGCACCACGCGGATGAGAGCACGGCGCTCGATCTTGCCGCTGACAACGTAGCAGCCGGCAACGGTGCCGACGGAGCTGATCTTGATGGTCTGTCTGACCTCGGCGCGGCCGAGATCCACAACACGGGTCTTGGGAGCCAGCATACCCTTCATGGCGGAGCCGATCTCCTCAATGCAGTCGTAGATGATGCGGTAGAGTCGCATATCAACACCGCTGCGCTCGGCAAACTCGGCGGCAACGGGGTCGGGACGGACGTTGAAGCCGACGATGATGGCGTTGGAAGCGTTTGCCAGCATGACGTCCGACTCGTTGACGGCACCGACGGCACCGTGGATGATGTGGACGCGGACTTCCTCGTTGCTCAGCTTCTCAAGGGACTGACGCACAGCCTCGACGGAACCCATAACGTCGCCCTTGACGATGATCTTGAGCTCCTTCATCTCACCCTCCTGCATCTGGCTGAACAGATTGTCGAGGGTGACCTTGGTCTGCTGCTGGAACTGTTCTTCCTTCTGAGCGTTGCGGCGCTGTTCGACCAGCTCACGGGCAAGACGCTCGTCAGTAACGGCGTTGAAGATATCGCCGCCCATGGGAACGCTGTCCAGACCGACGATCTCAACCGGGAAGGAAGGACCGGCGCTCTTGACCTTTTCGCCGTGCTCGTTGGTCATGACTCTGATGCGGCCGACAGCGGTGCCGGCGACGATGATGTCATGGTCGTTGAGAGTACCGTTCTGAACCAGAACGGTGGCGATGGGGCCTCTGCCCTTGTCCAGACGGGCTTCGATGACGATACCCTTGGCTGCACGGTCGGGATTTGCCTTGAGCTCCAGCATATCGGCAACCAGCACGACATTTTCCAGAAGCTCGTCGATATTCATACCGGTCTTTGCCGATACGGGAACGCAGATGATGTCGCCGCCCCATGCCTCGGGCACCAGCTCGTACTCGGTGAGCTGCTGCATGATCTGGTCGGGATTGGCGCCTTCCTTATCCATCTTGTTGATGGCAACGACGATGGATACGCCGGCAGCCTTGGCGTGGTTGATGGCTTCTACGGTCTGGGGCATGATGCCGTCGTCGGCAGCGACCACCAGAATGGCGATGTCAGTAGCCTGAGCACCGCGGGCACGCATGGTGGTGAAAGCCTCGTGACCGGGGGTGTCCAGGAAGGTGATCTCGCGATCGCCCACCTTGACGCGGTAAGCACCGATGTGCTGGGTGATGCCGCCTGCCTCACCGGCAGTGACGTTAGCCTTGCGGATGTAGTCCAGCAGGGAGGTCTTGCCGTGGTCAACGTGACCCATGACAACGACGACCGGGCTGCGGGGAACGAGGTTGGCATCGTCGTCGGTGCTGTCGTCGATGATGCGCTCCTCGATGGAGACGACGACCTCACGCTCGACCTTTGCGCCCAGCTCGGTGGCTGCGAAGTAAGCGGTCTCGAAGTCGATGACATCGTTGATGCCGCTCATGAAGCCGAGCTGCATCAGCTTTTTGATGACCTCGGCAGCAGTCATCTTCAGACGGGAGGCCAGCTCGCCGACGGTGATCTCGTCGGGAACGGTGATCTCGATGGGACGTGCCTTGCGCTCCATGGCGATACGCTTCATGCGCTCTGCCTCGGTCTCGCGGCGACCCTGCTTTTTGCCGCCCTTCTTGTTGTACTGCTGGGACTTCTGGTTGAGCTTCTGCTTGTTGGTGGAATTCTCGCTGGCTCTGCCGCTCTTTGCGGTTGCCAGATCGTCATATTTCTGATTGTAGCGCTCGATGTCAACGTGACCGGAACGGGTGTCGACTATACGGCGCTTCTGTCCGCCGTTTGCATCGGCAGCGGGAGCCTGCTGGATGATGACGGCGCCCTCCTGCACAGGACGATTGCCCTGAGGACGGATGGTGACCGACTCGGGACGCTTCTCCTTGGGCTTCTGGGGCTGCTGAGGCTTCTTTGCCTCTTTCTTATCCTGCTTTGCGGGCTGCTGTTTTTCTTCCTTGCCCTTGGCAGGAGCAGCCTTTGCCGGCTGCTTCTTTTCGGCAGGCTTCTTTGCCGCGCTGTCCTCCGCAGCTGTATCGGCAGTCTGGAGGTCAGCGGGATTGGACGTGACGACCGTGACCGCAGCCGGCTTGGGTGCAGTCACCTGAATGGGACGTGCACTGGCTTCGAACTCGGCAAAGCTGGGAACCTCGTTCTGTCTGGTAAGCAGATTGAAAACCAGATCGAACTCGTCGTCCTCGATCACTGTCATGGTGGAATATTTCTTGGTGCCGGAGGTGTTGGCCTTGAGCAGATCGACAATGACCTTGCTCTGTACGCCGTAATCCTTGGCTACCTCATGAATCTTGATTTTGTTAGCTGGCATATGTTATTCCTCCCCGTTGCCTGTTTCCAGCAGCTCGATCATCCTTCCGGCAAAGCCGCTGTCGTTAATCGAGATAATCCTAACCGGTTTGCCGATCGCCGCATTGATCTGATCCAGACCGAAGGGTATCTCTCGGATATCGATCTCCATTCCGCTGAGACGATTGTTCAGCTTGCGCATGGTGCCCTCCGACACATCCTCTGCAGTCAGAATGAGTTTGCTTTCCTGTTTCTGGACGCTGCCGCATACCGCATCAAAGCCCAGTGTGATCCGTCCGGCTCTGCGAGCCAGACCAAGGAGTGACAGCAGTTTATCCATCGTCGCCGTTCAGCTCCTTTTCCATGGTGTTGTATATATCCTCGCCTATCTGAACATCCAGTGCGCGTTCTATGCGTCTCTTTTTGCGAGCCGCGTTCAGACACTGCACGCTGTGACAGAGATAAGCGCCTCTGCCCGGCTTTTTGCCCACGGTGTCGAGACTGACCTCGCCCTCCGGGCTGCGCACTATTCTGACCAGTTCGGACTTTGGCTTCATTTCGCCGCAGCCCATGCACATACGAAGCGGTATCTTGCGTTTTTGCTGCATATATTTCCTCCGGATGTCCGACAGGGTCCTGTATAGGGATTACTCCTCGCCGTAGTAGCCGCTCTCGGGGCGGATGTCGATCTTGTAGCCGGTGAGACGGGCTGCAAGACGGGCGTTCTGTCCCTTGTGACCGATGGCCAGGGAAAGCTGGCTGTCGGGGACACGCACACGGCACGCCTTGGGATTTTCCTCGTCCATCTCCACGCTGACGACCTGTGCCGGAGCAAGGGCGTTGCTGATGAACTCGGAGGGATCCTCGCTGTATTTGATGATGTCGATCTTTTCGCCGCCCAGCTCGTCAACGATCTGGTTGACACGGGCATGGCGCACGCCGATGCAGGCGCCTACGGGATCGACGTTCTCGTCGTTGCTGACGACAGCCATCTTGGTGCGGCTGCCTGCCTCACGGGCAACGGCCTTGATCTCAACGGTGCCGTCGTAGATCTCGGGCACCTCGGTCTCGAACAGGCGCTTGACCAGTCCGGGATGGGTACGGGAAACGGTGGCACGTGGACCGCGCTCGCCGTCACGGATGTCAACCACGAAGACCTTGATGGTGCCGCCCTCGACATAGGTCTCGCCCTCCACCTGCTCGCTCTTGGGCAGGGGCAGCTCGATCTTGTTGCTCAGGCGCAGGATGACCGCGCCGGTGCGGCTGTCGATACGCTCGATGGTGGCGGTGACCAGCTCCTGATCTCTGGAGCGCATCTCGTCGGCAACCTGTCCGCGCTCGGCTTCACGGATGCCCTGACGGATGACCTGCTTGGCAGTCATGGCGGCGATGCGTCCGAACTCGCGTGTATCCAGTCGGATTCCGACGGTGTCGCCGGGCTTTGCCATCTTGTTGTACTTGGCCTGAGCCTCGTCCACGAGGATCTCTCTGGATTCGTCCAGAACCTCCTCCACGACGACCTTGTTGACGAACACCTCAAAGGTGACGGTCTCGGGATCGATGTTGACCACCACGTTGTCGCCGCATCCCGTGCTGTTCTTGACAGCAACGGTGATGGCTGCGGTGATCTTTTCGATCATGTATGTCATGGGTATTCCGCGTTCCTGTTCGAACAGCGCGAGAGCCTCAAAAAACTCCTTGCTCATATTCTTGGCCGCGTTTTTGGAGCTCTTTCCGGATTTGCCTGCCATGTCGCTTCCTCCTGTACAGACTTATGTTGTTTGTTTCGTCCGGTTGTATCCCGGAACGGCTTGTTTCGGTTTATGTTTTATTCTTCCTCCGAGCCGTCGTCGTATTCGATCTCGTCGACGTCGTCGGGGATCTCGGTATTCTCAAAATCAATATCCTCGTCGGTCAGATGCACGCTCGACGCATCCTTGCGGGGAATGACAAACTCCACGCCGTCGAGGTCGGCGAGGACGATGTCCTTGTCGCGCAGACCGACCAGCGTTGCGATGACCTCGCGCTCACCGTCGATGGGGCGGAAGAAGGTGACGCACACCTCGCGTCCTGCCATTTTTTCAAAATGCTCCGGACGGGTCAGCTCGCGCTCGATGCCGGGGGAGCACACCTCGAGGAAATAAGCCTGATCGATGGGATCCAGCTCATCCAGAGGCTTGTCGATGGCGCGGCTCATCTTTTCGCAGTCGTTGATGCTCACGCCGCCCTCTTTGTCGATGAAGATGCGCAGGTACCAGGAAGCACCCTCCTTGACGTAACGCACATCCCAGATGCTCAGCCCCAGTTCCTTTGCGATGGGTTCAGCCAGAGCGTTGACGGCGGATACGGTAAGACCGCCCTTGCCTTTGTTTTTCTTTTCAGCCAAACTGATGATCCCCTTTCTCGGATAAAGGCACCGTTTGCCAAAGGTGCTCAAACGTACAAAAAAGAGCGGGTCGCCCCACTCCTTTACTAAAACTTCAATATCTTCTTGTACAATATATTATCACAGGACCGCCGATATTACAATACCAAATATATATAAATCGGCGGTCCCGGAAAACGCCTATTTTGTGGCAAATGGGGCACTGGGCACCAAATAGCCCGTCTGTCAGTCCTCGACAGCCTCCTCGGGCTCCTCGACGTCCTCATCGAATTCCTCGTCGGTTTCCGCTTCGTCCTCAGACTCGTCAGCACCGTCGGCATTACCCTCGAGGGTGTTGGAATAGATGACTGCCTGTATGTAGCCCAGCACCTGAACGGCAACGAAGCACAGGAACAGACCGCGGATCCAGCCGCTGTCGGTGGAGAAGGCGCCGCTGTTGAGTCCGATGACTATGGCACACATACCAACAAAGGCAACCGCCTGCACAGCCATGAACGCAGTAAAGCTCCATGTGACGGTATTGTTCTTGATGCGGGAGATCATCTCGCTGACTCCACCCACACCCATCAGCACAAGGGAACCGAGCACTGCGATGATTGAGAAAATGTTGAGGTCGATCATGGGTTCGCCGGTGGACTTTTTGCCCACAAGTCCGGTGTAGAACGCCAGAGCGAAGGCTCCGATAAGCAGAACTACGGTAACCGTGTCAACGATCAGCTTCTTTTGTTTTTCTGTCAGATTCATAATATATTCTCCTCAGTTATTGCGAATACGATTATTTTAGCCTAAGCAGCAATATTCGTCAAGTAATGTTTGGATATTTCGGAAATTACTGTTCCAGCTTGGAGCAGATGGACGCCAGCTGGTCGGCAAAACGGGCAAGCTCCTTGTTGGGTCTGCCTTCGCTTGCGCGGATGGCTTCCATGAGCCGTTCGCCTGCCGCCACCAGACGGTCGTAGGAGGTATTGCTTTTCTTTGCCTTGTTTTTCTTCTGTATGGGCACTCCCGAGGTCTCCTCCACAGGCTGACCGGTGAGCAGGTCGTAGCAGGTTCCCGAATAGGGTGCTACGGCGTTGAAGCCGAGATCCTCCACCAGATGCTCGGTGAAGGATACGCAGGAGCTGTCGTCGCCGTGGTTGACGAACACCAGCTGAGGCTTCTCCTTGAAGGAGCAGATCCATTCGCTCAGTCCGTTGCGGTCGGCGTGACCGCTGATGCCGTTGAGCACGGCGATCTCCGCCTTGACAGTTATCTGCTCGCTGAACAGCTTGACCTTTTTCACGCCGTCCAGAAGCATACGTCCCAGAGTGCCTGCCGACTGATAGCCCACGAAAAGGATCAGGCTCTCAGGTCTCCAGAGATTGTGTTTGAGGTGGTGACGGATGCGTCCCGCTTCGCACATTCCGCTGGCGGAGATGATGACCTTGGGGCGCTTATCCACGTTGATGGCTTTGGATTCGTCGGAGCTGACCGCGGTGACCAGTCCGGGGAACATGATGGGGTTTTCGCCCTCGTCGATGATGGCTCTGGTCTGATCGTCAAGGAAGGCTTCGTCGCACTGAAGGAACACTGCGGTGGCTTCGTTGGCAAGGGGGCTGTCCATGTACACGGGGAAGTCTCCATGACCCTTGACCATACCCTTCTGCTTGATCTCACGGATGAAGTAGAGTATCTCCTGCGTGCGTCCCACCGCAAAGGATGGCACGACCACGTTGCCGCCGCGGTCAAAGGTACGCTGAAGCATACCGGCAAGCTCGCTCACATAGTCACCCGGGCGGTTGTGAGTGCGGTCGCCGTAAGTGGACTCCATCACCACATAGTCGGCATCGGTGGTGGATTTATCGTCGCTGATGATGGGCTGATAGACGTTGCCGATATCTCCGCTGAATACGATCTTTCTGGTCTCGCCGTTTTCGGTGAGTACCATTTCTATGCTGGCTGCTCCCAGCAGGTGTCCCACGCTGCGGAAGCATATCTCAACACCCTCGGCGATCCTGACCGGCTGGTCAAAATCACAGGGACGCATATTCTTGATGAGTGTTTCCACGTCACGGGTCTCATAGAGCGGCTCGTAGGGCTTGCCGCCGGAGCGCTGTGCCTTCTTGTTGCGCCACTGAGCCTCCGACTCCTGAATGTGGGCGCTGTCGCGCAGCATGATGTTGCCAAGGTCGCAGGTGGCTCTGGTGGCGTAAAGCAGCCCATTGAAGCCGTTGCGGTAAAGCATGGGCATCCTGCCCGAATGGTCGATGTGGGCGTGGGTCAGCAGGATGCAGTCGATAAGGGACGGAGTGACGGGTATGTCCTGATTTTCAAAGACATCCGCGCCCTGCTCCATTCCGCAGTCCACGAGGATATATTTGCCGTTGACCTCGATCAGCGTACAGCTGCCGGTGACTTCGTGAGTGGCTCCGAGAAAGGTTATCTTCATTGTGCGCCTCCATCAGTTAACATAATTGCAACATTTCTGTTGACAATGCATATTTTTGCCAATATAATTATTATAGTCGCAGGAATGCGTCTCGGCAACACAAAAATCGGCACAATTGTGCTGATATTGTGATTTTTTCACACAGAAAGGAATATGACGGATGATCAGGAAACTCAGAGAATTCAAGGACCAGCGCAGACTCAAGCTTATCATACTGGCTGTGCTGTGCGTGGTGATGGTCTGCTTTTCGCTGCTGGGCGGCTGCACAGGCTGCGCAAGCTTTCAGCGCTCATGCAAATCCTGCGAGAGCGAAATCGCCGGCGGTCTTGACCGCACGGTGAACGTTTACTCCTACAACGGTGAGCTTATCGCCACCTATACCGGAAAGATCGACATCGAGGAGAACGAAAGCAAGGTGCTGTTCGACATGGACGGCAAGCGTTACATCTACTACAACGCCCTCGTCGAGGTCATTGAAAACTGACACTGCACATATACAAAACGGCTGCCGCGGATTTGCTTCCGCGGCAGCCGCTGTCTTTTCTATTGGTTTACCAGTGGTAGTCGTTCATTCCGTTGTGCTGACGGAAGCCCTCGCGAATCTTGCCGAAGTTCTTGCAGGTGCGCCAGCTGCCGTTGGTGGAGCCGTAGGTGGAGTAGAGGTCAAAGATGACATCGGGCTGCTGAGCCATGAACTCCTGCTTGGTCGCTCCGGACATCTGACCGCCGCACATCCACACGCGCTCGAGATGTTCGTGATCATAGAGCGGCGAGGGATCGGAAATGCGGTTCCAGCAGAAATTGACATCGGTGAGGTTGGGCATATACTGAACAACCGAGATATCATCGATACGGTTGATGAACATCTCAAAATACTCCATCTTGGTCAGCTTGTACAGGGGGGAAATATCAGAGATACGGTTGTCAGCAAGGATGAGCACCTTGAGATTGGTCAGGTCGGCAAAGGGCTCGACACTGGTCAGCGCCTGATGCCCCAGATCAAGCATCTCAAGGTCGGTGCAGTATTTCAGCACCCTGACCTCGTCGTCCACCAGCTTGTACGACGGTTTTTCCGGCTGCTGGGTGGAAAAGGCGGTGGCATCGGTACGCAGCGACCACTTGCCAAAATACACCCTCCAGACGACCTTTATGCTTTCCTGTCTCTGATTGAGCTCATGAAGCGTTTCGTTGCTCAGTCCGCAGTCGCAGAGAATCAGCCGCTCGAGCTTCGGCAGATAGGCAAGATTCTTTTCCAGCTCGGAAACATCGCTGATCTTTGTGCCGCTGAGATCCAGCTCGGTCTCTCTGGAGGACACCTGCTGTCCCAGCACGTCCACCGTCCAGTTGACCGCACAGTCAGGACGCGACTCGGCAAACTCCATGATCTTTTCGTATTCCTCGCAGCCGCTCATTTCCACCGCGTCAAGGTTGGGCAGATACCGCAGCTGATCGATGTCTTCGGCGGTGGCGTCGGGCAGCTTTATCGACACGGTGGTGCTCTTGTATTCCCTGCCGCCGATGGGCACCGTCCACACCAGCTTCCATGAATTATCGCCGCTGCTCAGCTCCTGCATATAATCATAAAGCTCGCAGTCGGAAACATTCACCGTTTCAAGGTTATCAAAGAAGCGCAGCAGAGCAAAATCCTCCTCGGATGGATTCTTCAGCTCCAGCTCCACTGCGTCGCTGTCCGCCAGCTGTCCGGCAATGGGCACCGACCAGAGCACCTCGCACCCGGGCAGGTTTTCGCGCAGGCGGTCTGCCTGCTCCTCGGTCAGCAGAGAATCGCGCAGATCCAGCTTCTCAAGCCCTTTGATATTGCACAGCCTGCCCACGTCGATCGTGCGGGCGCCGCGCAGATCGATAAACTTTGTATCGCTGCCGTATGCCGTGCCGTTGACACAGATAAAATGGCTGTCAAAAAACAGCAGTGCCACAGTCAGCGCAGCCGCCGCGCAGATCACCAGTGCCATTATCAGCGATGATCTGGAGGCGGTATATTTTCTGCGTCTTTGATTATTCATTGGCTCTCCCCCGTCCGTTCAAGAGTGTAATGAATATTTTACCACACATCTCCGGCAAAAGAAAGACAATATTTGATTTTCAGGCACTATTCGTTGAGCATGAGCTTCCCGCGGCGGAGAACCATGACCAGCACGGGGATGAGCACGATCTGCAGGATCATTCCCGGGACAGCGTTGACCACAGCCTGCGTGAAGAACATCTCCAGTCCGAAGGGCGTACTGCGCACGCCTGCCATCACCGCGCTGAACACGCCCCATACCACTCGACCTGCAACCATGGAACAGAGAAGATTGACGTAGATGAAAGGAATCTTCTTGGGCAGCAGCTTATAGAGCAGTCCGGTCGACGCGCCGTACACCGCCAGCTCCACCGCCATAGGTATCGCAGACACCATCTGTGGCATCTGGAAGATCAGGGAGCGCATGATCGGCGCGATGATCCCCACCGCGAGCCCCCACGGCCAGCCGCACACAAAGCCGCACAGCAGCACCGGCAGATGCATCGGGCAGAGCATATTGCCCAGCTGCTTGAGCTGACCCGTCAGAAAGGGCAGGACAAGGGCGATTGCGAGGCAAAGCGCGGAGACCACAAGGCGTTTGAGTCTCAGGGAGCGTTCGGTATTCATCGTCATAAGTTTTCCTTTCCACACAAAAAAGGCGCTGTTTCCCCGGCAGGGCAAACAACACCTTCATGGTATCGACAAAAATAATTATCCGTATTAGTCAGGTGCGGACTTCTGTCCGCTGTGACGGCTTCCTGCCGTCATCGGGCACATTATATCAGCGGCGCGATCACCTGTCAAGCACCAAAGGTATGACGGGTGCAGAAAACCTCCGCAGGCTGCGAGACCTGCGGAGGTTCGTTTTTGGCATATCTGCGCCCAGAAGCGCGAAATCACTCCACGGTGATGGTGTTGTTCCACACAGGAAACCGGTCGATATACTTATCCGCATCGGAGTCCTTGCAGTTGAAGTAAATCGCCCAGAAGGAGTCGGAACCCTTGCGAAGGGTGGCGTAGTAGAAGTGCATCTCCCCGTCCTCTGTTGCGCGGTGAGTTGCCACATAATTACCGTTTTCATCCGGAGCAAAGACGGTGCTGAATTCGTAGTAAAGACCGAATATTTCCGCATACAGTCCAAGATCGGCGTCCACGAGATTCTCCAGTCCCATGTTAAAAAAGTTTTCATATGGATCACGCACGAACATAACCTTCACATCTTCGTTGGCAATAACGTAATGGAATCCCTCCGGATCGGCCTCCTCGAAGTCGGGCGGCAGGCTGATGGAAATGCCTCCTTCAACGTCGTGCCTGACAAGATCGCTCTGTGCCGAATCGGTCACGGCGCAGCCGACGGCAGAAAACAGCATCAGTACCGCCATAGCGGCGACTGCGATTCTCAGTGCGAATTTCTTCATGATTTTCCCTCCTGTTCAATAATCTGATTTATTTTCCGATCGCTTTGCGATTGTGATAATTGTATCACAAATCGGGACATTCCGCAACTTACATTATTGTCATCTGTAATATAATCAGGCACCTGCCGTATGCCGATCGGCACGGAAAAGCCTCCGTGCGTCAGGCACACGGAGGCAGGTTGTCAAATTGACAGCTTCGACATATATCATTCAACCGTGATGGTGCTGTTCCACACGGCAAACAGGTCGGCGTAAATATCACGGTCTTCTTCCTCGCAGGCAAAGCTGATGGTCCAGAAGCAGTCGGTATCCTCGCGGAGCGTGGAGTAATAGAAGTATCTGCACCCCTCGACGGTCGCATCGTAGGTCGTCACAAGATTGCCGCCTGCGTCGGGAGCAAATCGGGACTCCAGCCCATAGCCGACCTCGTACAGCCTTGCGTATTCCTCAAGGGTGATGTCCTCGATCCCCATGGCAGCAAGACTGTCGAAGGATTCGCGCACGAAGAATACGCAGACATCATCGTTTGCGATGGCATGGGCAAAGCCTTCCACCTCCACACTCTCAAAATCAGCAGGCAGAACAATGGACAATCCGCCGTCCACTTCGTGCCTGACCGGTTCAGCTTCGGCGCATCCCACAACGGACACGAGCATCAGCGCAGTCATGACAGCGGCTGCGATTCTCAGCGCGATTTTCTTCATGTTATTGCCTCCTGATCCCATTACGCTTCTGAGCGATTATACCACATGGCAGGATAAAAGGCAACTTCCGCCCTTTATTCTGCCTGCCGCGTCCTTTATTCTGCCCTGCCGCGGCACAGCCTGCTGAGCTGACCCAGCAGGTCTGCGCCGCCTGAGACGCTGATGGAATCCACGCGATCGCAGATCCTCTCCAGATACTCCAGTTCCTTGAGGCGCATGAGGGTGGGGTTTTCCTCCATGAGCTTGGCGGTGTTGAGCAGGCTTCTGGTGGAGGCGACCTCCTCGCGGCGGGTGATGACGCTTGCCTGCGCCTGCTTTTCGGCAACGAGGACGGTGTTCATTATCTCGCGGATGTCTCCGGGGATGATGACGTCCTTGATGCCGGCGGAGGCGAATTCACACCACTTTGCGCACTCCGACTGCTGCAGGCGCTCCAGCAGATAGCCGGAGAAGTCGGAGCGCTTTTCCAGCAGCTCCTCCAGCTTCATGCTGCCCACATAGTCACGCAGAGCCAGCTGAGCGGTCAGGCGCAGCTGCTCCTCGCCGTCGGTCATGCTCTCGGCATAGACACGGGGCTGAGTGACGGTGTACTCCAGTGCCATGGTCACGCGCACGGTCACCTTGTCGGAGGTCAGCAGCTCCTGAACAGGCAGGGAGAGCAGCTGCTTTGCCACGGTCACCTGACGGTGGGTCACCTCCACGCCGTTCTTCCAGAACCAGTAGACACCGGTGGGCAGCTCACGGACAAAGGTATTGTCGTAGTAGAGCATGGACACCGCGCCCACAGGCACAGCCAGACGGCTTACCACGGAGATGCTGGCGGCATTGAGCAGCTCGCGGGGGAAATCCGCAGGGATCTCGGGAGATTCGGGGGTGACCACCCTGATCTCCACGTCTTCGAACAGATTCCACCACAGCACAGTG
>SVPO01000043.1 GCA_015065795.1 Oscillospiraceae bacterium | reverse complement strand
CTGCTCGGTTCCCCGCCTGACATGGTTCACGGGGCCATGTCGCACAGGGCCCGATGTCCGTATGTCGGTATGCAGGCTCATTCGCTAAAGTATTATACAACATATCCGCGTACATTTCAACTGTTTTTTTGTCACGGGCTGTGAATATAACCGAAGCGCGCTTTCAGGATGAATAACTCACGCCGTGAACAGTTGACAGAACGCTTCCGCAAGCGCATAATCAATACATCCGACTGAGCGGAAAAGAGGCAGATATATTATGAAGAAGGAAAAGATAACCATCGGCGGAATCCCGGCAATTGTCTGGGGAGAGCAGTCTGAACGCATCTGGCTGTGTGTCCACGGAAAAATGTCCGACAAGGAATCGGCAGAGGGTCTGGCACAGATCGCCGCCCAGCGCGGATACCAGACCGTCAGCTTTGATCTGCCTCAGCACGGCGAGCGCGCAAAGGAATCCGCGCGATGCGATATCTGGAACGGCATTCGCGACCTCTCCGCTGTGGGCGACTATGTCTTTGAACGCTGGAGCGAGGTCTGCCTGTACGCCTGCAGTCTGGGGGCGTTTTTCAGCCTCCACGCCTATCGCGACCGACGGTTTGCCCGCTGCCTGTTCCAATCGCCCATACTGGATATGGAATATCTGGTCGGGCAGATGATGATATGGTTCGGTATCTCTGAAGAACGCCTTGAGCGCGAAAAAGAGATCGACACGCCCATCGATCTGATGTCATGGGATTACTACCAATATGTCCTGCGTCATCCCGTTGACGAATGGCACTCGCCGACGAACATCCTTTTCGGCGGAAGAGACAACCTGCAGACACTGGATATCATACGCTCCTTCGCGGAAAGAAACGGCTGCGCCGTCACCTTTTCCGAGCAGAGCGAGCATCCGTTCATGAGCGAGGCGGATGTCCGGATTGTAATGAGCTGGCTCAACGACAATATATAATATGTATATACTCTCAGGCTCCTCGATGGGTACTGTATGTACCTCGCGGAGCCTGACTTCGTTCATCTGAAAATGATAAAAGTTTATCGATGTAAGCATTAAACTGAAAAATGTTGACAAAACAAATAAACGCAATTACAATATGTTTACGAATTGATGAGAGGGCGGTATATCTATGATAGAACTGAAAGACATCTCTGCCGATGAGCTTATCGATGGCATCTGTGAGGACGAGGCAGGATACACCTGCGTATTCTGCGGACAGCGCTTCGAGAAGGGCGAGGTGTTTCCTGCGGGCAAACGATTCTTTGACGCACACCGGGCGGCTCAGCTTCATCTGGATACCCACGGCGACCGCATGGAACAGCTTTTTGCCGCCGGAGAGAAAAATCTTTCCCTGACCGACAATCAGAAAAATCTCCTTCTGCGCTTTGCAGCAGGGGAGAGTGATGCGAAAATCGCAAAATCGCTGGGTGTTGCCGCCTCCACCGTCCGCCATCAGCGTTTTATGCTCCGTGAGCGTGCCAAGGCGGCAAAGCTGTACCTTGCCGTGTGGGCAATGGCGGAGGAGAGCAAATCAAAAAAGAAAGAAGCGGCGCGGGAAACGCTCCTCACGCCGCATGAGGGTGCAACAATGGTGGATGAACGCTATGTCATCACCGAGGCGGAACAGCGCGCAATTCTTGAAAATGTGTTCCTCAGCCTTGAACCGCTGCGGCTCAAGGTGTTTTCCAAGAAGGAAAAGAAAAAGATCGTCATTCTGCGCAGGATAGCGGAGGAATTCAAAACGGGCGAGCGGTATACCGAGCAGCAGGTCAACGATATCCTCCGGGAAATATGGCACGATTTCGCCACCCTTCGCCGTTATCTCATCGAGTACGGTTACATGGAGCGCACCAGAGACGGCAGTGCCTACTGGAAGCGCGGCTGAAGCCTTTGCACAAAACACGGCAGGAAATTTGTCGCGTCCCGTCATTGCCTTTTTGCTAATAAAGCATTATTATAGATGCATAAACTACCGGGAGGAAGATGATCATGGGCACAGCCGAGTTCGATATGACAATGACACTGCGAGGCACTCAGGATGAAATGCGTGCCATGCTGAAAGAATTCATGCGTTACTGCGGTGGGGATACTCCTGCATATTTTTCCATGCCGTCAGCCATGATCGGCGATGAGCGCGTCGTTTTTGATCTGATTGACAAGGCGAAGCTCGAGTCGATCATGGAGAACATACCGTGCGAGCTGGAGATTTCCGCCTGTGGACCCTACGGCAGATACTGCGAGCTGAATGACGTGGATACATTCAGAGATATGTCGTCAGCCGCTCCGAATGCTTATTTCTCAGCTCATGTCGGTGGCTTTACAGCCTACGACTCTCAGAACCTCGATTGCGAGCTCAAGGACGGCAGGCTTCATATTGCTACCTTGTTCCTGTCCAACGAGGAAGGTCCCGAGCAGTATTGCGAATACTTCATGGAGCGTCTTCCCTACGGGGAGTTTATCGATATGTTCAGCATTGACCCGTCGGAGTTTGACGAGTGCGACTATGTCGAATTCGTCGAGTTTTTCCTGGACGATGAGGACGAAGGACTTCTCAATAAAGAATACGAAGATTTTATCGCCGAGATCGGTGAGGATTGTGTCGGTGTTGACGAGGAGGGCTATGCCGAGGCTCTCGCGAAGTTCGCTGAGCTGGGCATAGAATCCTATGATGAATTCATTTCTGATGACCTGGGGGATCGGCATAAGTACGAATACGATCCCGTTGCCGGGAAATACGTCGGTCAGGCGGAGTCTGAGCGCGTGAAAATTCTTGATTATGCCGGCGGCGCCACAGACGTCAACGAGGACATCAGAGAGTATCTCAGGGAGAACGGCTTGCCCTGCGACGATGCCGCCATCGCGGCTCTCTCCGTGGAGGATGTCTACGCCGTACTGGCAGGCACCTACGGCAAGGATAATGCCGTTTCTGGCGAAGAACCTCAGGACGAGGAGATAGCTGCCGATGAAGCGCTCATTGCTGAGCCTGAGAACGAAGCAATCGCAGCCGAAACTGAAGCCGAAGCTGCTCCCTCGACTGATGAATCCGCAGCAGAGGAAGCTCCTTCTGCCGATCCTGCTCCTGCAACCGAACAGCCCGGGAAGCGCAGCAAGGCGTGGATCGCATGGCTCGTCGCGGCGGTGCTCGTTGCCGCGGCAG
The DNA here is from genome assembly GCA_015065795.1 of Oscillospiraceae bacterium. Lineage (GTDB taxonomy): Bacteria > Bacillota > Clostridia > Oscillospirales > Acutalibacteraceae > SIG598. Next base: position 15,640 of record SVPO01000043.1, on the reverse strand, counting down.
CCGCAGTGTTCTGTCCATGCGTCACCGATGCGGTCAAAGCTGCATTCTCCGAAATAGCCTCATTGTTCGAATAATCGAAAAACAAAGCACCTGTCCGATACATACTCTGTAACGGGCAGGTGCTGATTATGTTTCGAACCGGGAGCTCATCTCCGCGAAACGACAAAAAAGCCCACCGAAGCAGGTGGGCTAAATCGTCTGGTGCCAATCAATCAGACTGCACGGTTGACCTTGCCGGAACGCAGGCAGCGGGTGCAGGCGTACACACGAGTGGGAGTACCGTTGACAATAGCCTTGACACGTCTTACGTTGGGCTTCCAGGTACGATTGGAACGGCGATGAGAGTGGGATACCTTGATTCCAAAAGTAACACCCTTGCCGCAGATTTCACACTTTGCCATTATACTGTACCTCCTTTGCATTAAGCTTTCGTGTTTTCGTGCAACAGTCGTATTCTACCACAGCTTTCGCACAATTGCAATAGTTATTTTCATTTCGTCGTACTAAAAGATTTACTGCCCAATCAAAGCGATGGTTTTTTGTTAATTTCCCCAAAGATTAAGATTTTGTGAATGGTCTTTTAATAAAATTATTGACAATCACCGAATTTGGGTGTATGCTTGAGAGGCATAAAATGATTGGGGTGAAATATGGTTTGCCGCACAGCATGGTGCTCGAGGACCTGAACGACCGCTTCAGCGGCGTGTCCGACGATGAGCTGGCAGCAATGGCTGCGCATGATCCGCAGGCCTTCCCCGAACTGCTTAACAGATACTATCGTATTATACTATATAAAGTAGCCAACGTCAAGGCGTGCGGAATGGACGCGGACGATCTCATGCAGGAAGCCTCTCTTGGGCTTTACAATGCAGTCCGCAGTTTTTCACCGCGAGAGGAAGCTTCCTTTCGCACCTATGCCGGAGTGTGCATAGACAATCGCCTGCGTTCGGCTGTCAGGAATTCCGCCCGCGACAAGAACAAACCGCTTACCCACTACATGGAGCTGTCCGATTATTACAAGCAGGAGGACGCTTTCAGCGCGGCAGAAGCAGGAGCAGATCCGGAATCGACGGTATTGATCGACGAAAGTGTTGCGGAGCTAAGGCAGCGGCTCAGAACGCTGCTCTCCGAAAAGGAATATCAGGTTTTCACACAATATCATCTCAACGACTGTTCCTACGAGGATATTGCAAAGAGCCTTGACATGGATGCCAAGGCAGTGGACAACGCCCTGCAGCGTGTCCGCAGAAAGCTGAAAAACGCCCTTTTGAGGGACTGATAACCATGGCGACCACAGCCGAAAGGCTGTCCAGCATATATGCCCTAGTAGCTTAATCAGAGCATTGCACCGGTTTGTGGGCAAGGGTGACGGTTAACCGCCGTCCGTGGGCGAAATTCATTATTTCCAAAGCGAGGTAAAAACACATGTACGAAGACAAGACTCTCATTTGCAAGGACTGTGGCGAGGAATTCGTTTTCACCGCTGGCGAGCAGGAGTTCTATGACAGCAAGGGTTTCGTAAACGAGCCCCAGCGCTGCAAGGCCTGCCGCGACGCAAGAAAGAATGCCGGTCGTCCCGAGCGCGAGACCTTCATCGCTGTCTGCGCTGAGTGCGGTCAGGAAGCCAAGGTTCCTTTCAAGCCCCGTGAGGATCGCCCTGTCTATTGCAGCGAGTGCTTTGCTAAGAAAAGAGAAGAGCAGTAATAGCTGACTGATCTGACAATCGGATGCTCCCCGGAGCCTTTTCCGGGGAGCTTTTCCATATTTATCCGCCATTTTCGCGGACAAACTATTCCCGGAGCATTTTCGCTCCGCATCAAGCAAAGGAGAAGATTACCATGACCGTTACCAAAGACAGCATTATCGGCGAGATCCTCGATGCCGACCGCGCAACCGCTCCTTATTTCATCGCCATGGGCATGCACTGCCTGGGCTGCCCCGCCTCCAGAGGCGAGAGCCTCGAGCAGGCCTGCGCCGTTCACGGTGTTGACTGCGCCGAGATGGTCGAGAAGCTCAACAAGCACTTCGCCAAGGGCGAGTAATTCACGCGTTTACATGAGGAGCTGCCTTTGCCGCAGCTCCTCATTTTCAAGAGGAAAGAAATATGAACGACGAATTTGACCGCGCAGCATTGCTGGGGCTGGTTGGCGAGCAGCTGGCAGAGGTATGGCAGGAACTGTGCGCCGCCATCGAAGCCGAGTACGAAACCGACCGCCTGTGGGGGAAGGGCTTCGGCTGCTGGACATACGAATACAAATACCGCCGCGGCGGAAAGACTCTGTGCACGCTGTACGCAAAAGAGAACGCCATCTGCCTTCTCGTCACCCTCGGCAGGGCGGAGCGCGAAAAGTTCGACGCGCGCCGGGAGAGCTTTTCTGCAAAGCTGCAGGAGCTTTACGACACCACTGAGACTTACCACGACGGCAAATGGATGTGGATAGAGCTTCGGGACAGCTCCTTGATAGACGAGCTGCTGGAGCTGCTGCACATCAAGCGCCGCCCAAACAGAAAATAAACACCCGATCACGGAGAATATGACTATGAATTCAAAAGCATCTCAGCTCAGTCCGCGCCTTGCGCTGTGCGCTTCCTATGTCCGTCAGGGCAGCGTGGTTGCCGATATCGGCACCGACCACGCGCTGCTGCCCGTCTGGCTGGTGCGCAGCGGCAGAGCGGTCCGTGCTGTGGCTTCCGATATAAACGAAGGTCCCATTGAGCGCGCCCGTCTCAATGTCAGCCGCAACGATCTCAATGACAGAATATCCACCATCGTAGCCGACGGACTTGCAGGTATCGATCCCACGCAGGTAGACGATATCGTCATCGCCGGCATGGGCGGCGACCTGATTGCCGCCATCCTCGGTGCAGCTCCGTGGACAAAGGACAGCCGCTATCGACTGATCCTCCAGCCCATGAGCCATGCCGAGCGCCTGCGCGAATACCTGTTCACCAGCGGCTTTGCCATCGAGCAGGAGCAGGCGGTCAGGGATTCGGGAAGGGTCTATTCGGTCATGTGCGCGTCATATACCGGCAGCGTGAGCCACACCGACGCCATGCTGTACGGCGGTCTGCTCATCGGCAGCGAGGACGATTCCGCCCGTGAATACCTTGAGCGCACGGTCAATTCCCTGCGTGTCCGCGCGGCAGGACTGCGCGCCGCCGGAGACGAACAGGGTGCGCTGAGATGCGAGGACATTGCTCAGGCACTGGGCTGATAATCGATATATAACAGAACACCGTGTCAGCCGTCACGCAGACAGCCGACACGGTGTTTTTTGTTATTTCATCGATGCGCCCGGATTACCAGAACCACTCCGAGGGCAGCAGCATGGTCCAGGGGGCGGTGGCGATGGCAAGCACCAGCGCGGTGCGCTTTATCTCCGGCACGTCCAGCGACTTTGTCAGCCGCAGCGCGACGTTCTTGTTGAGGAAATAAACCAGCAGCGCGCCAAGTCCGACGGACAGCAGCACAAACAGCACTGAGAAAAAGCTCTCAAATGGGTTTGCCATGATGGGTTCGGCGACATTCCGGCTCCACCATCCGCCGAAGGAGCTCTGATCACCCAGCACCAGCGTGGGTCCCACGCCCCAGAAGAACAGAAATCCGGCGGCAACGATATCGCTGATGAATCCTAAGATCCATGTGGGGATAATGGCTCGCATCCAGTCGCTCCACGGCTTGTAATCAGCGTCTCCGCGCTTGCGAGCCAGCAGCGTGAGCATGATCAGCAGCACGATGCTGTCCACGACAAAATTCACCGGCAGCGCGATCCGCCATGTGGAGGGCATAAAGGTCAGCATCCATATGGGGAACAGCAGGTTGTACAGCCTCGTGCCGCCGCGGTCTGCGGATATTGCGCGTTCGTTGTGTGAAGTATTCATTCGGGAAATCACTCCGTTAAGGTCAGCCGATATTCACGGCGATGGAATCGTCACGGACGGAGACGACGATGCGCTTCGGGGGCACAGCACCGTACTCGATGAGCAGCTGCGCCATCTTGTCTTCCACCTCGCGGCGGATAAGACTGCGCAGGTCACGGGCAGCGCTCTTGCCGCCCTTTGCGCGTGCGGCGAGCCATGCAAAGACTTCGTTCTCCACGATCAGCTCGCAGCCCTTTTCCGCAAGGGAGGGAACATATTCGCTGCACATCAGCCGTGCGATGGCGGCGAAGTCCTCATCGGTCAGTGTGTTGAAGCACACCACCTCGTCCACTCGCGCGAGGAACTCGGGACGCAGGAAATCGGAAAGCGCCTTGAGCGCCTTTTCCTTTGCCAGCTCTCCTGCCGACTTGGCAAAGCCGAGGGAGGAAGTGTTGCTGTTGCTGCCGGCGTTGGAGGTCATCACGATGACCGTGTTCTCAAAGCTGACGGTGCGTCCCTGAGCGTCGTTGATCTTCCCTTCGTCAAGGATCTGCAGCAGAATATTCAGCACATCGGGATGTGCCTTCTCGATCTCGTCAAACAGCACCACCGAATAGGGCTTGCGGCGCACCTTTTCGGTGAGCTGACCTGCCTCGTCATAGCCCACATATCCGGGAGGTGAACCGATGATGCGGCTGACCGAGTGCTTCTCCATGAATTCGCTCATATCCAGACGGATAAGGGTTTCCGGAGCGTCAAACAGCTCGGCGGCAAGCACCTTCACCAGTTCGGTCTTGCCCACGCCGGTGGGTCCGACAAATATGAAACTGGCAGGACGGCGTCGGGGACTGATCTGCACCCGGCTTCGGCGTATGGCAGCGGAAACAAGCTCCACAGCCTCGTCCTGTCCCTTGATCTTGCCTTTCAGGCGGTCGGCGAGCTGAACAAGACGCTTGTACTCCGACTCCTCGATGCGGCTGGCAGGGATACCTGTCCACAGCTCGATGACACGGGCAAGGTCGCCCTCGGTCACGTCGGACTCGTCAGCCTCCGGACGCAGCTCCTCGATGCGCTGTTCAAGGCGCAGGATCTGGGTGCGCAGCTCGGCGACCTTCTGGAAATCGGCCTCGGTAGGAGCGCCGTCGTTCCGCTCGGAAAGATGCTCCATCTTGGTTCGTGCCTTGTCCAGTTCGGTGTTCAGCCTGACGGTTTCCTCCTTTGCCTTGTTGCGCAGCGCGGCGCAGGCGCATGCCTCGTCCAGCAGGTCGATGGCTTTGTCCGGCAGGAAACGGTCGTTGATGTATCGCTCGGCAAGAGTGACCGCGCGCACGATCATATCGTCGCTGAAGGTCACGCCGTGATGCTCCTCGTAGTAGTCCTTGATGCCGCGCAGCACCTCGATGGCTTCGGCAACCGACGGCTCCTCCACCTTGACGGGCTGGAAACGGCGCTCAAGTGCGGTGTCCTTCTCGATGTGCTTGCGGTATTCGGTGAAGGTGGTGGCGCCGATGACCTGCAGCTCGCCTCGGGAAAGAGCCGGCTTGAGGATATTGGCTGCGTTCATGGAACCTTCCGCGTCGCCCGTGCCCACGAGGTTGTGCACCTCGTCGATGAACAGGATGACGTTGCCCACCGACTTGACCTCGTCGATCAGACCCTTGATGCGGCTCTCAAACTGTCCGCGGAACTGAGTTCCGGCTACGAGCGCGGTGAGATCAAGCAGGAACAGCTGCTTTTCGGCAAGACGCTGGGGAACGCAGCCGGCAACAATGCGCAGTGCCAGTCCCTCGGCGATGGCGGTCTTGCCCACGCCCGGCTCGCCGATCAGACAGGGATTGTTCTTCTGACGACGGGAAAGGATCTGCACTATGCGCTCGATCTCGCGGTCACGACCGATAATGCGATCGATCTTGCCCTCGCGAGCCTTGCGGGTGAGATTGGAGCAGTAGGTGTCAAGATACTTGTATTTCTTTTCCTTGCGTCCCTTGCGGCCTTTCTTTTCCGAAGCACCGTCGGCGTAAGCGGCGCCGCCCGGCTGAAAGCTGCTTCCGAAAAGCTGCTCAAAGGGGGAGAAAAAGTGCTTTTTGGGAGCCTCCTCGTCGGGGGAGGCATCATCGTCCGAACCCTCGTCCTCATCTTCGGCAGACTCGCTGCCTTCGATCTGTGCGCCCACCGCCATGGGAAGGATCATGATGGGCTCGTCGTCATCCTCCTCGGAATCGTCGGCAGAGGGAAGCTCGCCATCTGCGACAGCCTCGTCCTCATCGTCGTCGGAGAATTCGTCATCGGCGGAAAAATCGCCGGCAAGGAATCCCAGCTGACGGGCAAAGGGGGAGTCTCCCGATGCCATCTCTGCCAGCTGATTTTCCATGGCCTCTATGTTATCGTCGGTCATGCCCAGCTGCTTCATGATGGAATCCACCTGAGGGATATGCAGCTCGCGGGCGCAGGTCAGACAAAGTCCTGCGTTATCCGACTGACCGTCACCGAACATTCCGGAGATAAATACGACGGCCTGTCTTTTTTTGCAACGTGTACAAAGCATTTATATGAAATACCGCGATCCGCCGCAGCGGATGCCCTTTCTGTGATTATGCTGATGCCGCCTATTCGCCGGCGGTGAGGCTTTCATCGCTGCTTTTGCTGCTTCTGAGGATGCTGAGCCCCAGAAAGAAATATCGCACCAGAGCGAATATCATAAACAGCACGGGAAGCACGATGAGAGTGATAATGATGGCGGAATGATATTCGCCGCCCCAGTTGTTGATGCTGACCAGCACTATGCCCAGCATACAGGCGTAAAACACGGCGGTGCCGATCTTGCCCCACCATTCGGCGCTGACCATCTTTCCGGCGCTGCGGATAACGATCATTCCGCCGATGGCCATGATGGCTTCCTTGATGATCAGTATAGTGAACAGCGGAGTGACGATGGGGTATTCCTCGTGGAAGCGGATCCACATACACACCACCACCGCGCCCAGTGTCAGCTTGTCCGCCACCGGGTCGAGGAACTTGCCCAGCTCGGTCACCTGATTGAGCTTGCGTGCGAAATATCCGTCAAACAGGTCTGACAGCGCGGAGAGCGCCAGAGCCAGTCCGGCGTACACATAATAATCCGGCCCCAGAAGGAAAAAGACGCAGAAAACAGGAATGAGAACCAGACGTAAAGCTGAAAGCGTGTTGGGAACATTCATTTCGGGAAACCTCTCGAATCTGTTGAAAGAATTACTATTTGCGTCAGAACGACATCGGATAGATGCCTTCGCCCATGAACAGCATCAGAATGTTCTGGTGATAGAACAGCTTGAAGATGAAGGAGCTGCCCAGCGTTTCCGTGTTGAGCAGGGGCAGACGGGGCAGGGCAGGCAGGATAAGCTGCAGCGCGGTCACGATCACGGTGACCACGATAAGCCCCTTGAAGCAGCCGAACACACCGCAGAGCACGGTGTTCTGCATGGCGCGGTCGGGAGTGTACAGTGAGTTTTCCACAAAGGCGCCGATAGCAGTTACAAGATACTGCAGACCGATGAAGAAAAGCACACAGAGCGTACCGCGGAAAACGCCCTCAATGACCGGCTGAGCCAGCAGGTCGACGATCTGGAAATTGGCATCGCTGGCTCCGCTGTGCACCAGACGCTCCACTTCCGATATCACCGAGTCGGAGTTGATCTGATAGCTGTCGGCGGCGTTGCGAACCACCGACGGGAGTTTATCCATGATGATCCTGTACCGGGAAACGGTGCTTTCCAGCGCGTGGCTGCCTGCCACCACGCCGGAGATGTTCTCGGCGAAAACACCGCGGAACAGCATATCGTACGCCAGTCCTGAGAGCATGATGCTCAGAGGGACGGTGAGGATAGCGGCAACAACAAAGCATACGGTTTCTATGCCGCAGCGCAGCTGAGGCCTCTTATAATTCTTGATAACAAAGCGTGCCAGCAGAAGCAGAATAAGCACGTCGATTATTATACCCATGTTTACACACTGCCTTTCGTAGCAGACAAGACCGAATATTTACCGGTTTTTCTGGTTTCTGGAGGTGATGAAATCCACCGAGCGTTCAAGGGAATCGCGGGAAGCCTCAGGCATGGGCTTTCCGGCGTTGCGGAAGTCAAAGGAGTCGGCAAAGGCGCGCAGGTCGGCAACAAGGCTGCGGCAGTAGCCGGCAGTCAGCTCGTTTGCCTTTTTGCAGAAATCCTTGTACTGCTTGCCAAGGGTCTTCTTGCCCTCGCTGATCATTCGCTTGTAGTGGGGCAGACAGATATGCTCCTGCGATGCGAACAGCGTGCGGAACTCTGCCTCGTCGCGATAGGTGCGGTAGACGGTGTCCAGTGCGCGGGCAAGGTTGCGCTCGATCATGTCGCACACAAAGCAGGATTCCTCAAGCGTGGTCAGCCCCTTGACCGAACCGGAGTCAGCAGAACGGAGCAGCGTTTTCTGGATCTCGTCCAGATGGGTGGTCAGAGTAAGGCACACCGGCAGGCGCTGACCGGTCTTGGCAAGCATCTGGAAAAAGTGGCGCTCGCAGAATCCGGTCTTGTTGGTCATCTCACGGATGTCCGGCTCCATCATGGCAGCGCCGGTGATGTAATCCACATATTTCTCCTCGATGGTATTGCGCATGCGGCAGATGGGGCAACCACCGGTCTGCTCGAATATCTCGTTTACGGGAATTGTGCAGATGTTTTCTCTCATTATCGTGTACCGGCGTCCGGGGACACCTGCTCCTTTATTGTATTTTCTGTGAATAAGGTGACATTTATCGAATCATAATTCTACCATACAATTGGATTATTTACAATATATCAGGCGGCAAAATATGCGTCTGTTTTAAGAAAAAATGGCAGAGCAGCCCTGTTGATCCGCTTTGGTGATGACGGAGCAATATATTTATGTATTATCCGTTAATTATGGCGTATTTCGATTGTATTCCAATTGTGCAGATGATATTATTTAAGCAGAGACAATGCAGATAACATACTTCGTCTCAGGAAAGGGTGAGTTCCGATGGCTGTCAGAGATATTCCCGAGCTGAAAAACGATATTCTCGCCGCGGCGCAGGCGACGGATACCGCCGTGCTGGTGCACAGCTATGAGGACCCCGACCTGCTTGACGTTGCCGACGGTATAGGTGACTGCATCGACCTTGCGCTGGCTCTCAGACGCAGCCGGCATCCGCGCGCGGTGGTGTGCGGAGTGCGGTTCGTTGCCGAAACAGTGGCGCTGCTGTGTCCCGACCGTGAGATAATCCTCGCCCATCCCCAGGCGAGATGCCCCATGTCCGGTCAGGTCTATCCGGGCAGAGTGCAGTCGTGGAGGGAGGAGCATCCCGATACCTGTGTGGTCTGTTCGGTGCACTTCGGCGCAAAGCTCAAGGCGGAAAGCGATCTGTGCATCACCTTCAACAACGCCCTGCGCGTGCTCAGTGCATCCAACGCGAGAAAAATGCTTCTGCTCACCGACAGCAATTTTGGTCAGTGGCTCAAGGCGCGTCTGCCGGATAAAGAAATAGAGCTGTGGCCCTGCAGCTGCCCAGCCATGAGCGGTGCGCAGGCTGTGGATGTGGAGCTGTGCCGCACAAAATGGCCGCAGGCGCTCATCGCAGCCAACGGTGCGCTCCGTCAGGAAGTCACCGACGCCGCGGATATGTCCGGCAGCACCGAGCAGATAGTGGAATTCTGCCGCAATGCCGACCGTGACGTGATCGTTGCCGACGAGGTGAGCGTGTGCAGCACGCTGAAAAGACAGTTCCCCGACAAGGGCATATGGCAGCTGGCGCCCAGCAAGCTCATCTGCAGCAACATGAAGATCACAAACCTCGAGATACTGGAAAGAGCCATCAAGGGCGAGTTCGGCGTTCACGTCGATGTTGATCCCGGATTATCGGCAAGAGCGATGGTGCCGATCAGGAGAATGTTTGAGCTTGATGGGATAACAGAGTTTTCCTGAACCGCATAATCAGTAGTTAAAGACACGATGTGTTGTGCAATAGCAACCATCCGTCAATACTGTCACGAAAATAAAATGTGATAATTGCATGAACAAAGGCAAAAAGACTTTCTTTTTTTGAAAACTTGTGATAGAATATATTCGCGGAAATATCGATACTAAATAATCGGCAGCTGAGTGAAATGATACAGAAGCAGCGGCAGTGTCCGTTTGCGTAAGTGTGCGGCTGCCTGATATATTGAAGGATTGCGAGAAATGCCGACCGAAATGTCGGAGCTGCTTTTGTGCGGTTTCCGACTGTCAGTTATTGCATGGAGTGAGAAAAAATGAGAAAACCACAGACCCCGGAAAAAAAGGAAGAAATGATCCGAATCGGCAGCCGTCTGAATGAGATCAGACGCGAAGCCGGACTGTCCCTGAGCGACGTTGCCGACCGTCTCAGCCGTGAGTACGGAGCCAACACCAACAAGGGCATGATTTCCAAGTATGAAAACGGAATTCATGAGCCCTCCGCCAGCACCATCTACTGCCTGAGCCGTATTTTCGGCGTATCCTCGGATTACATCATGTGCCGCACCGATGAAAAGTACGAGGCTGCCCCCACTCAGGGCGCGGAGGCAACCGGATACTGCGTCAAGCTGTTTACATCCATGACCGACCGTGACACAGGTGTTCAGGACGAGACAAAGACCATCCTCATCCCCAAGGACTGGCTGGTGGGCGGACGCGAGTATTTTGCCTACCGTGTAAAGGGCGGACGTGCCGCTCCCCGTTACTTTGACGGCGACATCATCATCTTCGAGCGCAAGATCAAGACCCGCAAGGATCAGGTCGCGCTTGTGAGCGTGGGCGATGCCGAAGCATCCCTTTGCCTTGTCACCAAGAAGCGCAACGGCAAGATCATCAAGCCCATCGATCCTGCCTATGACAGCCATTTCTACACCACCGAGGAGATCGCTGACATCCCCGTGAAGATTCTCGGCGTGGCTGTGGAACTTCGCCGTCAGGATTTTGAAGACTGATAGCGATACTGACATAATCGATTACGAACCACAAAGGGTTTGCGGCGCAGACCCTTTGTGGTTCGCGCTGTTTTTTCGCGGTATTCTTGACACCGGCTGCCGCAAATGGGTATTATAGTATGAGACGAACCAAAAGGAGGGATTCTCATGCAGGAAAACAGACCGGGCGATCTTCCGCGTCTGAGGGCAAAGGCGATGAAGCTGCCCCTGCGCCCCGGAGTGTATATCATGAAGGATTCCTCAAACAAGATCATATACATCGGCAAAGCAAAGGCACTCAAGAACCGCGTCAGCCAGTATTTCGGTTCCCAGAACAAGCACTCGGGCAAGGTGCGCACCATGGTCAGCAAGGTGTGCGACTTTGACTATGTGGTTACCGATTCCGAATACGAAGCCCTTGTGCTGGAGTGCAATCTCATCAAGCTCCATTCGCCCCACTACAACATCCTCCTTAAGGACGACAAGGGCTACCACTACATCCGCGTCACCAACGAGGAATATCCGCGCATTACCGTGGTCAAGCAGCTGCCCAATGATGATTCCCGTCTGATCGGACCCTACACCAGCAGCTCCACCGTCAACGGCTCGGTGGACGAAGCCAACCGCATCTTCCGTCTGTCCACCTGCAAACGCCGCTTCCCTCAGGAGATAGGCAAGGGGCGACCCTGCCTCAATTATTCCATCAAGCAGTGCATGGCTCCCTGCCGCGGTAAAATCACCCCGGAGGAATACCGCGAGGCGGTGGATCAGGCGATAGAATTCCTGCAGGGCGGCACCGAGCAGAGCATCCGCGCCCTCACCGCACAGATGGAGGAAGCCGCCGAGAATCTGGAATTTGAAAAGGCGGCTCAGCTCCGTGACCGCATCAACGCCCTCAACGGCATCGGCGCGCGGCAGAAGGTGGTCATGGCAAAGGTGGAGGAGCAGGATGTCTTTGCCGTATCCCAGAGTGCAAAGGAAGCCTGCTGCGTGGTGTTCCGCTTCCTCGGCGGCAGACTGGTGGACAGCCAGTCCTTCATGCTGGGAGAAATAGAATCACCGCAGAATGCCCTGAGCCAGATGATACGCCAGTATTATTCCATCCGCGACCGTATTCCGCCGCGTATCGCTCTGGATGTGGAGGCAGAAGACCAGCCGCTTCTGGAGCAGTGGCTGAGCGAAAAGGCAGGACGCAGGGTGACCATTACCGTTCCCCAGCGAGGGGAGCAGGCGCGCCTGACCCAGATGTGCCGCCAGAACGCCGCCGAGCATCTTGCCAATCCCCGTGGACGGCTGGGTTCTCACGCCGCCGCTCTGGACGAGCTGGGAAGATTGCTGGGGCTTCCAAAGCCTCCGGAATATATCGAAGCGTACGACATCTCCAACACCGCAGGCGAGAGCAACGTGGCAGGCATGGTGGTCTTTGAGGACGGTCTGCCGCTGAAGTCCGCATACAAGCGCTTCAAAATCAAGACCGTCGTCGGACAGGACGACTACGGCTCCATGCGTGAGGTGATCTGCCGCCGCATACAGGAATACCGTGCCCACGAGGGAGAGGAGGGCTTCGGCAGACTGCCGTCACTCATTCTGCTGGACGGCGGCGAGGGTCACGTCGCAGCCATCAAGCCGCTCATCGAAGCCAGCGGACTGGATATCCCCGTGTTCGGCATGGTCAAGGACGACAAGCACCGTACGCGCGCCATTGCCGCAGGCGGCGGAGAGATCGCAATCTCCGGCAACCGTGCCGCTTTTACGCTGGTTTCCTCCATTCAGGAGGAGGTGCACCGTTACGCCATCACCTATCACCGCCAGTCGCGGAGCAAGTCGGTCAAGGGACTTTCCCTCACCCGTATCGAAGGCATCGGACCCACCCGTGCCAAAGCCCTTCTGCAGCAGTTCCGCACCGTCGGAGCTATCAAGGAAGCGTCGGTCGATGAGCTGGCAGCGGTCAGGGGTATGACCCGTTCCGCCGCTCAGGCGATATACGATCACTTCCGCTTGGAGGAATAACGACAAACCAATACGCAAAAAACAGCCCGGACACGCCTCTGTGCCCGGGCTGTTGCCGTATACTGAAAAATCCTGCGTCAGTTGTTTTCGTTCTCCAGAGCCTCCAGAGCCTCCATCTCGGCAAGGACTTCTTCTTCGGTGAGGAATTGGATATGACCTTCAAAGCTGGGATAATAATCGATAGCCTCGTAGGGGAGCATATCGGCGGTGATAACTGAGGGATGGAACAGGTGAGCCAGCTCCCATGCGGCGATGACCAGATCGTTACTCAGGGAATTAAAGCGCACGGTGCTGTAGCCGAAAATATTGTTGGGATATGCGCCGCAGTCCTCGAGATCACGCTGGGAGCGCACCTTGTTTTCCGTGCCTATGGGGCAGAGGATGACGTCAGGACTGGAGGCAATGATGGTCTCCATGTTGCTGTTGCCGTTTGTACATTCGATGCAGACGTTGAATCCGCCGGCGATCTCGATAAGATAGCTTGCCAGCATATCTCCGGAAATGCACTTGGTGAGGGAATCGTCGGTAAACAGACACACGTTCACAGGGGTCTCGAACATGATCAGACGCTCGATGGAATCCAGCTGGGTCAGAATGTTCTGTGCTGCCGCTTCGCCTGCGTCATAGCCTGCGCCGTTGCCGTTCATGGCGGTGCCGATGCAGCGGTAGAGGTTGAGGAAGCCTGTACGGGTGTTTGGCTCGATGAGCTGCAGGATGGTGATACCGGCATCGGACAGAAGCTGCAGCGTCTCAATGCTTGTGGTGGTGTCCACGATGAGCAGGTCGGTGCCCAGATTGATGATCGCGTCAACAGAGGGGGTCTTTGCGGTACCGCAGGGTGCGGCAGCCTGCAGCTGCGGAAGCTCGCAGTCACCGGGCCGCCCGTCCAGCAGCGAAGCGTATCCCATGTCAACGATGATCTGAGAATAGTTGACCGAAAGGCAGGCGATGACCTCGGGGCGTTCCTCGATGGTCACACCGGCGACGGCAACGGGATAGGTTCCCTGTGCTTCCTCGCCATCGTCCTCGCCGCAGCCGCTGAGCGGCACAACGATGGTTACGATCGCCATCAGGGCAAGCAGCATCGCAAGAAATCTTTTCATTGTGATATGCACCTCATTCAGATGAATTTTGCAGCGATGAAACGGTCACTGCTCTCCGTTTAGTTCCTTGATCTTGTCCCTCAGCCGCAGGAAGTCCTCGAATGCTTCGGGCTTCTGATTGGGATTGCGCAGCAGCGCCGCAGGGTGAAGCATCGCCATCATCAGCACGCCGTTGCGCTCGATGAACTGACCGTGCTCCTTGGTGATCCTGATGTCCGGCTTAATGATCTTCGCCGCGGCGATTCGCCCCAGACACACGATGATCTTCGGGCGGATTATCGCCGTCTGCTCACGCAGCCAGTTGATGCACTGCTCCTGTTCCTCAGGGAGCGGATCGCGGTTCTTGGGCGGTCGGCATTTTACAATGTTGGCAATGTAGATATCCTTCTCACGGGACAGTCCCACCGCGTCAAGCATCAGGTCAAGCAGCTTTCCTGCCCTGCCTACAAAGGGCTCACCCTTCAGATCCTCCTGTTCGCCGGGTCCTTCGCCGATGAACATAACCCTCGATTCGGGATTGCCCACACCAAACACCACGTTGGTACGGGTGGCGCAAAGCTGGCATTTTTCGCAGCTCAGACACCGTTCACGCAGCAGCTCAAGCTCGGTCATGAACTGCACCTCCTATAAAGATCAATGATTATTCGGATTTCGGATTCTTCTCCATATAAACAAAGCACAGGTCGCCGGAAATCTGCTCCTCACGGAAGGCTCTGTAGCCCGTCCGCTGGTACAGCCGGATATTGCCCACGCTCCTCGTGCTGGTGAACAGCTCGTATCGCTGTCCCGGAAATTCCCGTTCCATCGCCTCAAGGAGCGCGCTGCCTATGCCCTTGCGTTGACGGTCGGGGTGCACCATCAGCTTGCCGATATACACGGTGCCGTTCCCGCGATGCGCTCTGACCGAGCCGATTATCGCGCCGCCGTCGTCCGTTGCCTTGAGGATGACGCCGCGCTCATATTCCGCTTCGACCTCCTCGAGGGTCTGCTTCAGCGGTGGGATATCAGGGTCGTCAAACAGCCGCGCCTCGCTCTGATAAGCAAGATACTGCAGCGCCAGTATTTCGGCAAGATCGCCTTTTTGTGCTCTTTCGATAAGCAGCATACCGTTTCCGCCTCTCCGCAGATGATTCCTTCTCGACAATTACGGCATTATTGCCGCTCTTTGCAATTTAGTTATTGAAATAAATGCGCGTTTGCTATACAATTGATATGAAATTATCGGAACGCCGCTGGGCGGGCCGAAATATATACAATGAGGAGTAATTCTTAACATGAAGATTCTTGTCGAAACTTCTGCCCGTCACGTCCACATTACCGATGAGCAGCTTGCTGTCCTGTTCGGTGAGGGACATCAGCTTACCAAGAAAAAGGACCTTTCCCAGCCCGGTCAGTATGCCTGTGAGGAGCGCGTGACCGTTGTCGGCCCCAAGGGCGAAATGGCCGGTGTTTCCATCCTCGGTCCCACCCGTCCCGCCGGTCAGGTCGAGCTTTCTCTGACTGATGCACGCAAGCTGGGTCTGGCTGCTCCTGTCCGCGAGTCCGGCGATGTTGAGGGAAGCCCTGCCTGCAAGCTGGTCGGTCCCTGCGGCGAAGTCGAGCTGCCCTGCGGTGCCATCGCTGCCAAGCGCCACATCCACCTGTCCGACACCGAGGCTGCCGAGTTCGGTCTGACCGACAAGCAGGTCGTTTCCGTCAAGGTGGAGAGCAACG
>SVPO01000042.1 GCA_015065795.1 Oscillospiraceae bacterium | reverse complement strand
GCAAGGGTTCACACCGAGGTGATCGCCGGTCTGACCACATTCCTTTCCATCGCATATGTGCTGTTCCTCGTTCCGCAGACCATCGCAGGCGGCGACAGCGCGCTGTACAACGGTGTCTACACCGCGTCCTGCATTGCTGCCTTTGCCGGCACACTGCTCATGGGTCTGCTGGCAAATCTGCCCATCGCCGTGGCACCCAGCATCGCCCTGTGCTCCTACTTCTCCACCACCATCATGGGTGATATGGGTTACAGCTATCCGGCGGCTCTGGCGGTCGTGTTCATCGCCGGACTCATCTATCTGCTGATCTGTGTCTGCGGTCTGCGCACCGCCATCAACAAGGCTCTGCCAAGAAACCTCAAGATCGCCGTTTCTGCAGGTATCGGTCTGTTTATCGCCACTATGGGCCTCAAGTACGGCAACATCTTCAATGGCGGCAAGATGATCGACATCGGTGCCATCTTTGAAGGCAGCTCCAGAACCTACACCGCTCTTATGCTGCTGGTTGGAATTCTGGTCATGGGTCTCTTTGCCCGTCTGAGGATCCCCGGCGGCATCCTGTGCGGAATCATCGCTTCCTCTGCTCTCTACTGGGGCATCTCCGCTGCCACAGGCATGGATACCCTGCCCTCCGTCGAATTCAGCCTTGGCAACATCGGCACTCAGTTCGGCGACTGGCTGGGCAATTCCTTCGGTCAGGTATTCACCGGCGGTTTCGGTGAGCTGTTCAGCGGCAGCGAAAGCTTCCTCAAGGGTCTGCTGGCAGTGGGCGCTGTTGTGCTTGCCTATACCTTTATCGACATCTTCAGCGCTGCCGGTACCATCCTTGGCACAGCAGCCAAGGGCGATCTTCTGGACAAGGAAGGCAACCTGCCTGAGATGAAGAAGGCTCTCATTTCCGACGCTTCCGCCACCGGCATCAGCGCCATCGCAGGTGCTCCCGGCTGTGTTGCCAGTGTTGAATCCTGTGCAGGCGTTGCCGAGAACGGCAAGACCGGTCTTTCTTCCGTGATTACCGCTGTGTGCTTCATCCTTGCTCTGTTCCTCATGCCCTTCGGTGCGTTCATTCCTGCTCCTGCCTACGGTGCCGCACTGGTTTATGTGGGCATGATGATGATGAGCGCCATCAAGGACTTCGACTGGGGCGATCCCACCGACGCTCTGCCTGCGTTTGTATGCATCCTTGCCATGCCTCTCACCGGCTCCATCGCCGACGGCATCTTCCTGGGTGTCATCATGCACGTTCTGCTCAAGCTGGTCACCCTGAGACTGAGCGGACTGAGCATTGCCGAGACCATTCTCGCCGTCGTGTTCATCCTCAAGTATCTGTTCCTCTGATAAGTTTTTTCTATATCAACGGGGCTGCCGCAATGCGCTTGCGGCAGCCCCGTTTTCTATGCTTAAGCCGTATGGCTTTTTGGGGAAGGGATTCTCAACTTGATTCCGCTGTCCCGTGTTATGCTTTCCGTGCGGAACACCGACAGCAAAATACCCAGCATGAACATATCTATCACCGTCAGCTTGCCGCAGTAGGAAAACAGCGGTATACCTTCAAAAGTGATAAACGTAAAGCCAAGGTTGCACAGCAGATAAAATGCCGTGCGCAGTCCGAAACACAGTCCGATGCACAGCATAGTCAGCTTGCCCAGACCGCAGCTTTGCCGCCGGACACCCCTGACAAGCATTGCTCCTGCAGCGCACAGCAGTGCTCCCAGAATGATCAGCAGGATGTACCCGTATTCATGCACGGCGACCGCCAGCAGATGATTTACCGAGCGCAGCTCCCCGGGCTGCAGAAAGCTTTCCATAAGCTCGCTGGTATCTCCACTGCCTATAAACTGCGAGGTTCCGATCAGCTCACGCACCCGCAGGGCTACCCACCCCATTCCCATCGGATCATCTTCCGGAAACAGCGCGCCTTCCATCAGCCGCCGTTCAAGGGAGGAAAAACTGACGGTGCAAAGCAGTGCGAACATTGCCGCGGGCGGTGCAAATGCGCCGAAGACAGTTTTTGCAGTTCTTTTTCTGAACCAGCCATTCAACGCGGCATAGATGACCAAGCCGCCGCACACAACGATCATATACACGCTCAAAGACATCCATTGATGACTGAATCCTGCAGCCAGCTGACAGGCGATAAAAGCAGCCAGCATGACTATGATATCCTTTTTTTCTCCGCTTCTTGTGCGGTACACCAACGGAATAAACAGCACAGGCAGCATATGACACAGCTGCGCCGCCGCAGTCATGAAATGATTTCCAAGTATTGGGAGATACATCAGCACACCGCATACGGCAAAAATGCCCCATCCGGGAATTCCGGCAAGCAGCGTATAGTCGAGAAAATAACCGACGATAAGTGCCGCGATTCCCAGGGCGGAGTAAATAAGCATCGGCTGGAAATAAGTGCCACGATCGCCCAGCGCCCACATGAGCGCCATGCCGCTCAGCAGCAATGCAGCGGCGCAGCCCAGCAGTCCCCAGTTGGGGCTGGGGCGATGTACGCGGTCAAGAGCCAGTCCGATGTCCTCAGGGTCACCCATCTCACGCACCGCCTGCGCTTCGGCTTCGACGGGAGATATCCCTGACTCCGTCAGTGATTCCGTGCGGTCAATGATATGATTCTCCAGTTCGACGGTCAGTGGGGCGCGTGCGCGTTTCCAGCGGATCTGGCGGCTGACCGTGTCAAGAAAACTACGGATATCGCTCATCTCAGGCACCTCCCATCACACGTTGTACCGCAAGGGCGAACTGCTCCCATTCCTCATGCTTTTCGGAAAGACGGCGCCGTCCGTCCTCGGTGATTGCGTAATATCGGCGCTCCCGTCCGTTTTCTGTTTGCTCATATGCCGACACCCAGCCCTTCTGCTCCAGTGTGTGCAGCAGGGGATACAGCGTGCCCGATTTCATTTCAAATACGTTCTGCGAACGTGCGGACAGTTCTTCGATTATCTGATAACCGTACATATCCCGTTCGGCTAGCAGTTTGAGCACCAGCATGGCAGAACTGCCGGAAAGCAGTGATTTATCAATCTTCACTGGCTATAGCACCTCCTTGTGGTCAGTCGTATTCATCGTTTCTAAGATAATATGTAGATGTTCGATATATCGATAAGAATATTATATATAGATTATCTACACATGTCAAGCGAAAAAATACCGTGCGCCCGTTTTTTGGCGGGCGCACGGTATATACATTAGATATTTACTGATGAGAAATGCCGGCGCGTCCGGCGAGAATCCGTATAGCTTTGAGATAACCGGCAAAGCCCATGCCCTTGACGGTGGCGATGCAGGCGGCGCGCACATATGACACTTTGCGGAACTCCTCACGGGTGTCCGGGTCGGAGATATGCACCTCAACGGTGGGGATGTTCACCGACTTGAGGGCATCCAGCAGCGCGATGCTGGTGTGAGTGTATGCACCGGGATTGATAATGATGCCGTCGAACTGACCGTATGCCTGCTGGATCCAGTCCACCAGTACGCCTTCGTGGTTGCTCTGGCGGCAGGTGATATCCACTCCCTGCAGCTCACCCTCGGCTTCGATGAGGGAAAGCAGGTCGTTGTAAGTGGCTTTGCCGTAGATATCCGGCTCGCGGATGCCCAGCATATTCAGATTCGGTCCGTTAAGCACCAGTATTTTCACAGAAATCCCTCCAAATATCATTCGCCGCATCCATGGGGCTGCGGTCGTTAACGACAGACGCATCGCGGAATGATTCGTAAAGCGGACTGCGCACTGAGTACATCTGCCCGAGGTCGGCGTTCAGCGAAAGCGGACGACCCTCGCGGCTCAGCATGGAAAGCTCGCGCTCGATCTGATAGACCCGACCGGAACGGCGCAGGGGCGCGCGGTTGGCTTCGGTGACCACCACGCCGCCGCCGCACACGATAATGCAGCCGCGCTGTGAGGCAGCGGTCAGCACAGCTTCGTGCTCGCGCCGACGGAAGTCGCTTTCGCCCTCGGCGGCAAAGATGTCGGGGATGCTCATGCCGGCAGTGTCGGAGATCATAGCGTCCAGATCGATGATCCTGCGGCCGCTGAGCTGCCCGAGAAGCTTGCCCACGGTGCTCTTGCCGCATCCGGGCATACCGATGAGCACAATGTTTTCAGTGTCACGGCAGATGCCGCTCAGCACGCGCTCGGTCATATCATCGCTGATGGCTTTGCCGAAGAAATGCTCCTCGGCGACCTTTGCCTGATGCACAAGCATAGGCAGTCCGTACGCACAGGGGATACCCAGCTCATCTGCTCCGAGCAGAAAGTCGGTGCGGCGTGGATTGTATACCATATCCACCACACCCGAGCAGCAGGGGAACAGCGCCGGGTCGGCAGCCATCCCGTCCACATTCGGGAACATCCCCACAGGCGTGCAGTTGATGAGCACGTCCGCGTCGGCGTTCAGTTCAAGATTACTGTAATTATACTCCCCCGAACGGGAAATGACAAGTACCTCACGGGCACCTAGTTTTCCGCAGACG
Organism: Oscillospiraceae bacterium; assembly: GCA_015065795.1. Classification (GTDB taxonomy): domain Bacteria; phylum Bacillota; class Clostridia; order Oscillospirales; family Acutalibacteraceae; genus SIG598. The sequence goes on along the minus strand of SVPO01000042.1, from coordinate 15,733 downwards.
TATTTCGCGGCAAGGGAAGCTCCGCCGCTGCCGAAAATCAGCACCTTTTTGTCCTCAATGGAGATGCCTGCGCGGCGAATAGTATATTCCAGACCGGCGGCGTCGGTGTTGTAACCGGTCAGCTGTCCGTCAGCTCCGCGCACGATGGTGTTGACGCTTCCGATTGCCTGCGCCTCGGGGGAAAGACGGTCACATATCGGCATGACCGCCACCTTGTAGGGGATGGTCACATTGACACCGCCCAGATTTTCGCTGCGCAGAAAGCCTTCCAGTTCTTCCGGCTCCAGCTCGATCAGACGGTAATCCTCACAGCCCAGCTGCGGATGAATGAGCGCCGAATAGCTGTGTCCCAGCTTGCGCCCCAGCAGACCGTATATCTTTTCGGACATATCAGACCTCTGCGTAGCAGCCGAGGAAGGTGAAGCTTTCGCTGGTGCGCTCCAGCTCCTCCAGCATGGCGACAACGCCCGGCTCGCGCACGTTGGCATCCAGCTCAAGATAGAAGATGAACTCGAAGTTGCGTCCGGTGACGGGGCAGCTTTCCAGCTTGACCATGTTGATGCCGCGAGCGGAAAGCATGGAGAGAATGTCGCTCAGGGCGCCGGGCTTGTTGGCGCAGGAGATGATAAGGCTGGTGTGGGAGGAACCGGCATAGATGGCAGGCTTTTTGGTGATGCAGATGAACTTGGTGTAGTTGTTTTCGCTGTCCTGAACGTCATCGCGGAGGACGTTCAGTCCGTACAGCTCCACGCAGGCGGGAGCGGAGATGGAAGCCTTGGTCAGATCGTCACTTTCGGAAACGATCTTGGCGGCGAGGGCAGTGTTGGCGCAGGGGATGATCTTCACGTCGGCACCCAGAGAGGAAAGAAACGCACCGCACTGACCGATGGCCTGCTCGTGGGAATATATCTCTTTGATATCAGACAGCTTTGCGCCGGGCTTTGCCATCAGCTCGTGGCGGATGTTCAGACGGGTCTGGCGCACGATGGAGCAGGAATAGCGCTGCAGCAGCTCATAGACCGCGCGCACAGAGCCGTTGATGTTGTTCTCGATGGGCAGCACGCCGTATTCACACAGACCGGAATCCACAGCGGAGAAAACTGCCTCAAAGGTCTTGAAGTACATGATGTTTGCGCGGGCCATCAGCTTTTCGCAGGCCTGCTGGGAGTTGCTTCCCTCCACGCCCTGACAGGCGACCATGCCGCTTCTGGGAAACAGCTTTTCGGCAGGCAGCAGGGCAGAGTCGATGAGGCTGCGCACCGCGGTCTCGCCTGCGAACAGCTCGCTCTGACGAGCCTTGGAAAGATCGATCAGACGGCTGAACAGCTGATAGGCGTAATCGCCGTACTGACCTGCCTTTTCGCTGGCACCTGCGAGCACCTCGCGTTCGCGCTGACGGTTGACGATGGGCAGCGAGTTGGCTTTCTTGTATTCGGCAACCTGCTCGGAAAGCTCCATGCGCTGCACGAACAGGTCGAGTATCTGCTGGTCTACGGTGTCAATGCCTTCTCTGAGTTTGCTGATATCCATGATTATTCCTCCGTATTATCGTTTGTCGAATTATCATTTGTATGATTACGCAGAAGTGCGTACATTTTCATATCCTTGATCTCGCCGTTCTTCACGGCGTTGCTCCGCAGAGTGCCCTCGCACAGGAAACCTGCCTTCTCCAGCACGCGGCAGGAACCGATGTTGGATGCAAAAGGCTCGGCGTAGATGCGCATGATGTCGCTGTTGTCGAACACGTATTTACAGGTAAGCATTACTGCCTCGGTCATAATGCCATTGCCCCAGTATTCCTCGGCGATGTAATATCCCATCTCTGCTGTCCGGCTGTGGATATTCTGCTGACGGAACACGCCTATACTGCCGATTGCTCTGTCGTCCACAGTAATGGCAAAGGCAAAAACTTCGTTTTCGTCGGAGGCAAGCATGGCGGAGATAAAATCCCGACCATCCTCCTCAGTATAGGGATATGGCAGACCGTCCCTGAGATTATTCTGAACCCTGGGGTTTGAAAGCGCTGCGGCAAGGTCCGCCGCGTCATCAATCGTCCATTTTCTTATGTTTATATTCATAGCAGCTTCCTCACGGTATTATTCGATGTTATCGCTGATGATGCCGCCCAGCAGGCGGTAATCCTCAAAGAATCCGGGGTAGGATTTGCCGACCGCTTCCGCGCCGCGTATGGTCACCGGTTCGGTGCATCCCACAGCGGCAATTGCCGCCGCCATGACCATGCGGTGATCGTTGTGACCGTGAGTGCCGCCGCCTGTCAGTCCGGTTCCGTGAACGATCAGACTGTCGGCAGTCTCCTCCGCCGCACCGCCAAGGTCGCGCAGCAGCTGTGCGCAGGCGGTGAGACGGTCGCTTTCCTTTATGCGCAGCCGCGCGCCGTTGACAAAATATGTGTCACCCTCGGCAAAGGCGGCGACTGCAGCCAGCGCGGGCAGAAGATCGGGAGTCGCGTCGATGTCGATCTCGCAGCCCGTGAGCTTTCCGGGAGTAACGGTCACGCTGCTGCCGTCGACAGATACATTCGCGCCCATTCGCCGCAGCAGTTCGACGATAGCCCTGTCGCCCTGAGGAGAATCAGGATGAAGCCCCGTGACGGTAACGCTGCCGCCGATGGCTCCCATGCACAGGATAAACGCGCCGTTTGACCAGTCGCCGTCCACCTCGACCTCACCGGGAGAGACGTATCGCTGTCCGCCGGGGATAAAAAAGCCGCTGTCCGTTCTTCTGACCTCAACGCCGAAGCGCTCCATTACGCCCAGCGTGATGTCAACGTAGGCTGCTGAGCGCAGGGTGTCGGTGAGGATTATCTCGCTGTCCTCGCCGGTGCAGGGGAGAGCGAGAAGCATACCTGTGATGTACTGGGAACTGATTCCACCGGGCAGACGGTATACGCCGCCGCGCAGCTTTCCGTTTGTTTCAAAGGGCAGATGATCTGCGGAGAAGCTCACGCCGCCCTCACTCATCGCGCCGCACAGCTCACCGATGGGGCGCTGTGGAAGCCTTCCACGACCGGTGAACGCCGCGCGCTTACACACAGCCGCCGACACCGGCAGCATAAATCGCAGTGTAGAGCCGCTTTCGCCGCAGTCAAGGAGAGGCGTGTATTCGGGAACGGTAACGGGATTGACCACCACGCAGTCCTCGCGCTGCTCGATGTGTGCTCCCATAGCACGCAGGCAGCCGATGGTCGCCGAGATATCCTCCGAACCGCCGCGCATGATCAGCTTTGTGGGGCGGTCGGCGAGCGCCGACGCTATCAGCAGACGGTGCGCGTCCGATTTGGAGGGGATGGCGGCGATGCTGCCGCGGAGAGCGGTGGGATTTATTGACACTCTGTCAGTTATCATTACTCTTGCTCCAATCCGTCAGCGAACAGACCGCTGATGTGTTCAAGATCGATTTCTTCAAATATACAATCGCCGATGTCGCGGATCAGCACCACGCTCACGCCGCCGGCGGTGCGCTTCTTGTCCGAAGCGGCGACGGCAGCCATGTCATCGGGAGCGTAATCGGTGTTATCCGGCAGACCGCAGCAGGCAAGAGCGCGGCTGATACGGGCGGCACATTCGGTGGAGCAGCATCCGCGCTTAGCCGAAGCGCGTGCCATGATTCCCAGCCCCATCGCCACGGCGCGGCCGTGGGGGATATGGTAATCACTGAGCTTTTCGATGGCGTGGGCAGGCGTGTGTCCCAGATTGAGCATCTTGCGCAGTCCGGTTTCCTTTTCGTCCTGCTCCACCACACCGGCTTTGTATCGTACGCAGCGGTCGATCACGATCTCGGGTTTATCTGCCGCTTCACCCCGTTCAAACAGGGCGAACAGTTCAGGATCGTTGAGTATGCCTGCCTTGACCGCCTCGGCAAGTCCGTCGGCGTAGATCTCGTGGGAGAGGGTGGACATGCAGTCCACGTCGCACAGCACCGCCCTGGGCTGAATGAACAGACCTGCAAGATTTTTGCCTGTCTCAAGGTCGATGGCGGTCTTGCCGCCCACCGACGAATCGATGGCTGCCAGCATGGTGGTGGGCATCTGGATGTAATCTATGCCGCGCATATAGCACCCTGCGGCAAAACCGGTGATATCACCCACCACGCCGCCGCCAAGGGCGATGGCGCAGTCCTTTCTGGTCAGCCCCGACTGAGCGAAGAATTCAAGGATCTTGCCCAGCGTGGCGATATTCTTTGAAAGCTCTCCGGCTTCGAAAGCAAAGGAGGTCACGGTGAATCCATCGGCTTCCAGCGAGCGGACAACACGCTCAAGATAGAGCGGCTGCACGTTGCTGTCGGTCACCACAGCCGCACGACGGGTGCTCAGCAGCCCGGAAAGCAGCTGTCCGCAGCAGTCGATTATTCCGCGCCCGATGGTCACGTCATAGCCGCTGCCGACATTAACCCGAACGGTGCTGTAAATATCCATTGTCAGTTGCCTCCTGCGGTTGCTTTCTTTTCGCGTCCGTCGCGGAACAGCTCGCGCAGTCTGTTCTCGTCGCGGTCACGCAGCGCGCCGATGTATTCCTGCAGATGAGCCGCCAGCAGCTCTGCCTGCTCGGTGAGATAATCGGCATTGCTCATGCACAGCTCGGTCCACATATCCTCGTCCAGATGCGCCACGCGGGTCATGTCCCGGTAGCTTCCGGCGGAAAAGCCTCTCTGACGCTGTGCTTCGGGGGATTTTACATATGCGCTGGACGCGATGTGCGCCAGCTGGGAGGTATAAGCGATAATGCGGTCGTGCTCGTCGGGAGTTGTGTACACCATCCGCGCAAAGCCGATGTCGGTGAACAGCTTTTCCAGCGTCTCCAGCAGCTGGGGGGTGGTGCGGTGATCGGGAGTGAGTATCATGGGCGCACCGACAAACAGAGTGTCGGCGGCATTGATGAACTTTCCGCGCTCCTTGCCTGCCATGGGATGGCCGCCGATGTAGGCAAAGCCGTGCTTCTCGGCGATTGCGGAAATCGACTCGCATACCGTGCGCTTTACGCCGCACATATCGATGACTGCGGCGTCGCGGGAAATCTTCGCCGCGTTTTCCTCCACCCATCTGACGGCATCAGCAGGGCGCAGCGCGACGAGGATGATATCACACTGAGGCAGATTGTCGTCATTCAGTTCGCCGTCGATGGCGCCGCACAGTCGGGCAAGCAGCATGGTCTCCTCGTTGATGTCAAGACCGTACACCGTGTTGGAGGTGCGGGCCTTGATGCCCTTAGCCAGCGAGCCGCCGATCAGTCCCAGACCGATTACAGCAATATTCATTCCTTAGTCCTCCAGACTGTTCATGAAATCCTTCATTGCGATCAGTTTGCGGCTGAGCTTGTCGAACTGCACGGGGTTGAGGGACTGAGGTCCGTCGCACCATGCCTTGGCAGGATCGTTGTGCACTTCGATGATAAGACCGTCCGCGCCGCCGCCCACAGCAGCCATAGCCATGGGAGGAACGAGGGACGACTTGCCGGTGGCGTGGCTGGGGTCAACGATGACCGGGAAGTGGGAAAGGTGCTTGAGCACGGGAATGGCAGAGAGGTCCAGCGTGTTTCTGGTGTAGCTCTCATAGGTGCGGATGCCGCGCTCACACAGGATAACGTTTTCGTTGCCCTGGGACATGACATACTCGGCGCTCATCAGCCATTCCTCGTAGGTCGCGGACATACCGCGCTTGATCATTACGGGCTTTTTCTGTGCGCCCAGCTCCTTGAGCAGGTTGAAATTCTGCATATTACGGGTGCCCACCTGAATGACGTCAACGTCGTCGAACAGCGGCAGCTGAGAGATTTCCATGATCTCGGTGACGATGGGCAGACCGGTTTCCTGCTTTGCCAGCTTGAGCAGACGCAGACCCTCCGCTCCCAGTCCCTGGAAAGCGTAGGGGGAGGTACGGGGCTTGAACGCGCCGCCGCGCAGCATGGTCGCGCCGCTTGCCTTTACTGCCTTTGCCACGGCGATCATCTGCTCCTCGGTTTCGACAGAGCATGGACCTGCCATCAGCGTCAGAGTGCCGCCGCCGATCTGGGTGTCGCCAACCTTGATGATCGTCTCCTCGGGGTGGAATTTGCGGTTGGCGTTTTTATACGGCTCCTGAACGCGCTTGACGCTTTCAACAATGTCCAGTGCGGAGATCAGGTCGGCGTCCAGCTTGGAGGTGTCACCAACCAGACCGAGGATCATGTGAGAGTCACCGACACTGGTGTGGATGGAGATGTTCTTGCCTTCCAGCCAGTTAATGAGGTAATCCAGCTGTGTCTGATTGGGATTCTGTTTGAGTACGACTATCATAATATTATCCTCCGATAGGAAAAAATAAAAGCCCACAACCTTGCAAAGGCTGCGGGCGAAAAATGCAACGGATAAAGAAGCTGATCGCTTGATTACATATTGCCCGCATGAGACATACCAAAATAAGCCTTACCAAAAAAGCCGGTAAAGCTAAAGTAACGGTATGCATTTGTGCAGGCAGTGTTACGCATGACTTCTTCTCCTTGTTTTTCAAAATTTTAGCACACGCTTTACCGATTTGCAATAGTAAAGTTTGCTAACATTGGGCTTGTTTGTTTGTGCGCATTTAGATAAATTCGCTCGGAGCGCTGACATTGACACCCGACGCAGTCATACATATAATATATCTGCTGCAGGCAAAAATCAATATGGAGGCACAAAATGAAGACCATCACCGTAACAGGAACCGGACACACAGACACCGCTCCGGATATAATCATCGTCACCATGACCGTCAACGCGCAGGCTGCCGAATACGAAAAGACCATGGAGACCGCCGCCGAGCGGCTTGATATGCTGCGTGGGGCGCTCACGGACTGCGGTTTTGCAAAGGAGGACGTCAGAACCGTTTCCTTCAATGTCAGCACCGAGTATCAGCATGAGCACACTCCCGAAGGAAAGTACGAGCGACGCTTCATAGGCTACAACTGCGTTCACCAGCTCAGATTGGAATTCAACCTTGATATGGACAGGCTTTCTGCCGTCATTGCCGAGATTTCCGGCTGCAGCAGTGAGCCTGAGTTCTCTATCCAGTTCGGCGTAAAGGACGAGGAAGCAGTCAAAGCACAGCTCCTGCGCTCTGCCGCGGAGGACGCCGCACGCAAGGCGGAGGTCCTTGCTTCCGCGTCCGGTGTGGTGCTGGGTGAGCTGGTCAGCATAGATTATCGGATGGACGGCGTTTCGCTGCGTTCGCCCACCAACTTTGCCATGCCTCTGATGGCTGATCGCGCCGTTGCCAAGGCTGCGATAGACATAGCGCCGGAGAATATTTCCGCTGCGGAAAGCGCGGTTTTCGTCTGGGAGATCAGATAGCCTGTCGGTATTCACGGGATTCACAGCATGGATGATTCCAGAAATTATATATGCTTTCTGTGCAGGAAAAGGTTGATTTTGTTCGAAAAATCTGATAAAATGTCTACGTTTAATCCTTCTTAACACAAAGTATCGGCTTTGCCATCTTTTAGGATTTACATATTCTGAGAAGATTACAAAGAAAACGATGTCCGCTTTCAGCGATGGGGAATGTCTGCGGTATTGTTCTCTGAACGGTGTTTGATATGAAGAAGAAAATCAGTCAGTTTCTGATAAATAACGAAGTAAGCAGCAAACGGGCGTTGATAGAAGCGGCTTTCGGCCTGATTTTTATTTTTTCCTGGAATATGTGCGCGTACAGATTGCCGAAGATAATCGCTGCTGATTGGTATCACTACGACATGACACTGCCGGTTGACGACCTGGTACCCTTTGCTCCGTGGACGATTACCATCTATTTCGGCTGCTATATTTTCTGGGGCGTCAATTACATTCTTGCTGTACTGCAGAAAAAAGAAGAAAGAGACCGCTTTATTCTTGCGGAGCTCATCGCCAAAGGAATCTGTTTTGCTCTCTTTCTTCTCATTCCTACCACCAATGTCCGTCCGGATGTGAGTGAACCGGGCTTCTGGAACTGGTGGATGACGTTTCTGTATAATGTGGATTCGCCGGATAATCTGTTCCCGTCCGTCCATTGTCTGGTCAGCTGGTTCTGCTGGATAGGCGTCAGAAAGAGAAAGGATATTCCATTTTGGTACCGTGCGTTTTCGCTTGTTTTCACCCTTGCGATATTCGTGTCCACCCTGACCACCAGACAGCATGTTATCGTTGATGTGATCAGCGGTGCGCTGATAGCCGAGCTGTGCTATATGTTTACGGGTATCGACAAGGTGCGCGGGCTGTATTCAAAACTGTCCTCGGCTGTTTCAGGGTTTGTCACCAAGAAGCTGGACCAAAAGCGCGAAAAGAATAAACAGTGCCAGAATTCGAACTCATGACACTGAGCGAATTGATCTTCGCCGCCTGTGCGATGCAGGAAAGCATCCGCACAGGCGGTTCTGCTTTATGTGGAGCTGCAGGGAACAGGCAGCTCCACATATATATCATAAATTCGCGGATTGTAAACGATAATTTGGCACTAATAAACGTGTTGCTTCTGCACCGCAAAATTATGGGAAATTACTATTTACCTTTGATTTCAAATAGAGTATAATCCTTAGGAAGTCATCAGACAAATCATTATAAGGAGTGTTTTTTCGATGAAACTGTCACCTCTCCAGACTGCAAGATACCAGTACGTTCCCAAACTGCCCGGAATGCTCAGAAACGGCATCTCCGAGATCTGCGTAAAGAACGGCGGAGCAACCGAGAGCGTAGCCGATCAGGAAAAGATCAAGGCTCTGTTCCCCAACACCTACGGCAAGAACGAGATCACCTTCCAGAAGGGTCAGAACACCTCCGAGGCCAAGAAGCAGGTCGTCGGCGTTATCCTTTCCGGCGGACAGGCTCCCGGCGGACACAACGTTGTCTGCGGTCTGTATGACGCTCTGAAGGCTACCAACAAGGAAAACGTTCTGCTCGGCTTCAAGGGCGGTCCCAGCGGTCTGCTTGAGGACAGCTATATCGAGCTGACCGACGAGTATGTCGACCAGTTCAGAAACACCGGCGGTTTCGACATCATCGGCTCCGGCAGAACCAAGCTGGAGAGCGAGGATCAGTTCGCCATCGCTGCTGAGGTCTGCAAGAAGCACGGCGTCACCGCTATCGTCATCATCGGCGGCGATGATTCCAACACCAACGCAGGCGTTCTGGCTGAGTACATGGCTGCTCACAACACCGGCGTTCAGGTCATCGGCTGCCCCAAGACCATCGACGGCGACCTGAAGAACGAGGACATCGAGTGCTCCTTCGGCTTCGATACTGCCACCAAGACCTACAGCGAGATCATCGGCAACATCGCCAGAGATGCCAACTCCGCCAAGAAGTACTGGCACTTCATCAAGGTCATGGGCCGTTCCGCTTCCCACGTTGCTCTTGAGTGCGCTCTTGAGACCCAGCCCAACATCTGCCTCATCGGCGAAGAAGTTGCCGCCAAGAAGATGTCCCTGGCTCAGATCGCTGACTATATCGCCGATTCCGTTGCTGCCCGCGCCGCCAAGGGCTGGAACTTCGGTATCGCCATCATCCCCGAGGGCATTGTCGAATTCGTTCCCGAGTTCTCCATGCTCATCGCTGAGATCAACGAGCTGCTGGCCGGCGAAAAGACCGCCCAGTTCAACGCTCTGCCCACATGGAAGGACAAGTACGCCTTCATCGAGAACGGTCTGAGCAAGGATGCCATGGCTGTCTTCGCCATCCTGCCCGAGAGCATCCAGCAGCAGCTCTTCCTCGAGCGTGATCCTCACGGCAACGTGCAGGTTTCCCTCATCGAGTCCGAAAAGCTGTTCTCCGCTCTGGTTGCCGATAACCTCGCTGCCCGTAAGGCTGCCGGCACCTACAACGGCAAGTTCTCCACCCTGCATCACTTCCTGGGCTACGAAGGCCGCTGCGCTTTCCCCTCCAACTTCGATGCAGACTACTGCTACTCTCTGGGCTACAACGCCTTCATGCTCATCCAGTACGGCTACACCGGATATCTGTCCAAGGTTTCCAACCTCTCCAAGCCTGCTGAGGAGTGGGTCGCCGGCGGTATGCCCATCACCAAGATGATGAACATCGAGAGAAGAAACGGCGAGGACAAGCCTGTTATCCGCAAGGCTCTGGTCGAGCTGGACGGCAAGCCCTTCAAGTTCTTCGAGGCTCACAGAGCTGAGTGGGCTCTGGAGACCTGCTTCGTCTATCCCGGTGCCATCCAGTACTTCGGCCCCGCCGAGGTCTGCGACCTGACCACCAGAACTCTGGCTCTGGAAAAGGGCGAGTAATTCAATAAAGCATCCGGAACTGCCGGGGATCATCGCGTCCTCGGCAGTTCCTTTTATATTATTCTGACGGAGGAAAGCTTATGGACAACGAAATGGTCCCCTTCTGGGAGAAAACATATCAGGATGACAGCACCGTGACCTTCTCTATGCAGCCCAACGCGACGGTAGTTGAGTTCGGGCATCTGCTGGACAGGCAGGCGAACATACTGGAGGCAGGCTGCGGCGAAGGACAGAACGCCGTTTATCTCGCGCGGCAGGGTTTTCAGAATGTAGATGCATTCGACATTTCAGAAAACGGGATTGCAAAGCTCAGACGGATATGCGGTGCAAGCGATGTGAGTCTGAATGCATTTGTCGCCGACCTCACCACGTACAGATTTGATAAGGCTTACGACCTTGTCATGTGCTTCGGCACACTGCATTTCGTGGGCAGAGACGACTGGCGAGGATTCATAACCCGTGCAAAGGAAAACACTCGCATCGGAGGCATCCACATCATGCAGATATTCACCGACACCGTGCCTGCCTCGGATGATATCGCTCCCTTTGCCGTGGGACTTGCAAAAGACGGGGAGATAAGAGAACTGTATTCTGACTGGGAGATACTGCAGTTCAAAAGCTATGTCTTTGAGGACGAACACCCCGGAGTGCCGAAGCATCTCCACGCCTCCAACAAGATAGCCGCGCGCAGGGTGCGGTGAGCCGTGATCGAAGACTTTGCGGTGCCGATGTGACTTGACGCAGGTACCTTTTTGTGTTAGCATTGGAATATATTATTTCCCTGAAAGGCGGCGTGCTTTATGAAAAAAAACAAACTGATAATTGCCGCGGTTATCGCCTGTGCTTTGCTGCTTGGGTTCCTTTCGATTCGTCAGTGCATGAATATGTGCGTGGGCGATTATTCCCTCGTGGTTTCCGATGCGTCAGAGCTGGAGGAACTTGATAAATACCCGAATCTGAAGACTGTCGACCTCACGGGCAGCACCTGCTACGATGCCATCGAGGAATATATCGAGGCTCATCCTCAGATCAGTGTAAAATACGACGTGCAGATAGGCAGCGGCTCCTACGCCAATGATTCAGAGTCACTGACCTTTGCCGACGGCTCGTATGACTGCGATCAGCTTGTTGAGCGTCTTGCGCATTTCCGTGACCTTACCGGGCTCAACCTGCCTCAGACGACCCTGAGCAGCAGTCAGCTCTCCGCCATCCGCGAGGCATATCCGGATATTACCGTTGATTATTCGGTCATGCTTCTGGGGCAGGACATCCCCAAGGATGTTTCCTCGCTTGATCTGTCTGCTATGGATGCCTCTCAGCTTGACGAGGTGGCAGAGCGGCTGGGCAATTTCACAAACCTCGCCGAAATAAGCCTGATGGACGAAAACGGCAGCAGTCCGCTGTCGGTCACTGAGGTGAAGAAGCTGTGTGACGCTGCCCCCGGAGTGTTTGCTGACTACTCCTTTGAGCTGTTCGGCAAAAAGCTGACTACCGCCGACGAGACGATGGAGTTTGTAAAAGCGGACATCGGAAACGACGGAGTTCAGAGCGTCCGCGATGCCCTTGACATCATGCCGCGCTGCACCTACTGCAAGCTGGATAACTGCGGCGTGGACAACGAGGTCATGGCAAAGCTGCGCGATGATTATCCCGGTGTGAAAGTCGTGTGGCGCGTGTTTATCCCACGCATCAGCTATCTTACCGACGTGGAAATGATTCACTGGACCGAGAGCGTCAACAACGACGAGATTCAGGTCCTGCAGTATTGTACCGATCTTAAGTATCTTGATCTGGGGCACAATTCCAGATTGGCAGATATCAGTTTCGTGCGTTCCATGCCCAAGCTGAAGATCGCCATTCTTGTGGACTCCAAGATCTCCGACCTTGGTCCCCTTGCAAGCTGTCCCGACCTCGAGCATCTTGAGATCGTCAACTGCAGACAGATCACCGATCTTTCGCCGCTGGCAAGCTGCAAGAACCTCAAGCGCCTCAACATCAGCTCCGCGTTCGGAGTCACCGACCTGTCACCGCTCTACAGTCTCCAGAGTCTGGAGCGTCTGTACGTAGGAGGCAACTGGTCCATGGTTGAGGAGGTCAGCGAGGCTCGCAAGATGCTGCCCAATTGCTGGGTAACCAATCTGGGCGAGAAAGTGTTCAATGTCAGCGGAAACTACGCTGTCGGCTGGCGTCTTGAGCGCGATCTTTCCTTTGCTGACTGGTACAAGGAGATGCGCGAGATATTCCAGTACGATGTCATCAAGGGAGATGACATACAGTAGACCCACAGCGAGGATGACTCCCCGAATGGAGCCGTCCTCGCTGTTTTGTGTTCTGCAGGAACAGTGCAGGGGCTGCTGCGGTATATGATTTATGCTGGATATGCGTACCTGCATACACACGGAGCCGGAGAGAAGAATATCCGACGGATGAAATCTGCACTTGACAGGTGACCAAGCGGTCACTATAATACAGACGGGTGACCTGTTGGTCACCCGAGGCTTATGGAGGCTACAATGGAGACTACTACCAAGAATCGGATTCTGGATGCAGCACTGGTCATGTTCGCCGAAAACGGCTACAAAGGGACCAATCTGCGTGACCTTGCCGCCCGTCTCGGGTTGAGCAAATCGGCGCTGTACAAGCACTACGAAAGCAAAGAAGCGATATGGAACGCCCTGCTGGACAAAATGGAAGCCTACTACGCGGAGCGATTCGGCTCGGTTGACCGGCTGCCGGATATCCCGGCGTCGGGGGATGAGCTGCTTGAGCTGACCATGCGAATGATAAGCTTCACCGTTCACGATCCGCAGATCATCCTGACCAGAAAGCTGCTGCTCACCGAGCAGTTCCATGACGAACGGGTGTGCCGCCTTGCCACCAAGCATTTCCTCGAGGGTACGGCAAACATCTTCGCGATAGTGTTCGAGCGGATGATGGAGAACGGTGTTCTGAGGAGAAGCGACCCTGCAATGCTTGCGTTCAGTTTTACGACGCCTGTTTCCGCTCTCGTTCACCTCTGCGACCGTGAACCTGACAGGCAGTCGGAAGCGCTGCAGAGAATCGAAGCCTTTGCGCGATATTTCATCTCCGCCCAAGTGACTCGGTGAGCCAACCGGCAGGAAGGATAATTATGATTGATTCATATCAGTATATTTCGTCTCTGACGGCACTGCTGCAAGAGCACTTTGGAGAGCGTCTTGTGTACGTCGGACTTCAGGGCAGCTATCTCAGAGGCGAGGCGACCGAGGAAAGCGACATTGATATCATGGTGGTAATTTCGGATATGATGCCCGAGGATCTCAGCGCATATCGTGAAGCAATTGCCGCCCTTGAACACAGCGATAAATCCTGCGGCTTCATCTGCGGCATGGAAGAATTGCGCAGCTGGAATCCGCTGGAGATATGTCATCTTCTGCACACCACAGAGGATCACCTCGGCGTGCTCCGTGAGCTGGTTCCTGCCTATACAGAACATGACGTGCGCTCCTTTGTGAAGCTGAGCCTTGGCAACCTGTATCACGAAATCTGCCATCGGTTCATTCACTCGTCAAAGGAACGGAATATCGCTGCGCTGCCTTATGCATACAAATCTGTTTTCTTCATCCTGCAGAATATGCATTATCTTGAAAGCGGTGAGTTTATCGGAACAAAGAATGAACTGCGAAAAGCTCTTGCCTGCAGCGACAGAAGGGTTCTGGATACCGCGATTTCCCTCGGCAAGGGCGAGCCGTTTGATTTTGATGATGCGTTTGAACTGCTTTATTTATGGTGCAGGGAAGCGCTGATAAGAACGACGATGCACATATAACCGGACTATTACAGGAGGATTTATCATGAAAGCCGATGCATATCTCTTTGGTCAGGTGCTGGGTACCCATTCCTTCCTGCTGCGCGGCGGGTTTCTGCAGCCCGACGAATATTCCGAGATCGACGCGCAGTATTTCCTGCCAGGCGGAGAAACGGGCACCGCCTGCACGGTGCTCAGCTCTCTGGGCGTGAACGTACGCATGGACGGCACCCACATCGGCACCGAGGTCGCACCCATGCTCAGAGAATTCTACAAGGACAAGAGCGTGGATATCTCTCCGCTGCAATTCGTTGATGACAACCCCGGCGTGATGGATTACGTTGTCATCGCAGGACTTGTGCGTTCTCCCATGGGACGCTTCCAGACCCTGTTCAGCGACGACTCCAGATGGTGGAGCATCCCCCGTGAGGAAGATATCGTCGGCTGCCGCGCAGTATCCATCGATCCTTTCTTCCGCGCAGAATCCGACCTCGTGGCGGAGATCTGCGTAAAGCATGGCATCCCGTATGTCACCATCGACAGCATGCACGACAGCTACCTGCACCGCAACGCCGCTGTCAACGTGGTGTCCGGCGAGTGCCTCAGCTGGCATTATCAGGGTATGGAGCGCGAGAAAGTCATGGCTCTCATGCAGGAGAATACCGACGGTCTGACAATCATCACAGCCGGAGGCGGAGAAATGCTCTACGGGCGCAAGGGCGAAGCCATCAGGCGAATGAAGCCCTTCTCAGTAGAGGTCAGGAGCACCCTCGGCGCAGGCGATACCTACAAGGCAGGCTGTGTCTATGCTCTGCTTCAGGGTATGTCCGACGACGAGCTGGTGCGCTTTGCCAGCGCCTGCTCGGGTGTCGCGATTTCACGCTTCCCACTGCCGCTCAATCCTCCCACCCTTGAGGAGGTCAATGTCCTGATCGAAAAGGGTAACTGACACCGAAACAGAATCGATTCAGTCAGAAAAATAAATCGCAATGAAGAAAGTATTATTTATCATAATGCAATGCACATGGGGCTTGCTGCAGACGCTGATCGGACTTGGGTTCTTTATCGCAAACAGATACCGTCCCTACAGAATGTACCGCGGCTGTATCGACACGCAGTGGAATCGCTGCGGCGGACTGAGCCTGGGATTGTTTATCTTTACTCCGCCTGACACACAGAGCAATTCGGACCTCATTCGCGTGCATGAATACGGTCACGCCGTGCAGTCGCTTCTTCTCGGACCGTTAATGATATTTGTCGGCATCATTTCCGTCGCATGGGGCAATATGCCGTGCTTTGCAAAAATGCGGAAAGAGAGAAATCTGCCATATACCGCTTGCTTTGTTGAAGCGTGGGCAAGCAGATGGGGCGAATTGGCGACAGGCGAAAAGGCGATATATCTATTTTTGAGAAATATAATGATATTAGGAACAATAACAGTTATGCTCACGACAATGATGTTTTGGGTAAAGCAGAATCCGCTTATGTTGTAGCCATCATTACATCCACTCTTACTTTCATACACAGCATTGAAGAGAGTAAATGCAACGGTTGGGCAACTTCTTTCTAATTGCAAAAAAGAGCTACCAGACTTCGTCAGAAATCTGATAGCTCTTTATTTATGAATAATCTGAAATTGTTGTCAAATCGTTGTCACGAAGACATTTTCGATTTGAAAAAGCCAGTGTTTATGCGGAATTTC
>SVPO01000041.1 GCA_015065795.1 Oscillospiraceae bacterium | reverse complement strand
TCTACGCCGCAGGCGAGACCGTTCCTGCCGCCGGCTCCACCGCCATGCTGGGCAGAATGATCAGCAGCGCTGCCGGAGCAAGAGTCACCACCGGCACCATAACGAGCGGCGACACCATTGAGCTGGCACACGGCGAGACCGCCGTCATCATCGGACTGCGCGAGGGCACAGCCTACACCGTCACCGAAACCGACACCAAGGGCTACAAGCTGACCTCCACCGGAGCCAACGGCGAGATCGGCGAGGACGGCTCCAGAGCATCTTTCATCAACGAGCGAAAGAGCAAGGTGCTGGGCGATCAGTCGGGACCCAAGACCGGCGACTACGGCTCAGACGAGACCGCTGCTGTCTGCGTGATGCAGATCTCCGTGCTGGCGATGCTGGTGTGCATCGTCTGCATCAGGAAGCTCAGACGCGAGGACGAAACCGAGGAGCTCCGGGCATAAGAAATTAACACAACAAAAGCCTGCCGCAGACACTTGAATCTGCGGCAGGCTTTTTGCTGTATAGTTTGGTTAGCAGCCAGAATTTTTCCGGGTTACCGTGATATTATTGGTGCAAAGTCAGTGGCCTGTATTTCCTGTCAGTTCAGAATCTCTTTATATCCATCATCACCATACAATTCTCGAAGCACGCCATTCTCAGCAGCCGGTTTGCGATCTATAAATACTACACCGACTTGCTGACCTTCGCTTGGATATTTGGAGTTATCTGCATTTTTCGTTCCGGTCACAGCTTCAATAAATTCATTATAAGTAGAGAAATCACCAGTGCTGCCTTCTTCTTCTGCAAACGTTATACAACCTGAAGAACTTGGGAAGTCTTTATACGATCCTGGGTTTTCCTTCAATTTGGGATTCGGCAAATCCCCGTGTCCCGTGTTCCGATGATGTATATTTATCCCCGTGGATGTACTATCCTCGATATAACCATCATTGTTATAGCGGACCACATCACCAGTTGAAGATGTACGGACATTAAGAGCAGCGTATCTGTCGCGATGATTGGTCTTGACAATTTTGTATACACCATCATTGACGGTAGGAATATCATCATCCGGATTTCCAAATCTATCCTTGTTTGTTTTTGGCTCCAACGGATAATCAGGTAAAGTGGATGCGCGGTTTGTTTCAAATACAACCTTAGGCACTCCGTCAACTTTTTTTATGACAACACATAGTGCTCCCACTCTGGTATCTGCGGACTGCTTTTGTCCTGCGCCCTCTATAAAGATAACTACCGACTGATTGTTATCCAACGCGGTTTGCGCCTCTTGACTTTCCAAAGCATTTGCGATGTATTCATAAACATAGTCTTCAGTTCCGGGATAAGCTTTGGTAATTTCATAACTATATAACAATTTTCTTAAGTTGATAGTGTTTTCTTGTCGACACTGGTCAACTACACTGCGCAAATTGGACATAATATGGGTAAGAGAATTTTCCGCCTGCTCATAATTCTCTGCAATCTTGAACAGATAGCTTGCTGCAAGCCCGCATCTTTCTGCCTGAGCTGTCATCTGTTTTGCCTCATTTTTGATTCTTTCGTCAGACCATTGCAGAATATCTTCGACTATGTTAAGAGCCGAGGCCTTTCCGGTCAAATCATTGGATAGAGCGATGATTTGACGTTGAACCGACTCAAAGCCCTTCCCCACGTCCCATATGGTCTCTGTCTTTAATTGCAATTTGCTCATAGTTCCTCCGAAAATGATTAATCAGTTTTCGCTCCAGCGATAGAATTTCAGTCCCTTTGTAGTATCATAGGAAACCCTTCGGTTTACTGTGCAGTACACTTCGCCGCCAGATGTCCGTTTCCAGTTCTGCTCAATAACGGTGTATGTACCATCATCGTTTACTGCCTTAACAATAAACCAGTGCCCATACCCACCGGAGTTTGTCTGATAGCCGATATCTCCCACCTGCGGCGTAGTGACAACATCTATCGTACCTTTGTTTACTACAGGAGTGCATTGGGTAAATAAATTGGATACGGATACGCCATGCATTTTCAGATAATATTTGGATACAAATCGAGCACAGCAGTATTCGCCTTCATCTGATTCCTCCAGGACATATACGGCATCCACACCGTTAAACGAGTCTACAACCTGACCGGATTTAGTGATCTTTACGTTTGTCTTGTTGTAGTTGACGGGTGGTGGAGATGGAGTCTGGATCGGTTCGTCTGCCGTTGCAGAAGTCTCCTCGCTGACCTTCTGAATCGCGCTGGCAATCGTATACAGCGAATTTGCAATGGCTTTTTCTGCGGCTTCATATCCTTCTGCCATCTTAAACAAATAGCTTGCCGCTGCCCCACATCGGTCAGCCTGAGCGCTCATTTGCTTTGCTTCATTTTTGATTCTCTCGTCAGACCATTGCAGAATATCCTCAAAAATATTCAGAGAAAGTGCTTTGGCCTTCAGACTGTTTGCAAGCGAACCGATTCCGAGCTGTATCTTTTCCAGAGTCTTACCCGCATCCCATAACGAATCGGTATTGATTCTGATTCGGCTCATGTTGCATCGCCCCTTATACTAGAGTTATTTTGCTATCACGTTTGTACACTGGCCATTCGTATTTTTCAAAGGGACAAAGTCATAATCCGGAATATGGGATACGTTATCCGTAACATAAGACTTATCCAGCGATAACAGG
Organism: Oscillospiraceae bacterium; assembly: GCA_015065795.1. Classification (GTDB taxonomy): domain Bacteria; phylum Bacillota; class Clostridia; order Oscillospirales; family Acutalibacteraceae; genus SIG598. Next base: position 17,902 of record SVPO01000041.1, on the reverse strand, counting down.
TAATTCGTATAATCTTCTACAGCTGTATCCGAACCGACAAAGCGTTCGTAAATACTGCATACATTTTTGCTCCAATTCGTATCACTGGCATAGACACCCGTAGAAGACTGAGCATCGTTCAACTTCAGAATGGGTGTTTCCCAATTCAAATACTGGATGAAGTTACCGGAGGTATCCAGCGATTCCGCTACGGTATTGTTGAATTCCTCGCCATACTGAATGTAGCCCAGAACCTTGCGGAATATCAGATCGGTTGCACGTGCTAGATCTTTGGAAACATTAGCCTCATATCCGTGCTCTCCGTCAGCGGCTCTGTTTGTTGAGCTTGTATTGAAGCTGCCGTTTCCTTCCTGGATGATTATGGCAATCAGTATTCGAGGATCGATCTGGACTCCGTGTTCTTTGTAGATAAGTTCACAGGCAGCCCAAACCGAGTTGATTTTTTCCTGATCCCATTTTGTTTGCCATTTTATGTTTCCCTGAGTAATCCTGTTTCGCAGATAGATCTCCTCGGGAGAGGTTCCGTCCAGCTGCATTACCGGAGGAATCCAGTCGGTGGACGTGGGATAGATTCTGTCGTTTTCTTCCCGTGTTGAGCTGATTGCGGGGGAAATCAGATTTATCGCTCCCGTCAAGGTGCGTTCAGCTGCTTCATAATTCTCAGCCATCTTAAACAGATAGCTTGCAGCCATGCCGCATCGATCACTCTGCTTTTGTATCTGCTTTGCTTCACTGGAAATTCTCTCGTCAGTCCACTGAAGGATATCCTCAAAGATGTTCAGGCTGCTTGCCCGCGCTTTCAGCTCCTCAGCAAGTGCGGTCAAGGATTTCTGTATGGATTCTGCTGCCTTGCCGATATCCCACAGGACGTTTGTGTTAATGCTTATTTTGCTCATGATGGTTTGCTTATCAGTTGCCGATGCCTAAATTCTTGGCAGCGTTTTCGATGGAATCCTGCATTCTTTTGAGAGTTGCAAGATTAGAGTTAAGCCTATCGGCTATAGCGTCGAGATCGGAAGCGGATTTGGACATCTCGCCTATCAGATCGTTGATATGTTCTATGCCTACGCTAAGCGAAGGCTCTTTCATTACGCCAAGACTGGAGACCAATGTCTTCAGCTGGGCAATATATCCTCTGTATGTATCGGCGGCTGTACTGCACGCTTTGGACATAGCATAAAACTTGTTGAAATCTACAATTATTTTACGTGACATATCATCACCTCGTTATATTCTTCCGGCATGAGGCGCGATAATAGACGCGGCCTCCTTGTATTTTGCCGCAGCGTTATTGACATCCTGCGCCAGAGCCTCGATATTTTTGACCATTTTTTCGATATTCTGTTTCAACAAGGCAGACTGCTCCTTGTATTTTTTCTGGTCTTTGCCTGTCCATACGCAATGTATATTGAGTTGCTCGTTTACGGAAGCAAAACACAGATTATACGCATTGATCTGTCTCTGAAGCACTGTTAATTCTTTGAGAAGCTCGTCATAATCGGTATTGATAATCATTTGTATTCCTCCATTTAACTTTCGAAGCTGGAAGCTCCTTTGGCAATGCGTTTTTCGGTATCCTCATAGGCTTCTGCTGCGAGACCAAGGTAATTTGCGTACTTATTAATGAATTTTGTAGAATTCTTAAAATCCGGCAGGATTTTATCAAAGGAAGCAGAAAACTCTTTTCCGGAAGGTGAATCCCATTCTGCTTTGATCCGGTTGATAGTTTTTTCGATATCGATCAGTTTTTCGTTTAACTGATTATTCAGAAGGCGTATAGATGCTGCCTGAAGTTGTAGCGCTTTAGGATCTATGGATATCTGGTTGTTGCTCATATTATCACTCCTTGTTTTTGTGTCTGCCCCCGGAGCAAGCCGCGCCTGCTCCGGGGATGTTTGTTTTGATCTTACTGGGGAAGATTTTGTCGGAAGCAGTCGCGGTACAGCAGATGGCTTACCTCGTTACGGCAGCTTCTTGTAGGAATAGCACACTCGTGTCTCTGATTTTACTTCAGTTTTCTTCTGGTTAGGTATGCTTCCGCTTGTGCTTACGCCTACAAGCGGAGGTATAGTCCGGCTCCAGCTGCTCCATTCACCCCAGCCGGTCCAGCCTTCCCATCTGTAGAAGTAATGAGTGTACGACGAATTCCACCTGTAATCCTGATAGTAGTACACGGTTTTGTATACCGCAGGATGGTATTTTGTTTCTGCAGGATGGTCCTTCGTTTTCGGAGCTTCACCGAACCACCATACCTGATTGGCTTTTTCACCAGTTTCTGTGTATATAGAAAGGTTCTTGGCGGCGCCACATTTACAGGAGCTGACCCCAGCATATTTCAGACGACCGCTCACAGAGGTCTCTTTTGAAAGCTTCGCTGTGTTTGATGTGGAAAGATTACACGGGCAGCAGGCAGAGCCGGTATATGAACCATTTGACTTAACATTTCTATATGTCCAATATGTATAGCCGGTTGTTTCAGTCCATGCTGCTTTTATGGTTTCTGTCCATTCCTCAGATACAAGTACATTTTCGGATCTTGTAGTCTTTCTTTCGTCCTTATTGCCGGGGTTCCAGTCAACGGGACCTTGCTCTCCGCCATTCTTTACCCAGCCGGAATGGTTATCGATCTGGTATGATGTCCAGCCGTCCAATGACATTGTACTTGAGGAAGAATTCCTAGTCGTACCGGTCATTGTGTTGGTTTGGGACTGAACACGATACTCCGTCCAAGTATCGACCAGCTTATACATACTTTCATCCGGCTTTTCGTTATAGCTGATTACCACAGGTCCATACGCTCCGACGGTTGCAGTGGCAACACCGTATGTGTCGTTCTCGGCAGTGATGGTTACTGTTCCTGCCTCCAGAGCGGTAATAACACAGGTGTCTCCGGTTCCGCTTATTGATACGACATTCGGGTTGCTGGAACTCCAGGTTGTTCCGGACAGATCGGCTCCGGATTTCGTTGTGGATACGGCAAGCTCAAAGGTCTCCCCGTGTTCCAGAGTTTTGTTTGTATAACTGATACTGAGGTCGCCCTGAATGTTGATTGTGTATGTGGCTGTTTGGGGCTCATAACCCTCGGTATAGCTGACAGTGATGGTCTTGGTACCATAGGAGCTGGACGAAAAACCTGATACCGTGCAGCTGCTGTTGGGAATGACCCGCGACGCACCGTCGTCATACTTGGCGGTTACTACCATATCGAGCGTATTGACAGGGGGCTCGCTAGCTCCGAGTTTGAAATCTCTTTGCGAAGGGGGAGTGACTTCGATCGAGGTCAGCTTGCGAACGTACATAGCAAACGAAGCGGAAAGATCGGTTCCCTCGTAGGAATAGCGTGCCGAGATGGTCTTCTTTCCGGGAGAGGAAGAATCAAAATTACCGATCGTGCAGGCGTTGGTCACGTTCGCGGTGCTGCCGTCCGAATAGGTGGCGGTGACCACCAGACCGCTGTAATTGGCGGATTCGTTCAGATAGTAATAGGTGTTGCTGGGCTGGCTGGTCACGCTCAGTCCGGTGAGCACCTTCTTGACTGTGACGGTGCACCTGGAGGTGTAGCCGCCGTCCTTGGTGGTGACGGTGATCGTTGCTGTGCCTACGCCGTTGGCGGTGATGACGCCCACCGCGTTGACCGATACGACCGCGCTGTTGCTGGAGGACCAGGATACGGTGGTCGTGGTGGCGTTTCTGGGCGCGACAGAGGCAACGAGAGTGTAAACCTCGCCGTAATCAAGGGTGAGGTTGTTGGTGTTGAGCGTTACGCCGGTAACGTTGATGATGTCCGAACCGGCGCTGACGGTCAGGGTGATGACGGTTCCCTGCAGCACGGAGGTGCCGGTCTTTTCCGACTGGGCAATAACAACGCCCTTGGGGACGGTGTCGCTGTTCTCCAGAACAACGGCGTAGCCCAGACGGGAGCCGGAAAGGATGGTCTGTGCTTCCTCAACGGGAATTCCGGTCACTTCGGGCACCTTGACCTTGTAGCCGGTGCTGACGTAGATCGTGACCTCGCCGTTTTCGTAGATGCTCTTGCCGGGATCGGGGAGCTGACCGAGAACCAGACCCTCCTGTACAGTCAGGTCTTCAACATACTTGATCTTCGGAACCAGCAGGCGGTTCTCGATCTTCTCAACGGCTTTTTCCTCGGAGAGATAAGCCAGGTTGGGGACGATAATGGTTCTCTTGCCCAGAGAGATAGTAACGCAGACGGTGGCTCCGCTGTATGTGGTCTCTCCGGAAGCGGGCGACTGTTCGAGGATCTGACCCATGGGGATATCGTCGCTGTATTCGCCTTTGGTGATCGCCATGTAGAGGTCCTTCTTGTACGCGGCCTCCTGAGCCTTGTCAAACTGCATACCGACGTAGTCGGACACGGTAAGCAGATTACCAGCGTCAATGTCCTTGTTCCTGGTGCCCTTGTTGACGGTTATCCTTACTTCGCTTCCCTCGAACACGATGGTGTTTCCGGGAGGATACTGCTCCATGACCGCGCCGGGTGCGGTGAGATCGTCCTCACCCTCCTCTACAACGACCGTAAAGCCTGCAGCCTCGAGCACCTGCACCGCGTATTCTTCGGTGTAGTTGGAAAGATCGGGCACAAAGTATTCGTCCGGCTTCATGCTGGCGGTTACGTTGACAACGCTGCCCACATAGGCGATGTTGCCCGAACGGGGGTTCTGCATGAGCACGAAGTTGTTGTCGAAATAGGTATCGGTGATGCGGTCGCCGATGACCATGTGCAGCTGATGGGTATTCATCTTCGCGTCCGCGTCGGACACAATGTCGTTTATGACATACGGCACGCGGGACATTCCGGTGGGTACGTCATAATCCGACGATCTGAACAGACTTCCGCCGGTGGAGACGTACAGCACGGCAAAAAGCACGATCGCCGCCGCGAAGCCTGCGGCTGCGTACTTCATCCATTTTGCGATGCGTCCGGTATCCTCGTGCTTGATCTTTTCTCTGATACGGGAAACATCCAGATCGCCGCTGAGCTCCTCGGCAAACTGCTTTGCGGAGGAAGTTCTGTTGGTCTCAATAATATTGAGGGCGTTGAGAATGGCGGTTTCCGCGTGCTTGGGCAGTCTGCGCGCAAGCAGACCGGGTCTCTTGAGCTTGTCCTCCTCCACGCGGTCGTAGGAATCGGGAGGAACATGGCCGGTGACGGCGTGATAGAGCGACGCGGCAACGGCGTATATATCAGTCCACGGTCCCTGATTTCCGTGCTTGGTGTACTGCTCGATGGGTGCGTAGCCGATCTTGAGGATCATGGACAGGCTGCGGCTGTGCGTGGTGGTCATGAATCTCGCGGCGCCGAAGTCGATCAGCTTCGCGGTGCCGTCGCTGCACACAAAGATGTTGTCGGGGGCGATGTCGCGGTGCATCATGCCTGCGGCGTGAACGACCTCCAGTGCCTCAAGGATATCGACGAAAATCGGAAGGACCTCCTTGAAGGGGAGTTTTTTCCGCTCGTTGATCATCTGCTGAAGGGTCTTGCCTTCCAGACACTCCATGACGAGATACGCGGTGTCGTTCTCATCAAAGCAGTCAAAGATGCTTACAACGCCCTTGACGCTGTTGAATTTGGCGAGTCTTCTTGATTCCTCAAGGAAGCTGCGCTTGCCCTGCTGGTACTTTTCAAAGCAGTCAGAATCGTGCAGGGTCACTCTGGTCTGACCGATGGTTCTGGTGGCAAGCTCACTGGGGAGATATTCCTTGATGGCTACCTTCTTTTCCAGAAGGGAATCCCATGCCACATAGGTGACGCCAAATCCTCCGCTGCCGAGACAGCTGCCGACCATGTAGCGGCCCTTCAGAACTGTTCTGGGAGGAAGATAACACTGCTCGTCTTCCTCTGCTCCTTCTATATATCCGCAGAAAGGACACTTGCTGATACCTTCCTCGTGCTCCTTCATGCATTTGAGGCAACGTATTGCCATGGACAAAACCTCCTCATATTTGCCGGTGCGGTTTACTGTTCCGCCGGCATCATTTCTTTGATTATGTCAGCAATAAACGAAAAGTCGGGGTTGTATTCCATGAATTTTTCGTAGGCGATGGGGTTGACCGGGATCATGTGACCGGTCTGGACAAACAGAGCGTCCTGGACATCCTCGCCGGTGATGTAGGAAAGCAGCAGCTGGGCGGCGTTGACCTGATTTTCCTCGCTGTCGCCGTTTATCTGCCACTCATAACCGATGGCTCTGATGTCCTCGACGTCCGGAGCCGCGGAAACCGCGTAGAAGCCGGGCATCGCGTCGCTTACGGTAAAGTTGTCGCTGAGGTGACCGATGTAGAAAAGAACATTGCCCATGCAGAACTCGTCAAGAGGGGTAAAATACGAGTCTGTGTCAAACCTGGCGATCTCCAGGTAGTATTCCTGATCCACAGGATTGACCGTGAGCAGCTTGACGTCATCTCCTGCCCGGACGCTGAGGATATCGGAAATGGATCTGAAGTCGTCAACGGACAGGGATCGGTCGATGGAAGAAAGAAGCTTTTCGTTGACGTACAGCACGGTAGGATCAAAGGCGACGATATAGGAATTCGGAGCGTCATCGTCCTCCATATAGCTGCTGTACAGCATGGTGTCTTCTGCGCTGATGAGTCGGGTTATGTACTCCATCTCCGGAGCCTCGCTGTTGTCGGAGGAGAAGTAAATATCCGTCGGGTTGGCCTGAACATCCTTGTCATAGGTCAGCGAGCTAAGATACTTGAGCTCCAGCTTGACGTTCTTTTCGGAATTTTCAGAAATATACGCTTCGAAGCTCTGGGCGACATTGCCCCAAGCGGAAAGCTGACCGTCGCTGATATCGCCGTTTTCGGCGAGGGGTATGCTGATGGAAACGGTGGTGTCCTCGGTGAGGATACCGTCGATGGTTATATCCTGAGCGTGTGCCATCTTGTATACGACCACTCCGACAGCGGCGAAAAGCAGCAGCGCGGCGGTGGCGGCGATGATAATGATTCTGCGTCTGAAGCGCATTTTCTTTTCTTCCGCCACATATCGGATGAGCTTCTGACCGTTCAGGCCGCTCTTGACCTCTGCTGCGGTCTGAAGACGAAGGTCACTGTTCAGTTCAAGAGATCTGCTGATGGCTCTCTCGACGCACTCGGGGACGTTTTCCGCGACCTCGCTGAGCGGTCTGATGTCATCGTTTACCACTCTGTCAACAGAGATCTCCGGAATAACACCGGTGACCATATAGTAATAAACCGCGCTTGCGGCATAGATGTCAGTGTAAGGACCCTGTTTGCTGTCCTTGCGATACTGTTCGGGAGGGGCAAAACCGGGTGTGAGAACCTTGGAGTAGCGAGTGACCACCTGTTCTTCGGTGGAGGAGAAGCGAGCGGCACCAAAGTCTATGATCTTAAGCTCGCCGTCCTCGGTGATGAAGATATTCTTCGGCTTGATATCGCGGTGGATAATGCCCTTGGCATGAATCGCCGCCAGACCGTCCAGAATGTTGTTCATCAGCTCGGTGGCTCTCTCCACGCTGAGCTTGCCGCCGCTGTCTATAACGTACTGTTCCAGGGTCTTTCCCTTGATGAACTCCATTACGATATAGGCGGTGTTGTTTTCCTGGAAGCAGTCAAAGATATTTACGATATTCTTGACCGAATTGAACTTCGCCATGCTTCGTGCCTCGAGGATGAAGCGGTCCAGAAGATAGGCATACTGTCTGGCGTTGTCCTTGCCGTAGATTATCATCTTTTTCTCTCCGGGGACACGATTCACCAGAGAGGAGGGATAAAGCTCCTTGATGGCAACATCAATATTCAGCTTTGAGTCGAACGCTTTATAGACAACACCGAATCCGCCCGCGCCGACTACCTTCAGGATCTTGTAGCGGTTATCCTTGAGCGTCATCCCCGGATGAAGATGGTTTGACAGCGGAGTTTCGGCGTTTTCCTTATCAAGACCTTCCACCTCAAAGGTGAAACCGGAATTGCCGGCATAGCTTTCCCAGTTTTCGTTATCGGCAGAGTCGATAACGGTTTTTCCGTCATCGGCGAAACCGCCGGACGGGTCGGGCTCATATTCTATCGACGCGGACAGATCAATGTTTGTCGCATCGTCGTCGATTTCGATTATTGTTTTGAATAATTCCTTGTTATCCATAGGAACAATACTCCCGTTCAGTTAATTCGAACAACCAGAGCGGTGATGTTGTCTCTGTCTGTTCCCATTCCGTTTGAGTACGCTTCGTCGCCGATTTCTCCGGCAACAGTATCCACTGCCTTTTTCTGGCAGATAATCTTCGCAATATCCGAATCTTCCACCCATTCCCAGCATCCGTCTGAGCACATGATGAATGAATCGCCCTTTTTGAGCTTCATTCCCGTGCAGTCGATGTCGTACATTTTGCTTTCGCTCCAGGGAATACCCATGACCTTGAGAAGAACGTTGCGTTCCTCGTGATGGCGAATGTCTTTTTCCTTTATCTGGCGGAGCTTGACGAGCATCTGCGGAACGCTGTGATCCAGCGTCCTGCTCTGGACCTTGCCTTTGCGGCAATGATAAAGTCTTGAGTCTCCGATATGTCCCCATATCGCTGTTTTGCCATCGGTGAGCAGAATGACCAGAGTGGTCTTGAGCGCGCCTTCACGATTGAGCTCCTTCTGCCGGGCAAGCAGCTTCTCCTGAGCGACGGTAAAGCAGGTGTCAAGCAGCGCGACGCTCAGTTCGGAGGCCTGAGAAACGATCTCCTTTACTGCCTCGACCACCAGATGGGAGGCGATGTCGCCGCCGCCGTGACCGCCGAGACCGTCAGCGAGCACATAAGCGGAAACCGAGCCCTCAAACGCGGAGGCAAAATCCTCGTTGATCGCGCAATCACCGATGTTGGTATATACACTGTATTCAATGGACATATCGAAACTCTCCTAAATCTTGATAAGTGTTACAACCTGAGCTGCCCGGGAACGGCACTTCTCAGCTGCACCGTTCCCGGGCGGGTGTTTTACTGGAAGGAACTAGCGCTGTTCTTGATCTGAGTCTCGGTAGCGGTGTAGTTGCTGACGGTGTCGTTCAGGAACTTAACATAGCTGTCGATAATCTGGCGGTAGTTCTCAAATGTGGGCTTCATGCCTTCCATCTTGCTTCTGATGACCTCGGCACCTTCACTCTGCCAGGTGGAGGAAAGAGCGGCCATTTTCTGGCTGATCTCATCGAGCTTTTCGGTCAGCTGACCGTTCTTGGTGGATATGGAACTCGCGGTTGCGGAAACCTCGTCCAATGAAATGTTAATGCCTTCGATTGCCATAGTTCATTACCTCCTTTGATTAGCTGCCGGAGAAAAGTCTTCCGGCACCCTCGGTTACTGCGTTCTGAGTGCTGGTGTAGTTGGTTGCGGAGTTGCGCAGGAATGCGGCGTAGTCATCCATGAGAGACTTCATCTTCTCAAAGTCGTTTCGGAAGCCCTCGATCTGTCTGGTGAACGCCAGGTTGTCCTTGCCCTGCCATGCGGACTGGAGGGAGCTTACATCGGAAAAGAGCGCGTTGTAGAGCTGTGCGTAATTACCGGCAAGTCCTTCGATTGCACCCGCGGCAGCGGTCAGCTCCTGAGGGGTTACTACGATTTTCATTAGTTGTTCTCCTTTCGGTTACTAGATCATCATCAGCTTAGAACCGTTTCTGATCCCCAGTTCCTCGGCTGTAATGTTAAGATTGAGTATTGCGCCGGTTTTCCGGTCGCAAAGGGTGGTCTGCTGTGACGGAGAAAAGCATCCGTCGGAAAACTCTGCGATCGCGTTGGAAAGCAGGGAAATGATTTCCCATATCTTCAGGCTGAGCGGGATCTGCACGTCAAAGCTTTTTCCTGCCGCGGGAAGATACACCTCAATATAGACCTTGTTATCCATAAATCTCCTCCTGCTCCCAATCTTCGGGCACCAGCATCTTCAGTGCGGTGGCACTGCCGTTGACAAGGGCAAAGCCGCCGTTGTCGGAAACCGGCTCCCGGATGCTTCTGGGTGCCCGTTCCACCTGAAGCCTGAAATTGTTTGCCAGTCCTCCGCCGATCCAGATCACGTCCTTGAATGTGGTGTGGGACCGGATCCAGTCCTTGTTTGCCGAATTGCAGAAATGCTGGCTGCTGTCGCAGATGACAAAGCATATGCCATACTTTTTGCTGATGCTGTTAAGGCAGTCAAAGAAGTTGTGACCGTTGGTTTCGTCCAGCTCGGTTTCCAGACTGCTTATGGAGGTGACAATGCACAGAAGCCGCGGGAAGGTTGCTGCGCTGTTGGTTTTGAGCTCATTGTGCCTTCTGAGCATCTCCGAGAATACCGCTGCCGCAGCGTCGTTGAGCTCACTGCTGTCCGAAGCGTATTCATAGGGCATGGCGGAATCCCGGATGAAATTGCCGGCGGAGTCGAGAACCGTAACCTTGACGCCTTCCTTGGCAGAGGCGGCCTCGGCAAGTCCCTGAGCAAACAATCCGCAGTTTCCGCTTTCGCTGAGCACCCACGTCATGGGTGTGGCGAACAGCGGATAGCTGAACACGGTCATCTTCTCGCGGTCCACGCCGATGGGCATAAGCTCGGGGGAAGATCGCTCGACAGCGCTGGCAAGGAATGCCGCGTCGACCTTGTCGGGAAGAACGGGGATAGGCTGCGCGGAGAAGCCCTTCCATGAAGCGTTCAGTTCCACGCAGGTTTCTCTGGCGTGCTGAACCTCATTGCCGATTGAGCACTTCGCCACCTGGAACTCATACACGTCCTCCTGCTTGAAGATGCCGCGTCCCAGATGGGCTGCCGGAACGATGCCGCCGACGTTTCCGAGTATTGCGGAATAGTCAAGCGGGTCGTTCATGCGCATGACAAACAGCTGTCCGAAGTTCTGGAGAATGCGATGACGGATCGCGCCGGAGGACTGCGCGGTCACCACGAAGTAGATTCCGCGCTTGGGACCTTCTCGTGTGAAGAAGGTGATCTGATCCTCAACGTCATAGCTTTCAACAAGACCCGAGTAGTTATGGATGATCACCACGATGCACGGGAGCTTTTTGTCAGCCATCTGCTGATAGGAGCTGTAATCACCGCCGTATTCCTGGAAGAGCTGCTTGCGCTTCTTCAGTTCTTCCTGCAGCAGCTTGAACAGGTTGTTGATCTTTTCTTCGTCGTCGGGGATGATGATGTCACCGACGTGAGGAGCTCTGCCGAACACGGACAGTGTCTGTGAAGCAAAGTCCGCGGCGTAGATGTTTACCTGCTCTGCGGTATACTGCGTGATGAGCGAATAGATGAGAGTGGTGACGAATGTCGTTTTGCCGCCGCCCGAAGCACCGTATACCGCGATGTTTCCCATCTGCCGGAAATCCAGTGCCAGAGCTTCCTGACGCTGGAGCGCGGGCACATCGTACTCGCCGATGACCGGCGCGACGACGCTGGCGGAGGGTGCGCCGTATTTGCGCAGGATATTGTCCACGGAGTTTTTCGCCGGCATGGACGGACACCACAGCATCCTCTGCACAAAGCCTTCCTGAGCGACCAGTCTGGAAATGTACTCGGTGATCGCGTCCAGCTGACTGACAAGAGCCGAACCGCCGGAGCCCTTCATCCTCATCTGCTTGAGGAGCTTGCCGGTGTTGGAGATAACGCAGATGCTGTTGTCCACCTGCTGCTCCACACGGTCGGAGGGCTGATATTTGGCTCCGGACCATGCCGACTGACCCAGCTTGAACAGCTCGTTGTTGCCGATCTGCAGGAAGAATCGTCCCGTCACGGTGAGGTCGGCTGCCTCAGGCCGCTTCAGCATTTCCATACTGTCCTGACGATCCTGAACCTTGAGACACACTCTGAAGCGGGTGTTGCTCACGATCTGATCGTCAACAACGCCGGTGGGCTTCTGCGTGGCGAGGATGAGATGAACGCCCAGGCTTCGACCGATACGGGCGGTGGAGATCAGCTCCGCCATGAAGTCGGGCTGCTGTGCCTTCAGCTCTGCGAACTCGTCGGAGATAATGATCAGATGAGGCAGAGGTTCGGACACGGTGCCGTCTCGATACAGGCGCTGGTATTTGTAGATATCGATATTGCTTACGCCGATCTTTTTGCTGGTCTGAGTGAACAGCGCCTGACGCCGGCGAAGCTCGCTCTTGATGGAGACCAGAGAACGGTTGACCTCGGAGCCGTCAAGGTTGGTGATGATACCGGCTGTGTGCGGAAGATTTTCAAAAGCCTTTGCCATTCCGCCGCCCTTGTAGTCGATGAGAATGAAGGCGACCTCGCTGGGATGGTAGTTGATGGCCATCGCCAGAATATAGGTCATAATGAATTCACTCTTACCGGAGCCGGTCGTTCCGGCGATCAGACCGTGGGGACCGTGGGCTTTTTCGTGGATGTTCAGGCTGAATTTCTCGCCGTACTCGTCGACGCCGATGACGGCATCCAGCGAGGTGGTCGGGTCATTCTCCTTCCATCGGGCAAGAATGTTGAGATGCTCGATCCTGCCCACATCGTACGCCTCGGCGAAGGTTATCATCGACGGGAAATTGTATTGCTCGCTGTCGTTGTCAAGGGTGATGTTGGCAAGGGCGATGGCATATTCTTCTTCGTTATTGCCGGTAAAGAACTCCGGAATAAAGTCAACGAACATACCGGAAATATCGTCCCTGTCATACATACGGGAGCGGTTGGAGGAAAGCTCTACGATGCGGCTGCATTCCTTGGGCAGGCTCTTGAGCTCGTCGTATATCGCCAGAACCGAGAATCCGTAATTCTGCTTGTTCTTGTATATGAGCTTCATGAAGTCCGCGCGCTCGGCGAGCGTCTGATCCAGAGCAAACACCACATAATGGGGAGCGAATGACTGGTCATAGCCGCGGGAGTTGGTTCTTGCGGACAGCTCTCTTTCAAGATAGGACGAAATCTCCTTGACCTCGAGCTGGTTTGTCGCCAGGAAACGCACATCGTGCTCGTCGTTCCACAGATGGGGGATCCACTTGACAAACTTCCATGATTCATCTGCCTCGTTGCAGATGACCACGACCTTGACCTCGTCGTAGCTGTGGAGAGCAACAAGCTGGAAAAGGAGGCTCTTTGCAAAGGATACCGTGTCGGCTCGCTTTCCGATCACGCCGGTGATGTTGTCCTCCAGCAGAGGCAGCGTTATGGGAACATCGGTGAGCATCTGCGGCTGTTCGTGCAGCCGGTACTGCAGCTCCAGCAGGCTGTCTTCCTCCAGAGAGAATTTTCGCTTCTGGCTCTTGATGTCGCAGTCGAGGGGGAGATTGCCGCGTCCGAGCCTGAGCGTCAGGAAGTCGTTGTGGCTGACGGTTCTTTCCCACAGATTGCGCTGAACCAGCTTGATTCTGGAAAGGCAGACGTCAGTGGAGACGAAATTCTCGTTAAGGATCTCTCTCTGATAGCTGCACTCGTTATTGAGCTCGTCCTTGATGGAGTTTATGTATTCTTTGTATTTGCTCTGTCTGAGGGCTTCCTTTTTGTCCTTCTTCTTCTTTTCGTAGTTTCTGATGATGGATGGCCAGAGCAGCGTGCCGCAAAGCATCGCGACCGCCATGACCAGCATCGGAAGGGTGTTGAGAAGATCGGATTTGCCGTTGAAAAGATTGATCAGTGACGTGGTCGCCATCGCAAGGGAGGCAAGACCCATCGTCGCGGCAGGGCCGATGGTAAGCAGTATCGGCAGCTGTTCCGAAATGGGGCTGGAGGGAGGCGAGTCGATGGAAACCTCCAGCGTTTTGATATCTCTCTTGAAGCGTGGAGACCGATAGAAAAGTGTCTCTTTCTTTTCCACCTTCATCGAGGGCGTCCGGTCGGAGATTTCCTGCTGCTTGAAGCCCAGCAGACCGCCGCCGTTGATCCTGACCATGCGGTCCGGATTGTTGATCGCGATGAAGCCCTTTCCGATGATTATCTTCAGGCCGACGATGAATACGGTGTCACCGGGATTCAGACGGCTTTCGGATATTCTCCTGTCGTTGACAAAGGTTCCGTTGCTGCTGGAGCAGTCCCGTATCTGCAGACCGGTTTCGCTTACATCCAGCACAGCGTGAGAGGATGATACAAATGCGTTTGAAAAGGCGATGTTGTTGGATTCGGATCGCCCGATTTTGATGGAGCCCTTCTGCGGAAGGATGAGTTTTGTGAATACCTTTCTGTCTTCCGTGGAGTTCTCGCAGTAAAGAAGCGCGTCTGCGTTGTCGGAAATGATCCGGATCTTGTAGAAGCACAGCGGCTGCAGAGGGCATTCCCGGATGGGAGTGCCGTCCTGAGCGCAGATGTGCGCTTTTGTGGTGGATTTGAGTATCCATGTGCTGCCGGCGGCTTCCACGCTGAGCAGCTCCTCGGTTCGCACCTGCGCGGTAATTCTTTTCACCCAGTACAGACCCTGAACCTTTTCGGGGATCGACTGGCTGTGGATCGAGTCCTTAAGTATCAATGTCAGTATCATATGCTCACCTTGATTTAATTTACATCCGGTTTATGCGGGTTACATGACATACACGATGACTCCCGTCAGATTGTCCTTCTCGCCCCGGGAGATCATTCGGTCGATGGTTCTTTCCAGCGCCATCGTGCTGTGCGCTGCCGATTCTCTTTGCTGAGCGAGCAGCAGCGACTTGATCTCGTCAAACTCCATGTTGTGATACAGTCCGTCGGAGCACAGAAAGAACACCGAGCCGGACTTACATTCACCCGTGTAGACGTGCACGTCGATCATTTCCTTAACGCCGATGCACTGGGTAAGGATGTGTCTTTCGCGGCTCTGTTCATATTCCAGCGCCGATATCTCCATGCGCCTCATTTTTTCCGCGGCGACACAATCATCCTCGGTGATCTGGCGGCACACAGAGGAGTATTCGTATATCCTCGAATCGCCAACATGCGCGATATAATATTTGTTCTCATGGATGAACAGAACCGAAGCCGTGGTTCCGATCTGTATGTTATGCATCCTTCCGTAGCTTATCAGCTCCCGGTTGGATTCTTCGAGCACCCGTGTCAGAGCTTCTGTTATCTGTCCGGGGGTCAGTGATATGACCCTGCGGCTTGACAGGAATGTGGAAGAAAACCAGCTTTCAACAGCGTCACATACAGTGCGGCTTGCATAGGCCCCTCCGGACAGACCGCCCATGCCGTCGCACATGGCGGCCACGCCCACGGACACAGACGCGTTTTCGAATGTTCTTACATAGCAGCAATCCTGATTTTCCTCACGGGTTGATCCGATATTGCTTGCCCAGCCTGTAACAAGAGACATTCCGGTCACCTCGCAGATTACTGATTGAAGAATCTGAAGCGGGTCTTGTTGAAGGCAATCAGATCGCCGTTTTTAAGACGGACCGGGACATTCGGCTTGAGAACCTCGCCGTTGACATAGGTTTTGTTCGTCGAGTTCAGATCGACGACGGTGCACACTCCCTCCGAGCGATGGATCTCCGCGTGTCTGCCGGAAACGGTGTTGACGTTGAGCTGGAGATCGTTTTCGGGGCTTCTGCCCACCGTCAGTCTTTCGCCTGCGATATACACTCTGGCTTCTGCCGAGTTGTTCTCCACGGGAGAAAGGAACGGAATATCATTACCCATCTGAGCCTTGGAGAACATCATCTGGGTTTTGTCGCTGGGTTCAATAGTGTCGGGCACGGATTCTCCTCCGTTGAAGGCGAAGGGGATTCCGGCAGGAACATATTCCATGCCGGCGCAGCCTGCGTCGGTGGCTTCAACTGCCGGACCGCTGATATTTTCCGGAGCAAAGAAGTCGGGCTTGAGCATGGGAGCGGCAGCAGGTTCTGCGACGGCTTTTTCTGCCGGTCTGATGTTTCTTTCAGCAGCCTTGCCGCCGCCGGAATAAACCTCCTCAAAGCCTGCCTTGAACTTCTCGATGGTGAACTCGGGCATCGAAGCCTGTTCCATCATATATCCCATCAGCTCGTAAGCTCCGTTGCTTTTCACGTTAAGGGCGATGGTCCTGAAAATGCCTGCGGGATCACCGGCGTTTTCAATGTCTTCTGCAGCAAACGGGAGGCAGACGAACCGGATCGATTTATCATAGAGGCTGACAAACATATATGAGCAGTCAAACAGTATCTGAGAGGGGGAGATACCAAGCTCGAATATAGTTTCAAGAGAGCCGATCATGTTCATCACAAACTGATACAGCGCCTGTCGGTCGTATACCGTCTGCTGCAGTTCTTCGAGCAGAGGGACAGAGCCCAGGGTATCGTAGTTGATGGTGTTTGACACAGACTGGTCCCTCATGCCCGGGACGAGCACCGAGGGGTTATGGCTCATCGTGCTGTAGATCCTTGCGTCGATTTTCATTTCCTCATCGGCTGTCAGAGAGAGAAAATCGTTTCCGTTGCTGTGCAGTTCATATTTCATAGCATAATATACCTTTCGCAAAAATATATCTGACCAACTGAAAGCGGCAGATGATATTGTGAGTCGATTAGCGTTACCACGCTTCGGTTGTGCAAGCGTGATAAATTATCCGACTGACAAACTCGTATTTTGTTTTAATTTTACGCTTTTGCAGCTGAATTGTCAACACTGAACACGAATTACTCGCCACGCTGGAAAAATTTATGTCAGAATTTACATTTTTGCGCGGCTTTTTACAACTGTGTGCCCTTTTTCTGATTCCGCAGACCGCTGGGATTCGTTGGTTCTGAAGGGAACAGGCAAATTGAGCCGGACTCGATTCCTGAATCAATATGAGCCCGGTTGTCCGCACAGACTTGGTGCTCTGTGGTGTTGTGCGCTGATAAAGGGCTTTGCTCTGATATCAGTATATCCGCTGCGCGCGTATAAGCGTTCCTCGTTTCACGATAAGCGGCTGACTGCAGACGGATCGGTCGAGGCGCTGTCAGCATACGGTCGGCAGTGCTGCCGGGGGATACCGTGGGGGGGGAACGAAGATGCTCTGATCCGCGCTCAGAACCGGGCTGACTTCCCTCGGCTCGCAGACTGCGGACGCACAAAAGGGAAGCCTCACAGCCTGACGGCTGCAAGGCTTCCCTTTAGCTGAAGGATTTATGAATATGCAGTGCTGTTACTTGCTTGCGTTGTAAGCCTCGTTGTACATGTCGAGGAAGGACTGCAGGTTGGCAGCCTCGAGTTCGGCAACGTAGGCGTCCCAGTCAGCGTTGATGTCCTTCTGGCCGGTGACAAAGTTCAGGGTCCAGGTGTTGACGGTGTCAACGATGCTGGTCTGCCACAGGTTGAGCATCTCGTTCTGATCCTCGTCGGTAACAACAACGGGATCCAGAGGCTTGACCTCGCGGCTGGCAGCGGTTCTGCTCAGGAAGTCCTGGATGGCAGGGCTCAGGTTGTCGTCGCGGAGGGACTGACGGTGGCCGTACCAGAAGTTACCGCCGGCATAGCCCCACTGGAGACGGATGTCGAGGTCTTCTTCGGCACCGGAGATGCCCAGACCGCCGCACTTGAAGCCGGGGAGGAGCTGCTTGACTTCGATGCCGGTAGCGGGATCCTTGACCAGCTGATAGTGCTCGCCCTCAACGCCCCACTTGGTGAGGGTGTAGGCCTCGTCGGAGTACCAGAGCCAGTCGACGAAGCGCATCATCTTGATGAAGTCTTCTTCGCCCAGATCTTCCAGAGCGGTCTTGGCGATCATGACGCCGTTCTCGAGACGGGAGCTGCTGGTGCCGTAAGCGTTGTTGCCCTTGGGAACCACGCAGATGTGGGTTTCGCAGTTGTCGGCGCCGACGATGTTCTCGAGGCTCTCAACAAAGAGAGCGTGCTGAGCCTGGTTGACGCTGATGATGGCGGTCTGGCCGTTGTAGAACTTGTTGGTAGCGGTGGTGTCGTCCTGAGTGAAGGTCTCGGGATCGAGGATGCCGCCGGAGATGAACTTGTTGACTACAGTGACGAACTCCTTGTAGTTGTCAGAGGTGGAGCCGCAGTACCA
>SVPO01000159.1 GCA_015065795.1 Oscillospiraceae bacterium | reverse complement strand
GGCATAGAGGGCTGCCAGCATTCGGTTTTTGAGATCCTCTCCAACGCCATCGACGAGGCGCGTCAGGGCTACGGTCAGAAGATCGTCCTCACCCGTTACGAGGACGGCTCCATCGAGATCGAGGATTTCGGCAGA
The DNA here is from genome assembly GCA_015065795.1 of Oscillospiraceae bacterium. GTDB lineage: Bacteria > Bacillota > Clostridia > Oscillospirales > Acutalibacteraceae > SIG598. Next base: position 2,631 of record SVPO01000159.1, on the reverse strand, counting down.
GGCATCCCCGTGGACTACAACCCCAACGAGGAGCGCTACAACTGGGAGCTGGTGTTCTGCGAGCTGTACGCAGGCGGCAAATACAAGACCGACAGCGGCGAGAATTACGAATATTCTCTGGGTCTGAACGGTCTGGGTCTGTGCGCCACACAGTACGCCTCGGAATACATGGACGCTGACATCCGCCGCGACGGCTTCCGCTACACCCTGCATTTTGAAAAGGGTGAAAACGTGGGCGGCCTCAAAAAGGAAGAATACACCAAGAGAGACACAGGCTCGCGCATCCGCTGGAAGCCCGACCTCGATGTATTCACCGACGTGAATATTCCCATCGATTACTACCTTGATACCGTCAAGCGTCAGGCTATCGTCAACGCAGGCATCAAATTCATCATCAACGACCGCATCAACGGCGAAAAGTACGAATTCTGCTACAACGAAGGCATCGCCGACCATGTGCGCGAGACGGTGGGGGAGAATTCCATCGCTCCAGTGCGTGTGTGGCAGTGCGAGCGCCGCGGACGCGACCGTGAGGATAAGCCGGAATACAACGTCAAGATCAACGCGGCGGTGACCTTCTCCAACACCGTCACCATGACCGAGTATTATCACAACTCCAGCTATCTTGAGCACGGCGGCGCGCCGGAGAGGGCGGTCAGGAGTGCCTTTGTGAGCATGATCGACCAGCGTCTGAAGCAGACCGGCAAGTACACCAAGAACGAAAGCTCCATAAAATATCAGGATATCGAGGATTGTCTGGTCATCGTCATTTCATCCTTCTCCAACATCACCAGCTACGAAAATCAGACCAAGAAGTCCATTACCAATAAATTCATTCAGGAAGCCATGACCGACTTCTTCCGCCAGCAGCTGGAGATCTGGTTCATCGAAAATCCCATCGAAGCGGATAAGATCTGCGGTCAGGTGCTGGTCAACAAGCAGAGCCGCGAACATTCCGAAAAGCAGCGCGTCGCCATCAAGGGCAAGCTGACCGCCAACATGGACATGACCTCCCGTGTGGCAAAGTTCGTGGACTGCCGCACCAAGGACGTCAGCGAACGCGAGCTGTTCATCGTGGAGGGCGACTCGGCTGCAGGCTCCTGCAAGAGCGCGCGCGATCCCAATTTCCAGGGCATCATGCCCGTGCGCGGCAAGATCCTCAACTGCCTCAAGGCGGACTACAACAAGATCTTTGCCAGCGAGATCATCACCGATCTCATCAAGGTGCTGGGCTGCGGCGTGGATGTGCAGACCAAGGCAAACAAGAACCTTGCTTCCTTTGACATCAACAACCTGCGCTGGAACAAGGTCATCATCTGCACCGATGCCGACGTGGACGGCTTCCAGATCAGGACACTCATCCTGACCATGTTCTACCGGCTCATGCCCAAGCTCATCGACGAGGGCAAGGTGTTCATCGCCGAATCGCCCCTCTATGAGATCACCACAAAGAAAGAAACCTACTTTGCATACAACGAGCAGGAAAAAGCCGATATCCTTGAGATGATCGGCGAGGAGAAGTTCACCATCCAGCGCTCCAAGGGACTGGGTGAGAACAACCCCGATATGATGAGCCTGACCACCATGGCTCCTGCCACACGCAGACTCATCAAGGTCATGCCCTCCGACGCGGAGCAGACATGGCAGATTTTTGACGTGCTGCTGGGAGACAATCTCAACGGCCGTAAGGAATTCATCGCTGCCAACGGCGGACAGTACATCGAGCTTGCCGACGTGCAGTAACAGGAGGCACACACCATGCGTCACAACCATCTGATAACTCCGGACGGAACGTCCGATCTTCTTTTCTCCGAATGTGTCATGCGCCGCGCCGTGGAAAAGGCGGTGTGCAAGCTCTTTGCCCGCTCCGGCTACAGCGAGGTGCGCACTCCCGTCCTCGAGTTCTACGACGTTTTCGACCTTGATTCGGAGCCCATCCCTCAGGAGCGTATGTACAAGCTCACCGACCATAAGGGTCGTCTGCTGGTCATGCGCCCGGATAACACCATGCCCATTGCGCGCATGGTGTCCACCAAGCTGCGCGGCGCCCGTCTGCCTCTGCGCCTTTATTACAACCAGCCCTTCTTCCGCATCAACGACAGTCTGCGCGGCGGTGCCGACCAGATCGGTCAGGTGGGCGTGGAGCTGATCGGAGCAGGCAGTATGCGTGCCGACCTTGAGATACTGACTCTCGCCGTCAGCGCCCTTGCCGAGTGCACCCAGAGCTACCGTCTGGAGATCGGTCACGCCGGCATCTTCAAGGCACTGGTTGCCAGCCTGCCCGTTGACGAGCGACACCGCGAGCATATCCGCCGCGATATCGAATCCAAGAACTACGCAGCCCTTTCCGCCGACCTCGACCGAATGGAGCAGACCGAAGCCGTAAAGGCTCTGCGTCAGCTGCCCCGTCTGTTCGGCGGTATTCAGGTGCTGGATAAGGCTCGTGAGCTTATCTCCGACCCCGAAGTGGGCGCGCATCTCGATTTCCTCGGTGTCGTATACAACGCCCTTTCGGAGATGGGCTACGGCGACAAGCTGATCATCGACCTCGGTCTGGTGCATCAGAACGATTACTACACCGGTCTTGTGTTCTCGGCTTACGCTGAGGGCTCCGGTGCCAAGATACTCAGC
>SVPO01000040.1 GCA_015065795.1 Oscillospiraceae bacterium | reverse complement strand
CCCTCACCATGCTGCCCGAAGGTATCTACAGTCTGACTGAGGTCACCGCACCGGCAGGTTATGAGGTTGCCGAAACCATGTACTTCAAGGTGGACGGCGGCAAGGTCTACAGTGTCACCAAGACCGCAGACGGCTACACCGTAGGCGCCGAGGTCAATGAAGACACCGTAGTCATGTACGACGCTCCTTCCATCGGCGAAGCCACCATCTCCAAGCAGGAAGTCGGCGGCGGCGACGAGATCGTCGGAGCCAAGCTGACTGTCAAGCTTGAATCTCCTGAACTCAAGGGCGCAACCCTTGACAAGGTCACCGGTACTGTCAAGTTTGAAGACAAGACCGCCAACTCCGTAACCTGGATCAGCACCGACGAGGCAAACACTCTCACCGAGCTGCCCGACGGTATCTACAGCCTGACTGAGGTCACCGCTCCCGCAGGTTACGAGATCGCAGAAACCATGTACTTCAAGGTGGACGGCGGCAAGGTCTACAGTGTCACCAAGGACGGCAGCGACTTCACCGTCGGTGCCGAGGTCGAGGAAGACACCGTAGTCATGTACGACGCATACTCCACCGGCGAAGCCACCATCTCCAAGCAGGAAGTCGGCGGCGGTTCGGAAATCGTAGGCGCTGAGCTTACCGTGACTCTGGTAGAATCCGTAATCGAGGATGCTACCCTTAAGGATGTCACCGGCAGCATCGAGGTCACCTATGACGAAGACACCAACTCCGTATCCTGGACCAGCACCGATAAGGCAAACAAGCTCACCGAGCTGCCCGACGGTATCTACAGCCTGACCGAAGTCACCGCTCCCGACGGCTACAAGGTCGCCGAGACCATGTACTTCAAGGTCGAGAACGATGTCGTCTACAGCGTCACCAAGGACGGCAGCAAGTTCAAGGTTGGCGATGAGGTCAAGAATGACACCGTCGTCATGCTGGATGCTCCCGTCACCGCTACCATCTCCAAGCAGCAGGTCGGCGGCGGCAGCGAGCTGGTCGGAGCCAAGCTCACCGTTGCTCTTGTCTCTCCGGAGAACAAGGACGCCAACCTCAAGAACGTCACCGGTTCCGTGAAGGTCACCTACGACGCGAAGACCAATTCCGTCACATGGACCAGCACCGATAAGGCAAACGTTCTCTCCAGACTGCCCGACGGCGTGTACACTCTCACCGAGGTCACCGCTCCCGCAGGCTTCGAGATCGCTGAGGTAATGCACTTCAAGGTTGATGACGGCGTTGTTTACAACACCACCGAGTACAAGCAGGCTGAAACCAAGTGGACAGAGGCCAAGGACGACACCATCGTCATGTACGACGCTCTGGCTCCTGTTGAGGGCACCGCTTCCTTCATCAAGAAGAGCGATCTTGGCAAGTCTCTTGCAGGTGCAACCTTCACCCTGAAGGACAGCAGCGGAAAGACCACCACCGCAGTTTCCAACGCCAACGGCGTGGTTACCTTCTCCGGACTGACTGCCGGTCAGTATGAGCTGACCGAGACCACCGCTCCCAGCGGCTACACCAAGTCCGAGTCCAAGGTCATCGTCAAGGTTGCGGAAAACGGCAATGTCACATGGTTCACCACCGACAATCAGGGTATTCCCGTAAGCTCTGTTGAGGTTCTGTTCACCAACACTTACATCATCAAGCCCGGCACCACCAACGACAAGCCTGTCGTCGGCGGCAAGGTCGATCTCTCCGATGACCTTGACAGCAACCTCAAGGATCTTGATGTTAAGTGGGAGTCCAGCAATCCCGACATCGCTGAGGTCGACAAGAACGGTATCGTTACCATCAAGAAGCCCGGTAACTTCACCATCATCGTCACCCACAACGGCAAGCCCGTCCAGAACTTCGTTCTCGGTGCAACCAATACCCAGCAGGGTACTACTACAGTCATTCCCAGCACCACCCCGAACACCGGTGCGGATCTGGTTGAGATCAGCATCTATGTATCGGCTGCACTGCTCGGAGCATTCGCTCTCACCACTGCCGGCATCTACGCATGGAAGCGCAGAAAGAACGGCACCACCGCTGAGAAGTAATCAACGACTTGGCATCGAGAGCGCGGCTTTCAGATCATCTGAAGCTGAACCGCAATAAGTAAAAACAAGCCCGTCTGCTTCGTGCAGGCGGGCTTGTTTTGTGCGCCGGTACAGTTGAGGATGAGAGCGTACCGTGGTATAATACACACGAGAAAAACTGACAAACGGAGAGTAGATATGAGCTATAGACTGATCGCCGTGGACATGGACGGTACACTTCTTGACGACAGCAAGAAGATCACTCCGCGCACAGCGGAAGCAGTCAGGAGGGCGAGTGCAGAGGGAGTCACTGTCTGCCTGTCCACTGGACGACCGCTGTGCGGAGTGCGCAGGTACCTCGATGAGCTTGCGCTAGACACACCGGTGATTACCTGCAACGGCGCGCTGATCGCCGATGCGTCCTCGGGAGAGGTGTTGTTCAGCAGGTGTGTGGAACCGCAGGATGCCCGTGCGGTATGGATATACGGTCAGGCGTTTGACACCACGATATGCGTGTGGGTCAGAGACCGGCTGTATGTCAACAGGATCGACGAGCGCACCGAAGACTACAAAAAAATCTCCGGCGTGGAGCCGGAGATCATAGCTGATTTTGAAGCGCTTATTCGGGAAGGCATATCCAAGCTGCTGTGGTATGACACGCCGGAGAATATTACTGTGTTCCGCGAAAAGCTGGACACTGAGCTGAACGGCGGAGTGAGCTACCTGACCTCAAACCCTGCGTTTCTCGAGTTCTTTGACAGCCGCGTATCCAAGGCAAAGGCGATGGAATTCCTCGGGGCACATATTGGTATCGCCCGTGAGGAGATGATAGCCGTCGGCGACGGCGAAAATGATCTCTCCATGCTGGAATACGCAGGATTGGGAGTGGCAATGGGCAACGCTTCTGAGGCGGTGAAATCACGCTGCGGTCATGTTACGGCGTCCAACAACGACGACGGCGTCGCAAAAGTGATAGAACGCTTCTGCCTCGGCAGCAGATCAGACTGAGCGCAAGGTCAGTGTTCCTGCTGCTCAAGCTGCCTTCGTCGGGCGCGGCGTGTTCGGTTTATGCTGCGCTCAAAATCGCCGCTGTTGAGAAGCTCGGCAAGAACGTACTGCTCAAAGACAGGAACCGTGCAGGAGTAAAAACCGAGCTGGCGGTCAAAATCATCCAGAAGCCTCTGCGGCAGCAGCATATACCCCACGCGGATGGAGGGCGCAATGGTGCGCGAGAAGGTGTTGAGATATATCACCGAGCCGCTGTCATCCAGGGAGAATACCGTGTCCTCGTTCTTGCGCGAAACGGTAAGCTCGGAGTCAAAGTTATCTTCGATGATATAGCCGCTGCGCTGCCGCGCCCAGTGCAGATACTCAGCGCGCTTGGATGCGCCTGCGGTTATGCCGCTGGGGTAGCTGTGAAAAGGCGTGACGTGCAGCACCTGTGCTTCAGTGCGCTGCAGTTCCGAGGTCTTGATGCCGTCCTTGTCCATGACAAGCATATCGCAGGTGATGCCGCAAGCCTGATAAACCTGCCTGATTTTTTCGTATGACGGGTTCTCAAGACCGAAACTGCGCTCCCTGCCCAGCAGCTGCGCGATAAGTGAATAGAGATACTCTGCGCCCGAGCCGATGATAATCTGCTCGGGCTGTACATTTATGCCGTTGCTGCGCGCAAGGTATGACTTCAGTGCCGAACGCAGCTCATGGCAGCCGTGGTTGGGGGACTTGACGAGGATGTCGCTGCCGCGGTCGAGAAGCACCCTGCGCATGGTGCGGGCAAGCACGGAGAAGGGAAAGCCGCCTGTCGTGGTGTGGGCGTGCTGGATATGCACCGTCTCCACGGGTGGGGCAGAGGAGCCGAAATCCTTCTGGCGATAAATAACGAAAAATCCGCTGCGCTGACGGGATTCGATATACCCCTCCTCACACAGCAGCGCAAGGGCGTGCTCGGAGGTGATGACGCTGACGCCGGAGTCGGCGGCGAGCTCACGCTTGGAAGGCAGCCTTGCACCGCAGGCGTATGCGCCGCTGACGATGTCCGCGCGCAGCTGGCTGTAGAGCTGCATATATGCTTTCTGGTCGGACGTGTGGTCAATATGATATCTCATCTGGTTATATAAACTTCTCCTATTCTGGATATTTTTATAATATCAGATCTATTGTAATATATACTGGCTGATTTGTAAATAGTGTGCGGACAACAGATCTGATGTAAAGACTGTTTGCTTTACGGCATCTTTATCTGAAAACAGAGTAATCCCGGAGGTTTTTACCATGTTCCAGAAGCGCGCCGCTGCCATTCACGATATTTCCTGCTTCGGCAAGTGCTCTCTTACCGTTGCCATCCCTGTGCTTTCGGCAGCAGGTATCGAGACCTGTCCCATACCCACAGCCATGCTGTCCACCCACACCGGCGGATTTACCGATATCCATGTCCGCGACCTCACCGATGACGTGATGCCTGTTGCCGAGCACTGGAAGTCGCTGGATCTGCATTTCGATGCCATCTACACCGGCTATCTAGGTTCCTTCAAACAACTTGAGATCGTTTCGGATATAGTCGATAAGTTCCGCGGAGAGGGAACCACCATCGTTGTTGACCCGGTCATGGCGGACAACGGCAGACTGTACGGCGGCATCACTGAGGATTTCCCTGCAGGAATGCGCAAGCTGTGCAGTAAAGCCGATATCATCACCCCCAACTTCACCGAAGCCACGCTCATGCTGGGCGAGGAATACCGTGACGGACCCTATACAAAGGAGTATGTCGAGGACATTATCCGCCGTCTGGGTACCTTCGGCGCAAAGACCGTCGTCCTCACAGGCGTGTATTTCGATCAGCTGCAGCTGGGTGCGGCGGCACTGGATGTCGCCACGGGAGAGATATCTTATGCCATGGGCGAGTGGGTGGAGGGATGCTACCACGGCACAGGCGATACGTTCACCAGCGTGCTGCTGGCGGCCATGCTCAACGGCTGCGCTTTGGGTGATGCGCTGCAGATAGCGGTGGATTTCGTTGCCCGCTGCGTCAGGCGTACCTCGAAGGATCATCCATACATGGTCTACGGGGTCAATTTTGAGGCAGAGCTGCCCTTACTTATGAAGGCGCTGAAGCTCATCTGAAAAAATCAACATTCCGACAGATGGCAAGGCACACCACTTGTCACTGCGATATCCTTTCAAAAACAGCCGCAGATGCGTCAGAAGCGCGTCTGCGGCTGTTTTCATGCCTGTTTGCTGAGTTCGCTGTCGATGAATTCTATAAGATTCTTCCGCACGACCTGATCTCCGTGCTCACGATACCACTCAAAGGCTTCGGCAAGTCCGCGCTCAAGGGGAACGGTGTCCGCCATCAGCCCGTGCTGCCGCTCCACATCGAGGGCGTACTCGTAATCGTGAAAGCTGAAGTAGCTGCGCTGCGGAATATCTGCGTGCACATTGCTCAGCTGTGCGGTTTTACCTGCCGCCCGATAGCACAGCTCCACCCATTCCGCTACTGTGACACTCAGACGGTTGCCCACATTGAAGATATGCTGCTGCGGATGCGTGGAGATTATTAGATCCATGAACCTGCACAGGTCGTCCACATGGAAAAACTGCAGCTTCATTTCACCCTCTCGCGGAATATAGAACGGGCGATCACTGAGAGCACATTCAAAGACAAAAGCCTCGCGATACACGTTGTTGCCGGGTCCGTAGAGATAGGGCGGACGCAGGATGTACGCATTTGGCGCACGCTCAAGCAGCGCCTTTTCCGCCGCGATCTTGTGGGTGCCGTAGCTTCCCCAGATGCTGTTCTCGCCGACGGGGGCATCCTCGCGGAAAGGCTGCGGTGTGCTCTCGGGATATACCGCGCTTGAGCTGACCAGTATATAATCACCGAAATCGCCCAATCCGTCCAGCAGCAGGTTCACATCATCGGCATTATAGGCGGTGATGTCCAGCACGGCATCAAAATACATATCCCTCAGCTGATCACCGAGCTGCTTTCTGTCGGCTTCAATGAGCGTTGCGCCCCGCGGCTGGGGTCGGGTGTTGCGGTTGAGAACGTACACGTCCCATCCGTTTTTCGCAAAATAATCAGCGGCGCGGCGGCTGACAAAGACCGTACCGCCGGTCACAAGCATCTTTTTCACAGGAGATCCTCCATACAGATTAATCGAGATGATGCAAGGCGAGCGGGTTTACAGCCGCACGGCACGTTCTCCGCGCCGATTATACAGAAATACGCCGATGCTCAGCGGAACGGCAAGGAAAAAAGGCGCGCAGGCATCGAATCCCGGCGAGGGCTTTCCGTACCTGACCATCGAGGGCTGCTCCGGATCATACCAGACGGTGGTGATTGAGCCAACGGGATTCCTGTCCGCCGTGTCCTTCCACACCTCGCTGCCGGAATACTGTACTCCGTCAACGGTGTAAGTGAAACACACACGATGACTGTGCTTGCGCAGCGCGTCTCTCTGCACGACCACCGCTTCGGCAGTCTGCCAGTCCTCGTACTTTGCTGTTTTCACGCAGTAGATGACAGCCGAGCAGATCGCCGCCAGCAGAAGAATGATCACAGGATAGATAATTGCCTGTCGATTGTTTTTCATGGTCATGCCTCCGATTGGCTGCCTTCGCCGAGCAGATGGTAATGCACGGTGATATCCTGATAGCTGCCGTCCTTCATCAGAAAACCGCCGGGGATGGTTCCGACCTGCACAAATCCGAGCTTGCGGTAGACGCTCAGCGCAGGTGTGTTGCTGGCGACCACCGCGTTGAACTGCAGTATGCGGAACCCCAGCTCGGCTGCCTTGTCAAGGCAGTGAGCCACCAGCTTCTGTCCGATGCCCTGTCCGCGCAGGGTGGAACGCACGGCGTAGCTTGCGTTGGAGATATGTCCGCACCGACCTACGTTGTTGGGGTGCAGAATGTACAGTCCCATCACATGACCGTTTTCGTCGCAGGCGATGCCGGTAAAGGATTGTTCCAAGAAGAAATCCATGCCGGTCTGCAGATCAAGATAATCCAGCTGAGGAAAGGCAACGCCCTCCTCCACCACTTCGTTCCAGATGGCGGCAGCGTCGGCGACATCCTCAGGACGGAATTCTCTGATGGTAACTTCCAAAAGGGTCATCTCCGTTCGTTTAATTTCATGCATCCCATTCTACACCAAAACCGCGGATAACACAACCACCGTGATTATTCACCGTGTTCTCACTGCGGCGGAGATTGACAAATCAGGCAATAATTAGTATACTTTTTACATGGCAGTGCCGCTCGCTTCTGTGAGATGCTGCCGCAGGAAAAAATAAAAACGAGGTGTCATTATGGCGATCTACTCAAGCTTCCTGACTGACGTGGGCAACTGGTTTGCAAATCTGTGGAATCAGCACGGTGATTCTTTCCTTGATTGGTGCAAATCCACCGGTATGTCGCTCATCAAAACCATCGCGATCCTCATAATCGGCTTCTGGGTCGCTGCCATCATCTCCAGGATGGTTCGCGGCACTCTCAAGCGCTCCAAGGTTGACAAGGCTGTGGGTGGATTCATTGCCTCCTGTGTCCGCGTCGGCCTCAAGATCATCGTTGTTGTCATGGCGATCGCCGCCCTCGGTCTGAACATTACCTCCATCATCACCGCCCTCGGTGCTGCCGGTATTACCTTAGGTCTTGCAATGCAGGACAGCCTGTCTAACTTCGCCAGCGGCGTGCTCATTCTTTTCAACAAGCCCTTCGTCGTGGGCGACTATGTTGAACTGGAGCAGTCCAGCGGCACCGTCAAGGATATTTCCCTGATGTACACCACCCTGATCAATACCGAAAACAAGGAAGTCATCTATCCCAACTCCTCTGTGACCTCCGCAAAGATCATCAATCACACCGCTCTTGATAAGCGCCGCATCGAGCTGCAGTTCGCTGTGGATGCTGATACCGAGGTTGCCGTGGCAAAGGAAGCTCTCCTTGCCGCAGTCGAAAGCAGCCCCAACGCCCTGACCGGCGAAGGCTTTACCCCCATCATTGGTCTGCGCGAATTCGGCGAGGGCCGCATCAAGTTCGATCTGCGCGTCTGGATCGAGACCTCCGACTACTGGGCATCCTACTATGATATCGAGGAGCGCGTCTACAACGAATTCAAGGCTCGCAGCATCTCCTTTGCCCGTGAGCAGGTTGATGTTCACCTCAGAAACAACGCATAATCACAGTCAATATCAGGTCCGCCGGGGTAGCATCCACGGCGGACTTTTTACAGGGGAAAATCATGCAGTGTAATCTGACTTTTGCAATAGCTGCCGACGGCAGCACAGTTCATGTATCCGAGGTTGAGCGCGGAGCCGCCTGCGGCTGCACCTGTCCGGGCTGCGGCAAGGCTCTCGTTGCGCGCAAGGGCACCGAGGTCCAGTACCACTTCGCCCATTCCGACGGAGAGGAGTGTAAGCACGGCTACCGCAATTCGCTCTATCTTGCCCTGCGCCGCGCGGCGGAGGAGCTGGGAAAGATACGCCTGCCTGCCTACGAAAAGAACCGCACGCTTGTGCCGGAGGGCGGAGGACTGCACGTTCTCATGCCCGAGAGCGTCACGCCCATCGACCGCGTGGACTTTACCCGAAAGGGCGGCGACATCATAACAGGATTGCTTATTGTTCGCGGCAAACGTCAGCTTATCATCCGCATACTCACCGATTTTGGCGAGAACACCCGTTCTCAGGCTCAGCTCAAGGCAGTGGGTATCTCTGTGCTGGAGCTTGACCTCACCCGTGAGGATCAGTTTGATATGACCGCCGCGCGCGCCTGCTTTACCGACCTGCCCGACAACATCCACTGGCTGTATAATGCCAAGGCGGAAAAGGCGTGGGACGATATGACGGCGCTGTGCGTGCGTCAGCCGGTACAGAAAAAGGATAACACCCTCTTTACCTACAGCTGCCCCATTGCCGCCAACCGCACAGGCGGCACCACCTGCTACGTTATGGACAGGTGCGCCCAATGTCAGTTTTTCTTCGGACTGTACGGCTACGAGCAGGATCGCTATGTGATGTGCGGCAGGGACCGTCTGGTGGCAGAGCCGGCGGATCTCAGGCTTACCATGACCGAGCGACGTGAGAAATACGGAGTGAGATTCTGAAAAAACAAGCCACCGCATCACCGGCAGGATCGCCGACGGTGCGGTGGCGTTTATTTATCCCTGAATGATCGAACGGACGTGATCGACCAGCGGCTGGGTGTTTTCCTTTGCCGTGAAGTCGACAGGTGTGTCGTATGCCGCCAGCATACCTGCTTCATCTTCGGTGGGGTTCTTCAGGTTCTGCAGGCGCTTCTTGAGCATATTCATCAGGATGCGGTCGGCAGTGCCCAGCTTGCTGTAATCAAAGCCTCCGCGCATAAAGAAGTGGGGGATGGAGCCAAGCATTTCCTCGCTGAGCAGCCGTGCCCAGAATGCGGTCAGCTCATTCTCGCGTCCGGGATTGGAACCCACCGCGAACAGCACGACATGCTTGCCGGCAAGCTTGTCGTAGTTCTTCCTGATAAGCTTGAGGCCGTTGAGGCCGCCGGCATACATTCCGCCGCCGTAGATGATCACGTCATAATCGGCGATTTCCGAGAAGGAAGGGTCGTTCTTGATGTCACAGCCCAGTTCCTCCGCGATCCATCTGGCGTATCTTTCCGTGTATCCGGTTTTCGAGCGATAAGCAACTACAGTTTTCATTCCGCTTTCTCCTTTATACTGCGATATAGCTTGAATATGATGGTTATGGCATAGACAGCCAGAAGTACGAATATCAGTGATTTGGTTATCAGCGCAGGCACGGGCACATCCACACCTGCGGCGATCTGGAATCCCGTCTGAGCGATCATCATCACGCCCACGACGGTGATGCCCAGCGTAAGCACCGACAACAATACCACACCCATGGGGCGGCGCTTTTTCAGCAGATACAGACACAGGAATGCCGTCGGACTGATGATGCCCATGTCCAGCACATATGTTATCTCGGTGGTGTACACCTCGATGAGTGACAGTTTTCCGTCGTTTCCAAAGGATGCGATGATATCGGGAAACCACGCAACCAGCGTGGAAATACCCGACAGCACGAGAAATACCGTCACCGAAGGACCGCAAAGCCTGTCGGGTACAGGATATTCCTCCGGCGAGACACTGCCCATTCCGGTGATAAAAGCAAAGAGCGAGCAGCCAAACAGGGCGGTGTATACAAGAAACAGTGCATTGTAGCTCACGCCGAAGCACAGGCTCGCGCCGTAGTACATCACCCATGCAAGCAGGGAGGTCAGCAGAAGACGCGATGTTCTGTCGCGGCGAATCACATCCATAACGGTAAAGCCGATCAGCATCGGCACCGCTGTGAGCAGTACGGTCAGATCGCTTCCGATGAATATAGGAACGCGGAAGTACGAATCACGGGCGTACACTCCGCTGCCCCACATCCGTATGGTGTCTCCGTACTGGTTGACGGCATCGAAGCCGAGGGCAGTGTCCCACGCCATCAGTCCGCATACCGTCGTCACGCACACCAGCACAGCCGAGAAGATGGACAGAACGTGTATCGCGCTAATCTTTCTGTGCATCAAATTCCTCCTTCAGCTGAGTAAGACGCTCGCACAGCTTTGCCAGAGACGAGCAGTATACCGCAGTTTCTTCTTCTGTAAGGCACTCGAACAGCCGGAAAACAAATGACAGGTCCTGTCCGGCTTTCTTTGTGCGGATATCGTTTGCCGCATCGGTCTTTACAAGACGAATGGCACGGCGATCCTTTTTGTCCGGAACCACCTCGAGATATCCCTTGGCGATCAGCCGGTCAACGATCTGCCGCATACTCTGATGGGTCACGCCGGACATATCCGAGATCTGCTTGAGCGTGGGCGGCTCGGGGAACGCGTCGATCATGATAAGCGCAAGCCACTGCTTGGCGGTGATGTCCTCGAAACCACTGTCCATGATAGCCTGCAGACGGTTGGCGCAGATGAATATATTGACATAGGCGATGAGCCGCGGATCCATGTGTTCAAAATCGTACATCAGCTTCACCTCGCAAATTAGGTAATATACTTCCTATATACGCAGTATACTGCCTAATTTGCCTTTTGTCAAGAGTCTGCGTGAATAATTCTGCCAGGCAGGCTTACTTGACAGCCCAGATCATAAGCAATATAATCACAGCAGGATCAGGTGCACAGCCGAAAAGAGGTGTTTCTATGCTCACAGAGGGCAGCAACTGGATACCGGAAAGCAGCGGAAGAATACTCGTCCGCTGCCCGTCCGATCTTGAAGAACTGGTGGAGCAGTACGGCTTTCTGCCGTATTTCAAGTGCCGCATCCCGGGATTTTCGGTGGAGGAATACTGCGATCCGGGCAGCTGGTGGTGCGGCGATCCCGCACGCGATCCGTGGGAATGGCGTGCCATAGTGGCGGCAGGCGGCAGGGTGGCATACGGCAAGCTCTTTGAGAACAAGGCAGGCTTCGTATCCCGGAAGTGGTATCCAGTGCTTGCGGCATATCGGCGCGACGGCTACGATTTCGACAGCCGCTGGGATGACGGGCTTGCCGCGCGCAGAGAAAAGAAGATCATGGATGTACTGGAGAGCGGCGAAAGCATCCCGTCCTTTGAGCTAAAAAGCCTTGCAGGATTCGGCGGAGACGGAGAAAAGGGTTTTGAAAGCACCGTCACCCGTCTGATGATGCAGACCTACATCACCATCCGCGGATTCCGGCGCAGAAAGAACAAGCGCGGAGAAGAATACGGCTGGGCGGTGTCGGTATATTCCACGCCCGAAGCGTTGTGGGGCAGGGAGGCTGTTGTGTCCTGCTATCACCTCGAGCGCACACAGGCGCAGGAGCTGCTGATCGATCATATGACAGGATTGTTTCCGTGCGCTGATACCAAGGAGATCAGAAAACTGCTCAGATGAAACGATGCGATTACTTGCTTCACTTGACAAAAGTGTCGATATATGCAATAATCTGATAGAGATCCACACAATGAAAGGGGAAGCTTATGAACTGTGTAAATTGTGGAAGAGAGATTCTGTATGGAACGTTGTGCGCGGATTGCGCACAGTCAGGAGTTCAGATGCAGCAGCCCGGTGCTCAGATGATGAATTCCGGCTATCAGATGCAGCAGCCCGGTGCTCAGATGATGAATTCCGGCTATCAGATGCAGCAGCCTGGTGTTCAGCCGATGAACGCACCCTATGGCGAATACGGTCAGGAGCCGGTTCCCAAGAAGAAAAAAGGCGGCAGGATTTTTGCGATTATCCTGTCTGTTGTTCTGGTTCTCGGCATCGCTGCCGGTGCGGCTTACTGGTTCTTGTTCCGTGCAGACAACAAGTCGCACGTTGAGGAAACCATGGATCGTTTCTGCGCCAGCGTTGAGGAGCTGGATTTCAGCGGTATGCTGGGCTGTATGTTTACGGATGATCTGATGGGCGTTCTGGAGTCATACATGGAAAACCTTGGCGTTTCCTTTGATACCCTTCAGGAATCTCTTATGAGCGAAATCGTAGATTCTGCTGATGCAGAAAAGCTGGAGAATATGGACGCCGATTATCGGATAGTCGGTGAACCGGTTGAGATCACCGGCGAGGAGTTTGACACTCTCACCAAAACCCTGAAGATGATGTTCATCACCGATGTCGAAAAGATTATCAAGGCAGATGTTGAGCTGATAATGACCTCTGGTGAGGATACCGAAACCACTGAAATGAAACTGTATTTCTACTGCGTGGAGGACAAATGGTATCTGCTTCCCGAGGAGATGTTTGAATCGGGCGCTCTGTTCTGATAATTGACTTGTATTAACGAAGCAACGGGCTTGCGTGGTTGATTCCCGCAAGCCCGTTGCTTATACCTTTTGCTCCTCATCTGGGGCAGCTCCTTTGCTTCACTTGACAAAAGCAGATATAAATGTAATAATATTGCTGAAATCTTGTATATCGGAAGGAGAAACGTATGAATTGCTTAAAATGTGGTAAAGAGATACCGAGTGGCGTTCTGTGTGAGGATTGCCAGAAGACAGATGCACAGAGTCTGGCGGAAGCAGTCGAGGAAGCTGCCGCGGATGTTGCTTCTGATGCAGAAGCTGTCGTAGAGGAAGCTGTCACCGAGATCGCTCCCGTCGCTGAGACTGCCGTCGAGGAAGCTGTCACCGAGATCGCTCCCGTCGCTGAGACTGCCGTCGAGGAAGCTATCGCCGAGGTCGCTCCCGTCGCTGAGACTGCCGTCGAGGAAGCTATCGCCGAGGTTGCTCCCGTCGCTGAGACTGCCGTAGAGGAAGCTACCGCCGTGGTCGTTCCCGTCGCTGAGACTGCCGTAGAGGAAGCTGTAACCGAGGTTGCTCCCGTCGCTGAGACTGTCGTAGAGGAAGCCGCTGCCGTGGTCGCTCCCGTCGCTGAGACTGCCGTAGAGGAAGCCGCCGCCGAGGTCGCTCCCGTCGCTGAGACTGCCGTAGAGGAAGCCGCCGCCGTGGTCGTTCCCGTCGCTGAGACTGCCGAGGAAGCCGCTGCCGAGGTCGCTCCCGTTGAGGAGACTGCTGTGGATGCTGCTGCCACCGAAGCTGCCCCTGCTCCCAAGAAGAAAAAGTGGCCAAAGGTTCTGGCAATCGTTATGTCTGCCGTTCTGGTTCTCGGTATCGGAGCAGGCGCAGTGTACTGGTATTTCCTTTCCCGGCAGGACAACAAGTCTCCTGTTGTGGATACAATGGATCGTCTCTGCACCAGCGTGGAGGAGCTGGACTTCTACGGGATATTGAACTGCATGTTTACAGATGACCTGATGGATATACTCGGCACCTATCTGGAAGCGACTGATATGTCTTTTGATGATATTCAGGAAATGCTGAATGAGCTGGTGGCTGAGTATGGCGGTGATGATCTGAGCAATATCGACGTCAGCTATCGGATTATCGGAGAGCCGACAGAGGTCGAGGGCGAGGAGTTTGATGCTATCGCCAAAAAGATGAAGATGATGTTCATCAATGACGTGGAAAAAATCATTAAGGCTGATATTGAGCTGTATATGAATGCCGGAGAAGACAGCAATACGTCTGCCGAGTCCGTGTATATCTACTGCGTGGAAGATAAGTGGTATATGCTTCCCGGTACGATGTTTGAAGAATCGGTGTTTGAACTGCTCGGCTGATCAGCAAAAACCTATAACAAAACGGGCTTGCGTGAGCGATTCACGCAAGCCCGTTGCTTTATGCTGTTTTACTGCTCCTGATTGACGATGGCGATGCCAAGGTCGGCAAGCTGAGCCGCGTCGACCTCGCCGGGAGCGTTGGTCATGGGTTCGCTGGCATCCTTGACCTTGGGGAAGGCAAGAACGTCGCGCAGGGACTCTGCCTTGCACATGAGCATGACCAGACGGTCAACGCCGATGCCCATGCCGCCGTGAGGGGGAGCACCGTACTTGAAGGCGTTGGTCAGGAAGCCGAACTTGATCTCAGCGTCCTCATCGGAGATGCCCAGAGCGCTGAACATCCTGGACTGCAGCTCGGGATCGGTGATGCGGATGGAGCCGCTGGAAAGCTCGGTACCGTTGAGCACCAGGTCGTAAGCCTGTGCGCGGACCTGACCGGGATCGCTGTCGAGATACTGGATGCATTCCTTGAGGGGAGAGGTGAAGGGGTGATGCATGGCATCCCAGTTTCCGGTCTCCTCATTGTACTCAAAGAAGGGGAACTCAACGACCCACAGGAAGTTGAACTGGTCGGGAATGATATCCAGACGCTTTGCCATTTCCAGACGCAGAGCGCCCAGCACGCCAAAGACAGTGGAGTTCTTGTCGGCAACAAAGATGGCAACGTCACCCTTTTCGATGCCCAGAGTTTCGATGATCCTGTCGAGCATACCCTCGGGCAGGAACTTGGCAAAGGAGCAGGTGGGAGTCTCGTCTGCCCAGCGGATCCATGCAAGACCCTTGGCGCCGATGCCCTTGGCAGTCTCGGTCAGCTTGTCGATCTCCTTACGGGTGTAGACGGAAGCCGCGTTCTTGGCAACAACAGCGCGCACGCTGCCGCCGTTGTTGATAGCGCCGTCAAATACAACGAATCCGCAGCCCTTGACCAGCTCGGAGATGTCCTGCAGCTCCATGCCGAAACGGGTGTCGGGCTTGTCGGAGCCGTAGCGGTTCATAGCCTCGGCATAGGTCATGCGGGGCAGGGGGGTGGGGATATCGATATTCATTGTCTCCTTGAACAGGGTGCTGATGTAGCCCTCGGTGAACTTCAGCACGTCCTCCTGCTCGACGAAAGACATCTCAAAGTCGATCTGGGTGAACTCCGGCTGACGGTCGGCGCGCAGATCCTCGTCGCGGAAGCAGCGAGCCAGCTGGAAATAACGGTCAAATCCGGAAACCATCAGCAGCTGCTTGTACAGCTGGGGGGACTGGGGCAGAGCGTAGAAATTGCCCTTGTGGATACGGCTGGGGATGATGTAGTCGCGTGCTCCCTCGGGGGTGGACTTGATCATCATCGGAGTGTCGATCTCAATGAAGCCGTTGTCGGAGAAATATCTGCGGGTGGTCTGCATGAACCTGTGGCGGAACAGGATGTTGTCGCGCAGCTCGGGACGACGCAGGTCGAGATAACGGTACTTCAGACGGATATCCTCGCCGGTCTTGCAGCCGTCAACGATCTCAAAGGGAGGGGTGACAGCCTTGTTGAGGATGGTCAGCTCCTCCACCTGCAGCTCAACGTCGCCGGTGGGGATCTCGGGGTTCTTGGAGGAACGCTCACGGACGATGCCGGTAGCCTCCAGAACAAACTCGGAACGGCAGGAGGATGCTGTCTCAAAGACAGCGCGGTCGGTTGTCTCGTCAAAGACCAGCTGCATGATGCCGCTGCGGTCGCGCAGGTCGATGAAGATGAGCGAGCCCTTGTCGCGCTGCTTCTGGACCCAGCCGCAAACGGTCACGCGCTGACCGGCGTGCTCCTGACGGAACTCTCCGCAATAATGTGTACGTTTCATTTTGTATTTGACCTCTTTTCTGTCAGAGTGTTTATACGATTATTCCTCGTTTTCGTCCTCGCCGGAGCCCATGCCCAGCAGAGCGGCAAGACCCTCGAGACCTTCGAGACCGGACAGGGTTTCGCTCAGACTGTCGATGCCTGCAAGAGTGCTCTCGATGCCTGCGTCGTACAGCAGCTCAAGGATTCCGGTGTCGATATTGACCTCGGTCTGCTCGCCGGTTTCCATGTTCTTGACCTTGGCGACACCGCTTTCCAGCTCGCTGTCACCGATAACACAGGTGAATTTGAAGCCGCGCTTGTCGGCGTACTTCATCTGAGCCTTGACCGAACGGCCGGAAAGATCGGTTTCCGCGGCAAAGCCCTCGCGGCGGATCCTGTTGCACAGAGCCATGCACTTTGCAGATGCCGCAGCGCCCATGGGTGCAAGATATACGTCGGAGGAAGCCTGCTCGGGGAAGGGGGCCTGCTGAGCCTCCATGACCAGCTTGATGCGCTCGATGCCCATTGCAAAGCCGACAGCAGGCATATCGGGACCGCCCAGCAGGGAGAACAGCAGATCGTAGCGTCCGCCGCCGCCTACGGCAGCCTGAGCGCCGATGTCGCCGGAAACGAATTCAAAAACGGTACGGGTGTAGTAGTCAAGGCCGCGCACGATGGAGGGGTTGACGGTGTATTCAATGTCCATGGCATCAAGGCAGGTCTTGACCTGCTCGAAGTGATCTGCGCACTCGTCGCACAGACAGTCAAGGATACGGGGAGCGTTCTTGGCGATCTCCTTGCAGCAGTCAGCCTTGCAGTCCAGCAGACGCATGGGGTTGCGCTCCAGACGACCCTTGCAGGTCTCGCAGATCTCGTCGATGTGGGGAGCGTAATACTCGCGCAGTTTCTTGTTATACTCAGCGCGGCAGGTGGGGCAGCCGATGGAGTTGATCTCCAGAGCGACATTCTTCAGACCCAGAGTCTCCAGAGCGGAAACGCCCAGCGCGATGACCTCGGCATCAGCCTGAGGAGCGGCAGCGCCGTAGCACTCAACGCCGAACTGATGGAATTCACGATAACGGCCTGCCTGAGGATTCTCGCTGCGGTAGCAGCTGCCAACATAGCACGCCTTGACGGGCAGCGCGTCAAAAACCAGACCCTGCTCGACGGCGGCGCGCACAGCACCGGCGGTCAGCTCGGGACGCAGGGTGATGGAGCGTCCGCCCTTGTCCTTGAAGGTGTACATTTCCTTCTGCACCACGTCGGTGGTTCCGCCAACGCCTCGCTCAAAAAGCTCGGTGTATTCGATGGCAGGGGTGCGCAGCTCCTTAAAGCCGTACAGACGGGCGGTTTCAAAGCAGGTCTGCTCGATGTGACGGAACTTGCCCACCTCTGCAGGCGTTACGTCAAGTGTTCCCTTGATACTCTTTGTGATAAGTCCCATTAAGACTACCTTCCTTGCTGTAAATTTGCAAAAAAGCCGCAGCTACCGGAAAAACGATAATGTATCCGGTAACTGACGGCAATCAATGTGCTTTTTTGTGGATGTTGGCGTAAAGCTATCAGACCGGATTGGATCTGACAAGGTTGCGCCAGTCGAGGTCGCCGCGCTCAAGACCGTGGATGAGCACCTCGCCCGTGGCGATATTGGTGGCGACGGGGATGTTGTGCATGTCACACAGACGGAGCAGATCGTGATCCTTGGGCTCGTGGGGCTTGGGGCTCAGCGGATCGCGGAAGAAAAGAAGCAGGTCGATTTCTTCGCAGCCGATGCGAGCGGCTATCTGCTGACCGCCGCCCGAGCCGCCGGAAAGATATTTCTGGATGCTCAGACCGGTTGCCTCCTGAACCAGCTTGCCGGTAGTACCGGTGGCACAGAGGGTGTGGCGGCTGAGAATGCCGCAGTAGGCGATGCAGAACTGCACCATAAGCTCTTTCTTGGCATCATGGGCGATCAAAGCTATATTCATATACTCTCCTGCCTTTCGAAAATCCTTTTCAGTATAAAAAATTTACAACAATTATCAATCAGCTCAGCTTCATCAGAGGCACGTCAGCACCGTCGATGCGCTTTGCGATGCTGACGCAGGCAATGTCGGCAAGTCTGCCGTTTCGTGTCTGCCCCTCAGGCAGTACACCGATAAGCCGGGCACCCACACGATCGATCGACCGGTCGATGCTCCAAAGCTCTCCTGAGCGAAATGCCCTGACCGAATAGCCGGTCAGCACCAGCCGGCAGCGGCTGTCATCTTCGGGAAGCCTTCTGCGCAGGCGATAAGCCGCACCCAGATGGAATTCATCCGCCTTGGTACACAGCAGCGTCAGGTCGGATGCCGCCGCGACATCGGTCATGAACGACCACGAGCCGCAGGGCGAATCAAACAGCACATAGCGATAATGTCTGTTCAGCTCACCCAGCAGACCGGTCAGCGTGCGCGCGCGCACATCGCCGTCGTCTGCCGCCGCAGGCATGATATCCAGCCTGCCGAAGTGATAAACAGCGTCACCGGTGCAGCACCGTCCGCACAGAGCATCGCCCAGATCATAGGCGGTGGAGCGTTCGGCACCAAGCTGCCACTGCGCACCCTCGTCGGAGCAGCCGTCGATCAGCAGCACCTGTCCGGGGTACATTCCGGCAAGGCTAAGTGCCAGCTGAGCGGCAAGAGCGGAACGCCACTGCCCTCCGCAAGGGGAAACGATATTGACAATCATGACAGGGACAGCCTCCGTGGATGGTTGTGAAAAGCGCCTTGTACGCCAGTATCACATTATGGATATGATATCACAACTTTTGCCTAAAGTCAAAAGTTTTTTGCGCCGTGAGCGGCAAAATTTGGCAATAATATATTCATTATACGCCGATTTCATATACTAACGAACAAATATGAACCGATTGTTAACATGGACAAACGGTGACAAAATCCTGCGGAAATCCATGTCAGGGGTAATAGGCGTACATATTACCGAGACGGATATCAAACCCCAGCGCCTTGTATATCTCCGCGTCGCAATCTGCGCATCCCACCGTGAGAGAAGAAACGCCGCTCTCCTGATACGCAAATTCCACCAGTTTTCGCGCAATGCCGCGGTGGCGGTATTCGGGGAGGATATAGAAATCCTCGAATACTCCGCCGCGCTGATAATCGAAAGTGGAGAATGTGGGAGAAATCGAGCAGCAGCCAACCAACCGATCGTTCTCGATGCACCCGAAAAAGACGATCTGCCCGTTTTCCATAGCGCGCAGCAGACGTTCAAAATCTTCCTCACCCGGTGCGCTTTCGCCGATCTCCTGCTTGTAGCCGCGCTGCAGCACGATCAGGCCGTTCATATGCTCTTGGGTAATTCGGATAAGCTCCATGCGGATTCCTCCGTGCTGTTATCAATCGATCGCAGATGGGAAAAGCGTCATTCAGACGTGGGCAGCTCCATTTCGTCCTCCATGGCAATGAAACCGAACCGCTCATACAGTCCGCGCCCCATCGCCGTAGCCTCCAGCGAAATGGCAGTGATTCCGCGATTATTCGCCTCCTGCACAAGCAGCCCGAGCGTCCGCAGGGCGACACCACGCCGACGATACTCCGGAGCGGTGTACATATTCATTATGTAGGCTTTCCGGCCGCTGGGATTGTGGAATGTGGGCATCACGCGGAAAAAGCTCACTCCGCCCGTGCCCATGACCTTGTCTCGGTCGAGTACAAGATAAGCCACATGGGATCCGTCAGCCAGCGCCGCACGGTAGTATTCCCAAGAAGCGCGCCGCACCTCGGTCATGTCGGTGCCGTCATCAAGCCGGTTGGCGGCTCTCAGCACTGTTATTCGGGGATCCACCAGCAGCTCGAGATCATCTGCCGTGGCTTTTCGGAAAGTGTATTCCATGGCTGAATCATTCCTCTGCTAGCTTCTCGCGCACCAGCATCAGCGCAAAGCCCAGCAGGTTCTGTCCGCGCCACTGGCTCATATCAAACCTGCGCTTGTCGTGCATGGAAAGCCCGATGCCCCAGATGATATCCTGCACCGCACATTCGGCGAGCACTGCGTCGCCGGTGGCCAGCAGCTGCTCACGCAGGTCGATGTTCTGGCGGAACTTCTCCAGCAGTCCTTCATAGATGATGACCTGCCGCACGCCGTTCCAGATGGTGTCGTTGTAGTTGCGTACGTCCTTGCCCAGCTGCTTGATGGCGGCGACGTCGGTAGTGTGCATTATGCGGTCGGCATATTCTGCGTCGCCCATCACCAGTGCCTTGCGGTGCATCATATACTGCTCCATGGATGAATACTTCACGCCGTCCTTATAGAAATCCGAAAGATACCAGTTGCTCAGAAAGCCATATTCCTCGTCCGGGTTGTGGAATCCGATGAAATCTCTCATGCGTTCTCCTTTTCTGAGGCCTCATATCGCGGCATACCCCACCACATGGGCATGAGCTCCTCCAGACGCACAGTCCTGCGGCTTTCGTAATCCTCGAGGATCTCCGTGTCCTTGTTGCGGATGTCCAGCTGCATGAGGAATTCGCGGCAGGCACCGCAGGGCATACCGCTGCCCTCGCCGTGGGGCGGACGGTCAAGAAAGGCGATCATGCGCCTGACGTGGGTCTGTCCGCTGTTGACGTACATATTCAGCACTGCCACCCGCTCGGCGCACAGGTTCATAACGCCGCTGCAGCCCTCGATGCAGAAGCCGGTGAATATCTCGCCGCTCTCGCTTTCCACGGCGCATACCACATGATGCGCAAGGAAAAACGGCGAGATCTCCTCGGGATGATATTGTTCCTTCGCTGCCAGATACAGCCGCTCCCAGATGTCCATGTTATTTTCCTCCACAGTTCCTGTCGCTGTCAAGGAATACCCGGGAGCCGGTGGCTCCGCGCTGCCCCTGATACTTACCGTTGTAGGGATTGAGGGCAGGTGCGTCCATCTTGGCGAACACAAGCTGCCCCA
>SVPO01000039.1 GCA_015065795.1 Oscillospiraceae bacterium | reverse complement strand
AGAACTCACGCTCACCCTGCAGGACCTTGACCTCAACGGAGGTCTGACCGTCGGCTGCGGTGGTGAAGACCTGAGACTTCTTGGTGGGGATGGTGGTGTTCTTTTCGATGATCTTGGTGCAGACCTCGCCCATGGTCTCGATGCCGAGGGAGAGGGGAGTGACGTCCAGAAGCAGCAGACCTTCAACGTCGCCGCCCAGAACGCCGCCCTGAATGGCAGCACCCAGAGCTACGCACTCATCGGGGTTGATGCCCTTGAAGGGCTCCTTGCCGGTGAAGCTCTTGACAGCGTCGGCAACGGCAGGGATACGGGTGGAACCGCCAACCAGCAGGACCTTGTCGATCTCGCCAACGGACAGGCCGCTGTCGGACAGAGCCTGACGGACGGGCCCCATGGTCTGGTCAACCAGATCGGAGGTCAGCTCGTTGAACTTGGCGCGGGTCAGGGTCAGATCAAGATGCTTGGGGCCGGTGGCGTCAGCGGTGATGAAGGGCAGGTTGATCTGAGCGGTGGTAACGCCGGACAGGTCGCACTTTGCCTTCTCAGCGGCTTCCTTGAGACGCTGCATGGCCATCTTGTCGCCGGACAGATCGATGCCGCTGGTCTTTCTGAACTCGCTGATGATCCAGTCCATGATGCGCTTGTCGAAGTCGTCGCCGCCCAGACGGTTGTTGCCGGCGGTGGCGAGAACTTCCTGAACACCGTCGCTCATCTCGATGATGGAAACGTCGAAGGTACCGCCGCCGAGGTCATAGACCATGATCTTCTGGGCGTTTTCCTTGTCGATGCCGTAGGAGAGAGCGGCAGCGGTGGGCTCGTTGATGATGCGCTTGACTTCCAGACCGGCGATCTTGCCTGCGTCCTTGGTTGCCTGACGCTGAGCGTCGGTGAAGTAAGCGGGAACGGTGATAACGGCGCTGGTGACCTTCTCGCCCAGATAAGCCTCGGCGTCGGTCTTGAGGCGCTGCAGGATCATTGCGGAGATCTCCTGAGGAGTGTAGCTCTTGTCGTCGATGGTGACGCGATAGTTGGTGCCCATCTCGCGCTTGATGGAGGAGATGGTGCGGTCAGGATTGGTGATTGCCTGACGCTTTGCGACCATGCCTACCATGCGCTCGCCGTCCTTGGAGAAGGCAACGACGGAGGGGGTGGTACGGGCGCCTTCGCTGTTGGGGATAACTACGGGCTCGCCGCCTTCGATAACAGCGACGCAGGAGTTGGTGGTTCCGAGATCAATACCGATTGTTTTTGCCATAATTACATATTCCTCCAAATCTGTGGCCGTGCGGATGAACGCTCACCGCGCGGCAGGTCAAATGAATTTACGTTTCTGCAATATAACTGAACGCCGTGCGGCGGACTGCGGAGCTGCAGGCTTCCGTCTGACGGGGCGTGTCCGGCGGAAAACCGGGGCATCCGCGGCGCCTTTGCCGCGCTGGCGATTGAAGTTGCAAGGTGGATTGCGGTGCTTACTCCTCGGTCTGGACCATGGCAGGACGGATGATCTTGCCGTTGAGAGCGTAGCCGCGCTGGAGCACCAGAGTGATCTGACCGCTTTCATATTCGCCGGTGGAAACCACGCCCACACCCTGATGGAGGTTGGGATCGAAGGTCTCGCCTGCCTCACCGAAAGCGGTGACGCCCATCTGCTCGAAGATGGCATAGGACTGGGTGAGCACCATCTCGATGCCCTTGTGCAGAGCCTCGGCAGAGGTCATGTCGGCGGCAAGAGCGCGCTCCAGATTGTCCATCACGGGCAGCAGAGCGGAGATGCAGTCGGAGCGGACATCGCCGGCGATGGCTTCCTTTTCGCGCACGGTGCGCTTGCGGAAGTTGTCGTACTCGGCGGCAAGGCGCTGATAGCTGTCCTTGAGCTGAGCCAGCTCCTCGGCGAGAGGATTGACCGGCTCGGCATCCTCCACCGGCTCGGCGTCGGGGATGTCGTCAAACTCGGCGGCGACTTCGGCTTCCAGCTCCTCGGCGGAAAGCTCGGCTTCGGGCTGAATCTGTTCTTCGGCGACGGGTTCGGTGTTCTTCTTTTTCTTGTCAAACATCATTATATGTCTCCGTTTCTTTGATTATTGCCCGAACAGGTAACGGGCTGCGAAATGATCTTTATCATATCCCGTCCTGGGACGGGTGGGTGACTCTGTTCAGCATCGCGCGTCGCACTCCAGAGCGCTCATTATGCGTCCCACGGCGGAGGAGAAATACTCGATGCAGGGGATGATGCCGGAATAGTTCATGCGCGTGGGACCGATGACGCCCATCCATCCCGAGGCTCCGTGTCCCGAGCGGTAACGGGAGGCGATGATGCTTGCCTGACTGAGCTCGTCATGCCCCAGCTCGGTACCGATGCACACGTTGAGCGACTGATGGCAGTCGGACAGCAGCCGTCCCAGACGCTCCCTGTCCGAAAGGAAGCTCAGCAGTCCGCGCAGAGCTCGGTCGTCAAAATCGCTGTGAGCCAGCAGACGTGCCTGACCGTCCAGCATGACCTGAGCCGAGGAGCCCTCACGGGCGGCCTCGCGCACGGCGGTGAGCAGCGGCTCGGCGATGTCGGAAAGCTCGCTCAGACGCTCCCGCAGGCGGTTGATGGCGCGCAGGTTGATCTCCGATGCCCGCCGGGAACAAAGCTCCGAACGAAGCACATGACGGAAGGTGTCCAGCTCGCCGTCGGTCAGCTCGGCATTGAAGCGGCACATCCGGCTCTTGAGCACCGCTGGGGAGAGCATGAGAATGATGAGGCAGGAGCTTCTGCCCGTGCGCATCAGCTCCACGCCGGTGATGCAGGCGTCCTCCGCCGAGGGGGCCGTGGTCACCACCGCCATGTGGGTCATGCCCGAAAGCATCTGCGCCGCGTGGGAAAGAAACCGGTCGGGGTCCATGCTGTAGCCGGACAGCTCAAGGTCGATGTATCGCGTCAGATCCTCAGGGAGCGCGCGGTGGCGCATGAGCTGGTCAACGTACATACGGTAGCCGCGCTGGGAGGGGATGCGTCCGGCGGAGGTGTGGGGCTGGTCGAGATAACCGCCCTCGGCAAGTGCCGCCATGTCGTTGCGCACCGTGGCGCTGGAAACGCCGCCCAGCAGTTCGGCAAGGGTTTTGGAGCCCACCGGCTCGCCGTATTCAACGTAATGCTCGATGATGGCGGCGAGCACAGCCAGTCTGCGTTTTTTCGGTTCCATGCCGCCATCCTCCTTTATGGATTAGCACTCTCGTGTGTCGAGTGCTAACTGACTGCCTATAATTTACCATACTGCATCGTCTTTGTCAATATCCCCATGCAAAATTCTGCAAGCCATCACAAAAATCATCCCTGCGGCGCTGAGCGTCGGCGGATTTGTTATATATTTCAGCGCTGAAACAGCGGCAGGACGTAAATTGTACAGCTTTGGCATTGCCTTGAAGCAAACATGGTGCTATAATGTCATTATCTATATATAATGCGCCCGTTGTGCGCTGTTATCCCAGAGATGACACCGCCGGGCGGAGAGGAACGTGAACCCAGTGGCACAGAAATATCGCTACAGCAGAAAGAGCTCGCCCTTTGACGACGCAAAGCAGATGTACATAATCATCGGCGCCTGCGCGCTGGCAGTAATAATCGGACTGGTGCTGCTGCTGACGCTGCAGAGCAGCTGCGGCGAGCAGGAGATCCCCGTGGTGGAGCAGGGGGACGGTCCGGAGGAGCAGCTCCCCGGGCTGCCCGGAAACGACATCGTGACCTCCATGGGCGATATCATCATAGACGACGGCGGTGCGCCGGTCACCGAATTCGAGGTCATTGTCGAGGGTGCCGACGGCATCTACAAGCGTACCGGACAGGACGCTCCCGAATACACCCTGACCGTCACCGGACAGAACGCCGAGAGCTTCAGCTTTGAGCTGGCTCTGTCCGACGTGACCGTGGAGGGTGTCGCCTACTTCAACGGCGAGACCACCGCCATCTGCGAAAAGGCAGATGGAATCATCAGCTTTGCCTTTGACGGCGACGTGGTCAACGTCACCGCCGACGAAACTGTCAGCGAGCTGGGCGGACTGGACGCGGACGGTCTCTATCTCCTCTCGGAGGCGATCACCACCACCTCCACCGAGAGCACCACCACTGCCGCCACCTCCACCACGACCGCGCCCCCTCCTTCCAGCGGCAAGTACGATCTGGATTCCATAAATTCCGATGCCGTGCAGTCGACGCTGGACAGCATGATGTCCGCAGAGCACCGCAAGCTGCTCAGTGACCTGATCAAAGCCAGCGGCGGCTACGGACAGATCTACGGAACGGGCGATGCCTCCAAGGAGGCACAAGGCCGCAGCTTCAATCTCGACCGCCAGATGAACGGCGTGATGTATTACGCCAACGAACCGGGCGCGGGCCGTGAGGTCGTGGTCATCTGCGGCGACAACGGCAGACTGGTATACGTTGGCATATGCGACGGCGCCGAGTACCGCTACTATTCCAACGACCCCGAACGCAAATCCGCTGCTGACGCGCCCAGGACCATTGTCCTGTATGCCAACAACAGCGGCATGACGCTGGAGGGCTGACGATTGTGCGGACGGCGCGCAAATACTTTTGAAAGAACATCCCATTGGTTAAGGAGTGACTGAACAATGAGTACATTCGGACTTATCGTCATGTTTGTGTTCATACTTGCCACGGGCGGACTGGTGGCGCTGATATACAGCGGAAACACCGAGCTGTCCCTGTCAAAGATCCTGATGCTGGTGCTGCAGATACTTGTTGCCGCCGAGCTGGTGCTGGCGCTGTATGAATATCCCTGCTACGCGGTGGACGCGATAATCTATGTGTGCATGGGCGAGCCCAGGCTGGCGTGGATCATGCTGGGCATCCTTGCGCTGATCATCCTGTTCATTATGGCGATGATCCTGCCCAGACTCAACTGGAGCAAGTCCCTCACGGTCAGACCGGGCAAGCTGATCTTCACCGGTCTGCTGCTCATGCTTCTGCTGGGCTATACCGAGCTGTTCAACGGTGTCTATTCCTTTGATAGCTTCGATCAGTTCATCGAAACAAGACAGCGCTACGAGGAATACGACGACCGCTTCTTCCCCACAAAATATATCCGCCACACCGACGAGGACGAAGGCGAGCGCATCGCCCTCTATCCCTTTGACGTCACCACGGCTGCCGGCGAGCTGCCCATGCTCTACAAGGGCGAGACCTTCATGGTCACCCACGAGGACGGCACCACCGAGCTGTTCTTCTACCCGTTCACCTATCGCCTGTACGAGGGCGCGGAGCCGGTGTCCTTCCTTGACGAGACGCTGCCCCAGGAGGTTTCCGGCAGCGACGCCGAGGATAAAACTTCGGGCAACGAGGTTTCCGGCGGCGACACTTCCGGCAGCGATGCTTCTTCTTCGGACACCGCGCAGACAGAGGAAGCGCCCGCGGAGCAGTGAGCGGACAGTGACCATACGACAGGGGAGGTGAAGCCATGAACCGGCGCAGGGTAAAAGAACTGCGAGTCACGCCGGAAAACACCATAGGATCGGCGGAAAGCTCCTCCGGAAAGAAACGGCGGCAGGGCATCAGCAAGATCATCCGCAGTATGCTTTTCGGCAAGGGCATTACCCGAAGATGGCTGCGCACCTACTTCCTCGTGGTGGTCATCATGTCGGCGATAATCGCCGTGTGCGTGCTGGGTCTTGCGCGCAACTATTACTACAATTCCATCGAGCAGGGTCTGCTGCAGCGCAGTCAGGTCACCATTCGATATTTCAGCAGCACCCTCAACGCAGGCGTCAACTCCGGCAACAGCGAGGCGTTCCATTCCGCCGCGCAGGCGTTTGTCGAGAGCTTTGACAGCCGCAGCAAAATGGAGCTGCAGATACTCAACGCTTCGGGAGATATCATCGTTTCCTCCACAGGCTTCAGCTTTGAAAACGACGACCCTCTCAACGACTACTACCGCGCGGTGCAGTCCTCCGGCGGACAGGGAGTGTGGTCGGGCAGCAACAGCAACGGCGAATCAGTCATGGCGGTCACCCGTCTGATATCCGGACGGAGCGCCAGCGGCGGCGCGGTGCGTTTTGTGGTGTCGCTGTCCTCGGTCAACCAGCTGCTGACGGGCATCGCCGCCGTCACCATCACGGTGCTGATGATACTGCTGGTCATCATGCTCCTGTCGGGCAGCTATTTCATAAATTCCATAGTCATGCCGGTCAAGGAGATCACCGTCAGCGCCAACAAGATCGCCAAGGGCGATTTCAACATACGTCTGCAGTCAGGCGCCGAGGATGAGATAGGACGGCTGGTCAGCTCCATCAACTCCATGGCATCCGAGCTTGCAGGCAGCGAAAAGATAAAGAACGACTTCATCTCCGGCGTTTCCCACGAGCTGCGCACGCCCCTCACCGCCATTAAGGGCTGGGGCGAAACGGTTCTGAGCTGCGGCCCCGATGACCGTCAGCTCAGCGAAAAGGGCATGGAGATCATCATCCGCGAAACCGACCGTCTCAGCGGTCTGGTGGAGGAGCTTCTTGACTTTTCCAGAATTCAGGACGGACGTATGAGGATGAACCTCCGGCGTCTGGATGTCAACCGTGAAGCGGCGGATACGGTGGAGATGTTCACCGAGCGGTGCGCCGCCGAAAAGCGCACCCTGACCCTCCACACATCTGGAGCACCTGCAATGGTGGTTGCCGACGCCAATCGCCTGCGGCAGGTCATGGTCAACATCATTGACAACGCCATCAAGTACACCGACGAAAACGGCGAGATCAGCGTTACGGTTGCCGCCGGTTCGGAGCGCGTGACCGTCACCGTCACCGACAACGGCTGCGGCATCCCGGCAGAGGATCTGCCTCGTGTCACACGCCGTTTCTATAAGGCAAACACACGCCGCAGCGGCTTCGGCATCGGACTGGCTGTGGCAGAGGAGATAATGATCCTGCATCAGGGATCCATAGACATACGCAGCGCCGAGGGCAAGGGCACCGTTGTGACCCTGCGCCTGCCGGAGGCATCCTGCTTCCGCGGCGAACACACAGAACAACAGACACCAACGGAGTGATCAATATGAACACAGGCAAAAACAACAGAACGGTCACCGGACGCGTCGCCGCGGTTTTCATGGCGGCGGTCATGCTGTTCCTTCTCATCCCCCTGAACGGCTGCGCCAGTGACGACTGGGAAGGCACATGGATCCGCACCGGCGACGCCACCTACGCCCGTGCCGAGCTGAGCATATGGGATGCGGGCGGCGGCTCCTTTGAGTTTTCGTTCAGGCTGTACAACGGCAATCTGGCGGGTGAGGTCACCGGACTGTCTGCCGAATACAACG
Organism: Oscillospiraceae bacterium; assembly: GCA_015065795.1. Taxonomy (GTDB): domain Bacteria; phylum Bacillota; class Clostridia; order Oscillospirales; family Acutalibacteraceae; genus SIG598. Next base: position 13,844 of record SVPO01000039.1, on the reverse strand, counting down.
ATTCCTCAAAAGAGAGTGCCCGATGCTCCATCCCCGATTCAAGGGCATACATCGACTTTGAGATGGACGAATACGGAGACATCAACGTCATTTACGGCTACGATACCATCCGTTCTCCGTCGGACAGCGACCTGAACATCATGCACCTTAGCCAGGACGCTCTGGGTATTATTGAAAGCGAGCTGTTCGGCTTTGATGCCCCGGCGTATGTTACCGGCAACTACACCAAGGGCGAGGTGGAATACATCAACGCCACCCTCCAGCAGGCAGGAATACTCGATGCCGAGGAGGACGAACGTGTACGTTCCCTGATGACCGACGACAACTATATGCGCCTGCTGGACTGCTTCCAGAAATGGAAGGTCAGCAACGGCAAGGAAAACACAACAGACGAGAACTACGATCCCCATGAGCGCAAAAACCGCCATGAGGACGAGATCGGCGGATATGTATTCTACGGCTCCAACACCATGCAGGAATATGCCGCTGTCATCATCATCTACGACGATGGTACTGCCAGCGTGGTCGTATCCACCATCGAAGGCTCGCCGGTGTATTACTCCAGCAATGCCATCTACAAGGACGGCTCCCTGACCCCTCTGCCCATCAAGAACTGGCTGGAGGATCACAACAAGGAGCAGGAAAAGCTCAAGGCTGCTGCCGAGGCGAAGGCGCAGGCGGAAGCGGAAGCGGAAGCCCAGAATCAGCAATAACCGTAATATCGCCCGGACTGTCGGGCGGCATCATCCCGAGAATATAAAACATTCAAAATCGGAGGAAAGCAAAAAATGGCTTACGCAAAATCCGACGGACAAAAGGGATTCTTTGAGAGAAAAAATCTCAATATCTCCGCCAAGGTGTATTTCATTGACGCAATGGGAGCAATGGCGTTCGGTCTGTTTGCCTCCCTGCTCATCGGCACCATTTTCAACACCGTCGGCCAGTGGACCGACATCAGCTTCTTCAGGACCATGGCGATCTTCGCCAAGGCTGCGACCGGTGCAGCCATCGGTGTTGCCGTGGCTCATACCCTCAAGGCTCCCCCTCTGGTGCTGTACACCTGCGCCGCGGTGGGCTTTGCCGGATATTGCTACAATGGCGCGGAGATAGATATCGCCGCCATCGGCACCGGCAGCGGCAATCCCATCGGTGCCTTTGTCGCCGTGCTCGTCGCCTGCGAGCTGGGCAAGGTCATCTCCAAAGAAACCAAGCTGGATATCATCCTTACCCCCACCGTCACACTTGCTTCCGGTACCGCCGTCGCCGTGTGGCTGGCTCCCTGGCTGGGCAAGATGATGGATGCTGTGGGCAATCTTGTCAAAATCGCAATGGACGAGCAGCCCCTGCTCATGAGCATTGCTGTTTCGGTCATCGTGGGCATCCTGCTCACCCTGCCCATCAGCAGTGCCGCAATCTGCGCCGCCATCGCCATTTCCGGCCTTGCCGGCGGTGCTGCCGCCGCAGGCTGCTGCGCCCAGATGGTGGGCTTTGCCGTGATGAGCTTCCCGGATAACGGCTGGTCGGGACTGACCGCTCAGGGCATCGGCACCTCCATGCTCCAGATGCCCAACATCGTGCGCCGTCCCTTCATCTGGCTGCCGCCCATCATCGTTTCCGCCGTCAACGGCCCCATTGCCACTCTGGTGTTCGGCCTCGAGTGCAACGGCGTCAGCGCCGGCATGGGCACCTGCGGTTTCGTAGGCCCTCTGGGAATGCTGGAAGCCAGCTCCCACACATGGTGGACCTATGTTGGCATCATCGTGGTCAGCTTTGTCATTCCTGCCGTGCTCACTCCCATTGTTGCCGTTCCCTTCCGCAAGCTGGACATCATCCGTGAGGGTGACCTCAAGCTGGAAAAGGGAATGTGATCCAAGAAATACTTACCCGAGGCAGCACCGCCCCTGCGCGATACACGGCAGAAGCGGTGCTGCTGTGATAATATTCTGAAAAGGAGATGCCTGAAACGTGGAAAACTTCACCTTTATGGATCTGCCATACAGCCGTCCCGACTGTGAAGCTCTCAAAAAGCAGATGAAGGAGATCGTCGCCCGTGCAAAGAAAGCAAGGGATTATGTGCGGCTCAAGGCGGCGTTCGAGGAATTTGAAGGTCTGATGGCATCCTTTTCGGAGGCTGCCACCGTCGCCGGCATACGCCATACCCTGGACACCACCGACAGTTTCTGGGAGACGGAAAACGAATGGGTGGAGGAGCAGTCCCCCCGCGTCAGCGCCGTTATGCTGAGCCTCGTCAAGGTGCTGCTGAACAAAAAATGGGACAAGGCGCTGCGTGAGGATTACGGCGACGAGTTCATCGAAGCCCTCAACCGCCGCCGCAGCAGCTTCTCACCGAAAATAATCCGGCTCACCCAGAAGGAGAGCAAGCTGTGCAGCCGATACGAAAAGCTCATCGCCTCGGCAAAGATCCCCTTTGAGGGCGGAGAGCATAATCTCTATGGCATCAAGAAGTATCTCGAACACGAGGACCGCCATGTGCGCAAGGCTGCGTGGGATGCCTACATCGGCTTCTTTGCCGCCAACGAAAGCGAGCTGGAGGAGATCTTTGACAGGCTCATAAAGATCCGCCACAGGATGGGCAGACGCATGGGTTTTGATAACTTTGTGCCTCTCGGTTACCTTCAGCAGGAACGCAGCGACTACGGACGCGAGGAGATCGAGAGCTTCCGTGAGCAGGTGCGCACCGTGCTCACTCCCTTCTGCGCAGAGCTGTATGAAGCCCAGCGCAGACGTCTGGGCATCGACCAGCTGATGGTGTGGGACGAGGAGCGTGTCTATCCCGACGGCAACGCCGACCCCATCGGAACCGAGGAGGAGCTGGTGGAGAAGGCACGGAAGATGTACCACGAGCTGTCCCCCGAGACCGCGGAGTTCATCGACTATATGCTGGACCACAGGCTCATGGACCTCACAAACCGTCCGGGCAAGGCTGCCACCGGCTACTGCGCCACCCTGCCCGTGCTCAGGGCGCCCTTTGTGTTCTCCTGCTTCAACGGTACCCTCGGAGACATTCATGTGCTCACCCACGAGCTGGGGCACGCACTGGCAGCCTACCGCGCTACACGCAGGGTAAAGTCCGTTTTCCTTGCCCACCCCGGCACCGACATCGCCGAGATCCATTCCATGTCCATGGAGCAGTTCTGTTATCCCTGGGCAGAGAGCTTCTTCGGCGGCAACGCGGAGAAATTCCGATTCACCCACCTGCAGAACGCCCTGACCTTTGTGCCCTTCGGCGTGGCGGTGGACGAATTCCAGCACATCTGCTACGACAACCCGAAGCTCACTCCGAAGCAGCGCACCGCCGAGTGGCGCAGGCTGGAGGAGAAATATATGCCATGGCGGAAATACGCCGCCGATGACGATTTTGCCAATCGCGGCGGCTGGTGGTATCACAAGATCCACATCTTCCTCTATCCCATGTACTACATCAACTACACCCTCACCACCATGGGCGCGCTGGAGTTCGGCAAACGCTATGCCGAGGATAAGGAAAGCGCGTGGAAGGATTATCTCACTCTGTGCGATCTGGGCGGCTCCATGAGCTATCTCAATCTGCTCAGGGCTGCCAATGTGTCCGTTCCCTTTGAGGAGGGCGCAGTAGACCGCTCCACCTCCCTTGCCCGAGAAACCCTGAAGCAAGCACTGAAGAAAGAAGGTCTTTGGGACTGATTATGGATACCGTACGCAAAATGATATTTGTCTGCACCGGCAACATCTGCCGCTCCCCCATGGCGCAGGGCTTTGCTCTCCGCGAGGCTGAGGAGCGCGGACTGTGCGTGGAGATCGCCAGCGCAGGCACCAGCGCCCTTGACGGCTCGCCTGCCTCACGCAATGCCCTGCAGGCGTGTGCCGAGCGCGAGATAGACATCACCGCCCACCGCGCCGCGCAGGTGGACCCTGCCGCCGACAGTGACGATACATTATACATCTGCATGACGCCCCAGCACGTCCAGTGGCTGCGGCGTGTCGCCGGGCTGCCTGCCGAGCGGCTGGCGCTGCTGGGCAGCGGAGTGCCCGATCCCTACGGCGGTGACATCAACGTCTACCGCCGCACCCGTGACATCATCGAGATGGAGGTGCGCGAGCTTTTTGACAGCCTTGAAGGGCAGCTTGCGCGCCCCGGAGAGACACCGAAGAACGCTGCCGCCCGCACCTTCCTGCAGGACGATGATCCCGAGCCGGACATGATGCCGGTCATCACCGATATGCAGGAGGCTGACCTGCCCGACGTGGCAGCCATCGAGCGCCGCTGCTTTTCCGATCCGTGGTCGCTGAGCGCCCTTGCCGAATCGATGGAGGATCCCTGCGCGCGCCTGATGGTGGCGCTGTACGGCGGCGAGGTGTGCGGCTATGTATGCATCATGCTCACCGACGAGAACGGATATATCCCCCGTGTGTGCGTGCTGCCTGCCTATCGCCGCCGCGGCGTGGCGACCGCCCTGATGGATGCCGCCGAAGCTGCCGCCCGGGTATTCGGCTGCACCACCCTCACCCTTGAGGTGCGCGAATCCAACTCCGCCGCCATCGCTCTTTACGAGAGCCTTGGCTTTGAGCCGCTGGGCAAGCGTCCCGGTTTCTATACCGACCCAATTGAGGCAGCCATCGTCATGTCCCGACCGGTGGAAACAGCGGAGGACGGGCAATGAACGCCGAACGTGAGCTGCTGAGCCGCGTCAGAGCGGCGGTGGACAGATACGGCATGATCCCCGAGGGCAGTTCGGTGGCTGTGGGCGTGTCGGGAGGCAAGGATTCCCTGTGCGCTCTCTATGCCCTTGCCCGTCTCAGGGAGTTCTATCCCACACCCTTCACCGTCAGGGCGATAAGCGCCGACATGAACTTTTTCGGTCAGCCCACCGATTTTTCCGCGGTGACGGAATTCTGCGATCGGCTGGGCGTGGAGCACATCATCCGCCCCACCGAGCTGTACAAGATAATCTTTGAGGATCGCAGGGAGAAAAATCCCTGCTCCCTGTGCGCGCGGATGCGCAGGGGCATCCTCCACGTCAAAGCCAAGGAGTGCGGCTGCGATATCGTCGCCCTGGGACACCATGCCGATGATGCCGCCGAAACGGTGATGATGAACCTGCTGTGCGGCGGACGCTTTGACGGTCTGCCGGCAAAGAGCTGGCTTGACCGCAGGGAGATAACCGTTATCCGTCCGCTGATCTTCTGCTCCGAGCGGCTGTGCACCCGTGTGGCGGCAGAGCAGAATTTCCCGGTGGTTAAATCAAACTGCCCCGTGGACGGTGACACCGAGCGCGCCCGTGTGCGCGAGCTTATCGAATCGCTGTCCGCCGATTACCCTGATATCAAGGCAAAACTCACCGGTGCGGCGCAAAGGCTGCACGACAAACAGTGATTTTTATCACGCATATTACAATACGGAGCGTGTTTATGAGAGGTAAGACCCGACGAGACGAGATAGTTGGCGAGTATCGCCGCGAGCAGATCACAGCAATTGCTCTGATCATAGCCACTGTGGTGCTGGTGCTGTCGATGATGATCTCCTGCGGCCGCAGCTGCACCTGCGGAGAAGAAGCTGACGAACCATATGTTCCTCCCGAGGGAGTTGTCGTGTGGGACAAAGAGGAAGCTGAGGCGATCAAGGAATGGTGGGAAGAAGAGGAGAAGCTCAACGCGCCCAGGGAAGCACCTGTGCTGAACGCAGAGGATATCGGGTATCTCCGTTCGGTGACCGAGTATCCCCGTCTGATCAACAAGGAAAATCCCCTGCCCACGGGCTACGAGCCGCCCGAACTTGTCAGACTGCAGGGTATGCCCGGGGGCGTAAAGCAGCAGCTCAACTACGAGGCAGCAAACGCCTTTTTCGCCCTGCGTGATGCCATGCTCGCCGAGGGTATGTCGGTGGATCCCCTGAGCGGATACCGCACCTATGACGAGCAGGCAAATATCTACAACTACAACATCGATCTGCGCATTGAGAAGGGAATGACCCCCGAGGAAGCGCGCGATGCCGTCAGCACCCGGGTGGCAATGCCCGGGTACAGTGAGCATCAGTACGGACGCTCCATTGATGTGACCATCGACGGAAGCACCGACGATCTGTTCCATGAGACCGCGCAGGGGCAGTGGATTGCCGAGAATGCCCACAAATACGGGTTCATCATCCGATATCTGAGAGGCGCGACGGATGTTACAGGCTACGACTACGAGCCGTGGCATCTGCGGTGGGTGGGCGTTGAGCACGCGGAGTTCATTCACCGCCACAACCTCTGTCTGGAGGAATATATCGATCTGGTGCTTCAGTACAATCCGAATGCGGTGATGCGCTATGAATAACCGCACGCCGCTGTATACCGCCCTTGAGCGGCACGCCGCCGAGGGCAGAGTGTCCCTGCACACCCCGGGGCACAAGGGCTGCGCGCCCGCGCTGGAGAAGCTCAGCCTTGCCCTCGACCTGACCGAGCTGCCCGACACCGATGCCCTCTACGAAGCCGAGGGTGTCATTGCCGAGGCAGAGCGGCTGGCGACCGCCCTGTTCTGCGCCGATGGTACGGTGTTTTCCGCCGGCGGCTGCTCCCTTGCCATTCAGGCGATGCTGCGCTGCTGCTGCGGCGAGGGCGACAGAATAATCATGGACCGCGGCAGCCACCGTATGGCTGTCAACGCCGCCGCGCTGCTGGGGCTGGAGCCGGTCTGGCTGATGAGCGAAAGGGAGTGGGGAGAGGACGGACTGTGTCCGCTGCCCTGCGCCGCCGATGTGGAACGGCTGCTCGCCGCCCATCCCGATGCCGCCGCGGTCTATATCACCTCGCCCGATTACATGGGCAGAATGTGCGATATCGCCGCCATTTCGGCAGTGTGCTCCGCGCGTGATGTTCCGCTGCTGGTGGATAACGCCCACGGCAGCCACCTCATTGCCTTTGATGACCTGCATCCCCTGCGCAGGGGGGCTTCCATGACCGCCTGCTCGGCGCACAAGACACTGCCTGTGCTCACAGGCGGCGCCTTCCTGAGCAGCGCCGACCCGAAGCTTTCGTGCAGGATGAAGGGAGCCATGTCCCTTTTCGGCTCCACCAGCCCGTCCTATCTCATCATGGCATCCCTCGACCTGTGCCGCGCGTGGCTGCAGGAGGAGGGCACCGCCGCCCTGCGCCGCACCGCCGCCCTGTGCGAGGATATCCGAACTGCCGCTGTGCAGGCAGGCTTCGGACTGCCCGATGGTGAATGTGACCCCATGCGTGTCACGCTGCTCACCCGTTCCGCAGGGATAAGCGGCAATGCCGCGGCTCAGCTCCTTCGGGAAGCAGGCTTTGAGCCTGAGTATGCCGACGACGCCTGCGTGGTGCTGCTGCCCACGCCCTTTGTGACCGACGATCAGATGGCACGGCTCAAAGAAGCCGTCGCCTCGCTGACAGATAACAGAACGCAGACAGAATACCCTGCGCTGCCGCCCATCGCCGAGATCATTTCCGCCGCGCGCGGCAGCGAGCGTGCGATGCCTCTGCGCGCCGCCGCCCTCGCCCGTCGGGAGACGGTGGACACCGCTGCCTCCGTGGGCAGGACAGCCGCCGTGCCGGTCTGCCCATGTCCGCCGGGAGTGCCTGTGGTGATGCCCGGCGAGCGCATTTGCGAAACCTGCGCCCGTCTGCTGCTGGCTATGGGTGTGGATAAGGTGGAGTGCGTATCATGAATAACATAAAGTACATTCTGCTGGACGCCTACGGGACGTTCATCAACACCCGAAGCGGCTCGGTGGACGCCGCGGCAAAGATTCTTGCAAAGCGCGGCTCCTCCCTTGACGCAGCGGAGTTCTACGCGCGCTGGAAAGCCATGCACCGCAGCAATATGCGCACGCAGGAGCGGTTCATCCCCGAACGGGAGATGTACGCAAGGGAGCTGGAGGTGCTGTACGGCGAGTACGGCATTGACGGCGACGCGCGCGAGGATGTTGCAATCATGCTGGCAAGCATGCTTGACCGCCACTTCTATCCCGAAGCAAAGGAGATGTTCTCCCGGCTTTCCCGTCGCTTCAGGCTGGTGGTGGCGTCCAACACCGACACCGCGCCCCTGATGCAGAATCTCGAGTACAACGATTACGCCTTTGAAAGGGTGTACACCTCCGAAGCACTGGGCTGCTACAAGCCTGCACCGGAGTTCTATCGGCAGATACTCAGTGACCTGGGCTGCAGTCCGCGGGAAGCGCTGTTCGCAGGCGATTCCCCCGAGGAGGATGTCATCGCCCCCGGCAGTCTTGGCATGACCACCGTATTCGTAGACCGCGGAAATACCGGCGCGCAGTGGGGGCAGACCTTCACCGTGACCGACCTGAGCGGTCTTTCGGCGCTGCTGTGACAGCGTCATTTCGATTCTTACACACAGGAGGAAAACACAATGAAGATAATCACCATCAGCCGTGAATTCGGCAGCGGCGGACGAGAGCTGGGCAAGCGTCTGGCGGACATTCTCGGCTGCGACTATTACGACAGCGAGATCATTTACTCCGTAGCGCAGAAAAGCGGATATGACAAGCATTATGTGGAGAATATGCTGGATAACCACGGCTGGCAGAAATTTCCTGTGACCTTCGGCGGAACCATCAGTTCCTATCCCTATCTGCAGTCCATCGGCGTGGAGCTGCTGCTCGAACAGAAGAAGGTCATCGAGGATATCGCCGCGCTGGGAAAGGACTGCGTCATCGTGGGACGCAACGCCGACGTGCTGCTGAGCGAGTATAACCCCTTCAGCATCTTTGTGTGCGCCGAGACCGATTCCAAGGTCAAGCGCTGCCGTGAGCGCGCCCCTGAGGGCGAGGAGCTTTCCGACAGGGAGCTGGCAAAGAAGCTGCGCCAGATCGACAAGCGCCGCGCCCAGACCAGAGCCATCCTCTCCGGCTCCGAGTGGGGTCAGCGCGATGTCTATCACCTCACCGTCAACACCACCGGCTGGGACATCAGAGAGCTTGCCCCTGCGGTGGCAGAGTTTGCCGCACGCTGGTTCGGCAGAACAGAATAAAGATACAGCTTACCGATCATTTTGCCCGGAGCGGACTGCTGCGTCCGGCGTCCATGGCGAGCTGTCTGCCGACAGTGGGATTCATGTTCCGCACGGGCAGAGCATCTGAAAAGCGCAAGACTGGTATCCAACATTGATTACCGCTGAAAAAACGAGTATAAGGAGGAGCGAGGGAAACATGAGCATCAAGCAATTTGAACCCCTGTGGGGTGTATGGCGTACTGAAGACAAGCCCATTGGTCAGGGCAGCTTCGGCAAGGTCTACCGCGCGTGGAGAGAGGAGTTCGGCAAGAAATACTACGCCGCGATCAAGCACATCTCAATTCCCGTTTCCGAAGCGCAGATTTCCGATGCCGTTTCCGAGGGCGTTGCCGATACCAACGAATCCCTCAGAGACTATTTCGCTGCCATCACCCAGAATCTGGTCAGCGAGATCACCCTGATGAACGAGGTCAAGGGACACACCAACATCGTCTCCTACGAGGATCATCTCATCATTCCCAAGGAGTCCGGCATCGGCTATGACATCATCATCCGCATGGAGCTGCTCACCGGGCTGAATGATGTACTGCGCCATCGCCAGATGACCAACAAGGACGTCATCAAGCTGGGAATAGACATCTGCTCGGCGCTGGAGATCTGCCTTGAAAAGGGCATCGTTCACCGCGACATCAAGCCCTCCAACATCTTCGTCAACGACATCGGAGATTACAAGCTGGGCGACTTCGGCGTGGCGCGCGAGCTGGATCACACCACCGCCGGCATGAGCAAAAAGGGTACATACATCTACATGGCGCCGGAGATATACCGCGGCGAGCCTGCCAACTTCTCCGCCGACACCTTCTCTCTGGGTATCGTCATGTATCGCCTGCTCAACGGCAACCGCGCACCCTTCCTGCCTGTGGGCACTTCAAAGATCGATCCCGAAGACAACGACAATGCCCTTGCCCGGAGAATGTCGGGCGAGCCGCTGCCTGCCCCGGCGTTTGCCGACCGTGAGCTGGCGGAGGTCATCCTGAAAGCCACGCAGTTTGACAAATACCAGCGCTTTGCCAATCCCACGGAATTCAAGCAGGCGCTCATGTGCGTGCGCGACGGCATCCCCGTGACGAGAGCCATCCCCGTGGTTGCCGCACCCACCAACAACACGCCGTCCCCCGTCGTGCCCCCTCAGAGGGGACAGCAGATGAGAGGTGCTCCCTCTGTCGGTGTGCCGCAGATGCCGCCCGTTGCCGGCAATCCGATGGTGATGAATATGCCGCCTGTGGGCAATATGCCCGATGGAGCACAGACCGCGAGCTTTGTTCCTCCGATGCCTGTCGGTGCCGCTCCGGTCTATGCCGCGCCCAACGAGGGCAAAAAGAAGTCGGGCTGGATGTGGTTTGCCGTTGCAGCGGCGGCGGTGCTCGTTGTGGCGGCAGGCGTGCTGGGTACTATCCTGCTGACGTCCGGCGGCAGCAAGCCCGGCACGAACGGCGGCAGCAGCGTTGAAACCGGAAACAATGATCATTACGAGGATGATTACCCGGGAGAATACCTGCCGCCTCTGGAGAATCAGGACCAGACTCCCGATTACGCGGAGAAGATAGATAAGAGCTGCATCTGTGCGGTCTCGTTCAGCGGCTGCATCGATGACAACGGCGACAGAACCTACGGTGGAGGCAACACCATCGACGGCGACCCGGACACCTGCTGGATAGTCAACTCCGAAGTGCCGGGCGCGTCGGGCGAGTGGATAGAATATTATCTTATCGAGGAGCGCTGCGTGTCCGGTCTGAGAATGATCAACGGCAACGTTTATCAGGATGACTACTATTTCCGCAACGGTCACATAAAGGAATTCCGTCTGGATTTCAGCGACGGCACTACCCTGTATTTCACCGCGAAGGAGATCGAGAGCCGCAGTATGTATGAAAACGAATTTACCTTCGACGAGCCGGTGAACACCACGTGGATCAGGCTGACCATCGAGTCCAGCTACATCGGCACGAAGGAGAGCTACGTAAACAATTCCGCAATGGCTGAGATCGAGTTCTATTGATCCGATCAGACCGGCATAATCAGAAACAGGCGGTACAGCGAAAAGCTCGCTGTACCGCCTGCTGTATTATTCTGATTGCGCGTTATCTGCCGCACACCTGCCGTATCCAGCCGGTGACGCCATTGGGCAGACGCTCGTCGGCAGCTCTGCCGTCGTCGAACATGAGATCGTGCTGCACCCAGTTGATCATGCAGTGCTGCCCCATCTCAAAGCCGTAAAAGACCGAAGAAACGCCGCCGTCGCCGTTGTACACCCATTCGGGGAAGAAGCACACGCAATTGCTCATTGCCTGCAGCTCATCCATACGCGGCGCGATGCAGCGGTCAAAATCCGCCATCTCGTCGTGCCGCCCGTGGGCGATGACCAGCTGCGTGCCGCTTGCGGAAATGCGCTCAAGGGCTTCGGCAGAGGGGACGTAGCCCGATGAGATGGGCATGGCACCGTCAAAATAATCGCCGTAGTCCTCCAGCAGCTGCCATGTGAAGTATCCGCCGGAGGATGCGCCCATGACGAACCTTTTGCCAACATTTCGGCTGTGCCCGGCGCACACTTTGTCGTATATCTCCTTGATGGGCGCGGAGTGCTCCTTTGCCCATGTGCCCAGAATGGTGCCGTCCTCCAGCCGCTCCTCGTTGGCGAGGGGGACGATGATGTACGCGCCGCCCATTGCCTGCTGATACTTCGGGGAGGCGTACTGCTCCGCGCCGCAGCACATGATGCAGCCCTCCTCCATGAGGGAGTTGCTGGCGCCGTGCAGCCACATAAGCACGGGATAGGTTCCCTCGGGGTCGGCTCCGTGCTTCACGGGGTCATAGACGTAATAGCGGATGTCGCCCGTGACCTCGCAGGGATGGACGTACCGGTCAAACAGGTCGAAATATATCTTGCTTGTGTAGGTGTTTGCGTAGCTGATGAATTCGCCGTCTTTGAGGTACTTTGCCCAGTCGGGGACGGCGGCGGTGTTCTGTTCCAGCTTCTTGAAATCAGGTAATGCCATGGTTGATCTCCTTTCGGCGGCACAAAATAATTTATGAAAGCTTACCACAATGAAGAAAGAAAAGCAAGAGCATACTTCATCGCCTGTCAGGATGAAAAAAGTGTGGTATAATGGTTTACACAAGCCCGTGAGGCTATGGAAAGGAACGATATTATGAAAAACCACGCAAACAGACAGGATGCCGCCATCCGCTCCCGTATTCTTCCGCTGGCGATCATCGCCCTGATGTGCCTGCTGACCATCGTGCCGTCCCTGTGCTATCCGCGCGATACCGTGCCCGAGCAGGAAAGAGTATCGCCCTCGGATACCATCGCAGAGCCGCAGACGGTCACGCCATCGGACGCGGAGACGGAGGAGGACGAGCCGGTTCCCGATCAGGCGGACAATCCCGTTGACGCTTTCTTTGATGCCTGGGGGCTTGACAATTCCACCTCGTCCAACTACCACATGACCCAATACCGCGCCGCCCGTGCCGACGCGTGGCTGGCGGAGGTGGAACACGGCTACGCCATGCTGGAGGAGCACATCAACCCGTACATATCCGAGGAGGGGCAGAAAAACTATCGGGAGATCATCCGCCGCGCCAGAGAAAGCTTTCTGGTGTATGCCGAGGAAGGCACATATCTCGAAGCCACCGTCACGGCGTCCAACACCTTTGCCGCAAATCCTTCGGAGGACGACTTAATCTACGCAGGCACCGCCAAAGAGGGATATCACCTCTGGCTGAAGGGAGATGCCTGTCGTGCCGAAGCCCTGCGGCTGTACGGCATGATCGATATGATCTATTATTTCGAGGAATGTCCGGAGCTTTTCGTCTTTGACGCGGAGGAATTCATGTCCACGGTCACGGAAAAATATGACATCGTGCTGGCTCCCGCAGCGCAATAGCAGTACACAACCGCACAGAAAATCCCCCCGACGGAGAAAATACCCGTCAGGGGGATCGCTGCATATACGGAATTATTTGCCGGTCTTGATGCCCAGCATCTCAACGGACATATCGCGCATCTTGTACTTGAGGATCTTGCCGGCGGCGTTCATGGGGAACTCGCTGACAAAGAGGAAGTATCTGGGGACCTTGTGGCGCGCGATGGATGCGTTGCCGTATTCCTTCATCTCGGCTTCGTCGGCGGTCTCACCCTTGTGCAGGATGACCCATGCGCAGCATTCCTCGCCGTAGCGCTCGTCGGGAACGCCCACCACCTGCACGTCGCGCACCTTAGGGTTGGTCAGATAGAATTCCTCGATCTCACGGGGATAGAGGTTCTCGCCGCCGCGGATGATCATGTCCTTGAGGCGGCCGGTGACCTTGTAATAGCCGTCGGGGGTGCGGCAGCAGATATCGCCGGAATGGAGCCAGCCGTCGGCGTCGATGGCCTGAGCGGTGGCCTCGGGCATCTTGTAATAGCCCTTCATGATGTTGAAGCCCCGGGCGACGAATTCGCCGCTCTCACCGTCGGGGAGCTCCTCGCCGGTCTCGGGGTCGATGACCTTGCACTCAACGCCGGGGAAGGGGCTGCCAACGGTTTCCACGCGGTGGTCGATGTCCTCGTTGACCTCGCCCATAGTGCAGCCGGGGGAAGCCTCGGTCTGACCGTAAACGGAGATGATCTCGCGCATATTCATCTCCTCAGCCGCGCGTCGCATCAGGTCGGCAGGGCAGTTGGCGCCTGCCATGATGCCGGTGCGCATATAGGAAAAATCGGTCTTGGCAAAATCAGGATGGTTGAACATGGCGATGAACATGGTGGGCACGCCGTTGAAGCAGGTGATGTGCTCGTCGTTGACGCAGGCAAGGGATGACTTGGGGGAGAA
>SVPO01000158.1 GCA_015065795.1 Oscillospiraceae bacterium | reverse complement strand
CATGCCGCCGGACGACAGTCTGTCCATCAGCTTCCGTTCGGTCATGGGCGTGGAGCTGCCAACGGTCACCATGACGGAGGGCGAGGTCGTGCGTATGCCCTACGGCCTTTCCACCACCTGCTCCATGCTGGACGAGGCTTACCTGCGCTTCATGGACGTCAAGCGGCTGACGGCAAAGCTCGCCGAGGTGGAGAACTGCGTCTACCGCCTGGCGGATGCCATCAAGAAGACCCAGAAGCGTGCCAACGCCCTGAAGAACATCCTCATCCCGAAGTTTGAGGAGGAGGTTCGCTTCATAACCGACGCTCTGGACGAGAAGGAGCGCGAGGAATTTGCCCGTCTCAAGGTCATCAAATCCATGAGCGAAAGCTGATTCTGGTTTCATGCAAAGCACTGATAAATTCAGCTGATTTCATATCTATGCACAAAAATTCAGGCAGACACCAAACGGTGCCTGCCTGTTGCTTTTATCACATAATCATGATGTCGGGTCGAGATACTGCGCCGGAAAACCCTTTGCGCGGCCCATATTGTAATAGCAGCTGCTTTTCTGCATGTCGCCCAGACGATACCACGCAAGGCAGAGCACCTTGATGGGCTGTGCCTGCAGCTCGTTGAGCTCCAGCGAGCGTTCAGCCAGCTCGATGGCTTCCCGTTCCCGTCCTGCGCGCATGAGGGCGTAGGCGGTGTTGCTCAGGGCAAAGGCATCCATATCGTTCAGCTCGATGGCTTTCATGCCGTAGGCGATGGCTTCGTCGTATCGCCCCAGTCGGGTGAGACAGGCGCTGAGGTTGGACAGCAGCCGCGGCTGCCCGGGGATGTAGGCAAGGGAGTTGAGATAGAAGCTGACCGCCTCCCGATGGTCGCCCAGACGGGAGTGGTTGAGCGCCATGAAGGCGTACACCGCCGCGAAGTCATCGTCCGCAATGCAGTCCGGCTCAAGCTCCAGCAGCTGCTCCAGCGACTTCCGGTTGTTCTCCTGAGCGTACAGCCGCGCCGCGTTTATAAGCCTGCGGTGCTGATCGCGCTGTCCCCTGGCTGTGAAGGCACCACCCAGCAGCCGCCCGTACAGCGACTGAACGGTCTCGGGCAGCATACGGTCGCGCGCGATGGCGAAAATGAACACGCCCATGAGCACCATGAACAGCAGCACCACCCCGCCCATGGGCAGAAAGGGCTGACTGTCGGCGGTGACTATCATCCCCACAAGGCAAACCAGCAGTATCACCTCAAACAGCGAGCATATCACGATGCCGGTGACCTGCAATTCCGAAAGCTTTTTCTTCTTCATTACGAGTGATTCCGCAAACGCCTGCCGCTATCCGACGGAAACGGCGCGCAGGAAATGTCCTTTCTTGGAATATGTGCTTATAATATCACGACAGCGGAGAGTGCGCAATAAAAAACAGGGGCGCCGCACGGGAGTGAACCCGGCGGCGCCCATCAAACGCCGGTCAGAACAATGACACCGGCGCTCCACAAACCTGTTTTGCCGCTATCGTGAAATGCGGCGGCTCCCCCTCGGGAGCAGAGTTATAGTAAGTATACTTCGACGGACGGAGAAAAGAAAGGTTGTTGGAATAAATAACACGTGATTGTAAAATATAGATACATAATCTCCGCTGCGAAAGGGGATATAAACCGTTTCGGTATTGCGCTGAAACGAAATGTGTGGTACTATATTAACTACTATTGCTTCGATAAAGGGGTGGTAAAAGTGAGACTGGCGATATGCGACGACGACATGAGAGTTCTGGCTGCTCTGGAAAAGATGATAGTCCGTCCGGAAAGCAGCGATACAGAGCTGTTTGTCTATCAGAGTGCGGAAAAGCTGCTTGCCGCCTGTGCCGATATCGAATTCGACATGATATTCATGGATATCATGCTGGGCGAAGCCAACGGCATCGAGATCGCGGAGAAGGTCTCAAAGCTCATCCCCGGAATCAGGATCGTATTCATCACAGCCCATGTGCTGGATTTTGCCGAAAAGATCTTCTCGGGCGTGCTGCCCTACGGATACATCGGAAAACCTATCGACAGCGCCAAGGTTTCGTTCTATCTGGAGCGTGCCGGACGTGAGCTGGAGTCAGACGGCCACGTGCTGCGCGTCAGCCGCAGGGGAGTGAACTATCGTCTGCTGCAGTCGGGCGTGCGCTATATCGAGTCCAGCGGACGGCAGGCGTTCATACACTACGGCGATGAGATCATGGGAGTGTACGAGCGGCTGGACACCATCTGTCAGCAGCTGGACGACCGCTTTGTGCGCTGCCATCAGAGCTTTATCGTCAATCTTGATTACGTCACCTCGATGGGAACGGACACCTTTGTTGTGTCCGACCGGACGGACGGCGACAACGCCGACGGCGTGCCCATCCGCATCAGCCGCAACCATCTCAGGGAGGCGCGGCAGAAATACTTTGAGCATAAGGGCAGGACGCTGATATGATCTTCGGAATGACACTGGTGGATATGCTGGGCAACATCTCGGTGTTTCTGGTTTTTGCCTGGTTCTGCTCGGCGGTGCTGGAAAACAGATTCCCCATAATATCCACGGCTCTGGGCATTGTGATCTACGGCATAATCCTGCCGGTCATCGCCATCCAGCCTGCGGTGGTGGAAGCGATCCATCCCGCCATCCGATACGCCGTGACCATGCTGGTGTTCTGGATTTATGTACGCATCGCTTTCGAGGGAAGGCTCAAGGAGAAGATCCTCACGTACATTATCGGCTATTCGGTGATCAACGCCTCCCAGATGCTCTTTTCGGCGCTGCTGAGCATAATGGGCGTCAGTATCAAGGATAATCTTGAATGGCTGCTGGCAGGCTCCTGCGCCATGACCTACGGTATCCTGTAC
>SVPO01000038.1 GCA_015065795.1 Oscillospiraceae bacterium | reverse complement strand
AAGCACGGCGATTTCGACAAGCTCCTCGCCGAGGGCACCATCGAGTACATCGGTCAGGATGTTATGGACAAGTTCCTGGACGCTGTGGCTTCCGCTTCCGTCAATCCCGGTGTCTGCAAGGATTCCGGCATGAAGGTCATCTACACTCCGCTGTGCGGCACCGGCAACAAGCCCGTCCGCGCCATCCTCAGCAAGATCGGTGTGGATGATGTCACCGTCGTTGCCTGTCAGGAGCTGCCCGACGGCAACTTCCCCCGTGCTCCCTTCCCAAACCCCGAGATCCGCGAGGCTTTCGAGGCTTCCCTCGAGCTGACCGAGACCGTTCCTGCCGACCTGCTGCTTGCCACCGACCCCGACTGTGACCGCGTGGGTATTGCCGTGCGCACTCCCGAGGGTGAATACAAGCTGCTCAGCGGCAACGAGACCGGCGCTCTCATGCTGGACTACGTCCTGAGCCAGCGCAAGGCAAACGGCACTCTGCCTGCCGCTCCTCTGGCTGTCAAGACCATCGTTACCAGCGTGCTGGCGGAAAAGATCGCCGCCGCCTATGGCTGCGAGCTGCGCAACGTGCTCACCGGCTTCAAGTACATCGGCGAGATCGTCACCGATCTTGAGAAGAACGGCGAGGCCGAACGCTTCGTCATGGGCTACGAGGAGAGCTACGGTTATCTGTTCGGCTCCCATGTCCGCGACAAGGACGCCGTCGTCGCATCCATGATGATCTGCGAGATGGCTGCGTACTACAAGAAGGCTCAGGGCAAGTCCCTGCTGCAGGTTCTCGAGGAGCTGTACGCCAGGTACGGTTTCTGCCGCCACGGTCTCATCAACATCACCTTCGAGGGTGAGAGCGGCATGAAGCAGATGGCTGCCATCATGGATAATCTGCGCACCAATCCTCCTGCTGAGGTTGCCGGTGCTGCCGTTATCGGCCGCCGCGACTACCTCAACTCCGTTGCCTATGAGGCAGACGGCGAAAAGGAGATCAGGCTGCCCAAGAGCAACGTCATGGAGTTCCTGCTGGCTGACGGCGGCGCGTTCATCGCCCGTCCCTCCGGCACCGAGCCCAAGATCAAGTTCTACCTCACCGCCGTGGAAGCCACCGACGAAGCCGCCCTTGACCGCATCGCGGTTCTGGACAAGGCTGTCCGTGAGATCGTCGGCTGATAAGGCTGAACTGAATCGGAGCGAATCGCTCTGAAATAGCATGAAAAGCACCGCCGCACATTTCCGAATGACCGAAATGTGCGGCGGTTAGTTTTTGTGCATATATAGCTTTTTGCTGAAAACTGATGAAATACTATGAATCAACTGCGCTTCTTGCCTTTCTTTCCGGCGCTGCGACTTGAGGTGGCGTTCAGCTTTCCGCTGACAGCTATAGCCTGCCGGGCAGCCTTGCGCTCCGCGGCGGCTTTCTCTGCCGCAAGGCGCTTTTCTTCGCGCTCGCGCAGTTCCTTCTGACGGGCGATGTCCTTGCGATAGATGAGCTTGAACAGGGTGCGAACAAGAGGCTGAATGAAAAAGAGCTGTGTGAAGAAGGCAAAGGGGAAGTTATAGCATACCAGCTCCAGCCAGTTGGCAAGCAGGGTGAGCAGATTGAATCCGGCATAATAGGGATAATACATCCATGCGGCGAGGAAGCTCATGGCAGGGCACATCAGTCCCACAGTGGCGCAGATGATGGCTGATTCGAAGAGCACAGGATGCACCTGACGGGGATCAAACACCTTGCACGCAAGTCTGAATGAGCACGGGCTGCCCATGAGCATCTCGAGGGTGTAGGCAAGAGCGAACTCGATCAGAATCAGCGCCCACAGTGGGATCATGGAACCAAAGACCATGACACCGCCCTGGGCTTCGATGGCGGCAAGAACGCCGGTGGTCTGAGTGTGCTGCATGAGTGCGTCGCCGTTAACCACATACAGGCTGTAGAACACATAGGCGTGAACTGTGATGAGGACAGTGATCAGTGCGAATACCATTCGCTGAGCTTGATTTCTGGGCATGATTCTCTCCTTGATATTGTTTTTTTTCGAAAACAAAAAACACATGTACACGAGGGCGCAATCAGGTCATGGGTAAAGTACCGTGATCAGATTTACGCACCGGAGTGCCACATGTGTCGTTTACTTTTCGTATTCGATTTTCGGAATCCTGTGTATAATACTATATATCAGGAGAAAAAGTCAAGATAAAATCAATCTCAAATAAAAGGGGTCATGCTGTGCACGACCCCGATGGCAGAATTATTCAGCACCCGTGGCATATCTCTTGATGGCCTCAAAGGACTGATCGCTCAGATCGTGCTCAATCTTGCAGGCATCCTCGCTGGCGATCTCGCGGTCAACGCCCAGCCGCACGAGAAACTCGGTGAGCAGGGTGTGGCGCTCGTACATCTTCTCCGCCACTTCCAGACCTGCTTCGGTGAGCTGGAGAAAGCCGTCCTTGTCCATGGTCACATATCCGCCCTGCCTGAGCAGCCCCATTGCGCGGCTGACGCTGGGCTTGGAATAGCCCATGTATTCACCCACATCGATGGAACGCACAGCGTTGCCCTTCTGAGAGAGCACAAAGATTGTTTCCAGATACATCTGACCGGATTCCTGCAGGCGCATGGCAATTCTCCTTCCTTTGCCGACGGTATTGTTGTAATAGAATAACATATAAATATGAATAATTCAAGCAGGAAAGACCTCACGGGCGAATGAGTACGGCAAGCTCTATGGCAGAATACACAAAGCGGCGTGTTAGCGTAGGCTAACTGCTTGTGTACTGCGCTGAAATCGATTTCCGGGCAAGGGAAATATTGTCAGAAGGCTTGACAAACAGTGCCGAAATGAGTAAGATATCGGTGGTTAGCAAAGCCTAACCGTAATTTCAGACGGGCAGTTAGCTTGAGCTAACCTGCTGAAGGCGCGGAATTCCCGTTCATGCCGTGCCCAAAGGGAGGATAACAGAGCATGAAAACGCTCAGAGAAGCCACAGTCGGCTCCACCGTAAAAGTCGTCAAGCTTCATGGCGAAGGTGCCATCAAGCGCAGAATAATGGATATGGGCATCACCAAAGGCGTGCAGATCTACGTCCGCAAGCTGGCTCCGCTGGGAGATCCTCTGGAGCTGACCGTGCGCGGTTACGAGCTTTCCCTGCGCAAGGCGGATGCCGAGATGATCGAGATCGAAGCCTGAGCCGCAGACAGCAAACGGGGGATCCCCTGTTTTTGCTTTGCTCAGGAGTTAGCGAAGGCTAACGGTTCGACACATAGATTCACACATAACAGAACGAGGAGAGTACCTGATGGATACCATAAGAATTGCTCTTGCAGGCAACCCGAACTGCGGCAAGACAACACTGTTCAACACCCTCACAGGCTCCAACCAGTATGTCGGCAACTGGCCGGGCGTAACGGTGGAGAAAAAAGAGGGCAAGCTCAGGGGAGATGACAGCGTCATCATCACCGACCTGCCCGGCATATACTCCCTTTCTCCCTACACTCTGGAGGAGGTCGTGGCGAGAAACTACCTCGTGGGTGAGCGTCCGGAGGCGATACTCAACATCGTTGACGGCACCAACCTCGAGCGCAATCTCTATCTCACCACCCAGATGCTGGAGCTGGGCATCCCTGTCGTGGTAGCCATCAACATGATGGACGTGGTGCGCAAGAACGGCGACACCATCGACCTTGAAGCCCTGAGCAAGGCGCTGCGCTGTCAGATCGTGGAGATCTCCGCCCTCAAGGGCGACAACGTGCAGGCTGCCGCCGAAGCCGCCATCGAAGCGGCGCGACGCGGAACCTTTGTGCCCCCTCACATCTTCTCGGGCGAAATGGAGCACGTTCTGGCTCACATCGAGGAGGCAGCTATACACGAGCTGCCCGAGGATCAGCAGCGCTGGTACGCCGTCAAGCTCTTTGAGCGCGATGAGCGACTGCTGGAGCAGCTGGCACTGGACGAAAAGACACGCAGCCATATCGAAAAGGACATCACCATGCTGGAAGCGCTGATGGATGACGACGCCGAAAGCATCATCACCAACGAGCGCTACAATTACATCGAGCGCATCCTCAAGGGTGTATATGTAAAGAAAAACGCAGGCAGGCTGTCGGTCTCCGACAAGATCGACCGTGTGGTCACCAACCGCGTGCTCGCCCTGCCCATCTTCGCGCTGGTCATGTGGGGCGTGTATACCCTTTCCATCGGCACCATCGGTGACTGGACAGTAGGCTTTATGAACGACACCCTCTTTGGCGAGTGGATCGTTCCTGCGGTAACCGCTTTCCTTTTGAATATCGGCTGCGCGCCGTGGCTGGTCAGCCTTGTTGCCGACGGAATCATCGGCGGCGTGGGCGCGGTGCTGGGCTTCGTGCCCCAGATGATGATACTGTTCCTGCTGCTGTCCATCCTTGAGGACATCGGCTATATGTCCCGCGTGGCGTTCATCATGGATCGCCTGTTCCGCAAGTTCGGTCTTTCGGGCAAGAGCTTCATCCCCATGCTGGTGGCAAGCGGCTGCGGCGTGCCGGGAGTCATGGCTTCCCGTACCATCGAGCAGGAGCGTGACCGCCGCATGACCATCATGACCACCTGCTTCATCCCCTGCGGCGCCAAGATGCCCATCGTCGGCATGATCGCAGGCGCCCTGTTCGGCGGCAGCCCGTGGATAGCCGTCACCGCCTACTTTGTGGGCGTGGCAGCGGTGGTCGTGTCGGGCATCATCCTGAAAAAGACCAAGGCATTTGCCGGAGAAACCTCGCCCTTTGTCATGGAGCTTCCGGCATATCACGCACCCGTTCCCTCCAACGTGCTGCGCACCACATGGGAGCGCGGCTGGGACTTCATCAAACGCGCCGGTACCGTTATTCTCGCCGCCAGCGTCATCATCTGGCTGCTCAACAGCCTGACCTTCGAGGGCGGCTTCCACTACATCGGCGACGGCAGCGAAAAATCCATCCTCAACGTCATCGGCGAATTCATCGCCGTGCTCTTTGCGCCTCTGGGTTTCGGACGCTGGCAGGCGGCGGTAGCTACCATCCTCGGTCTGCTGGCAAAAGAGGAAGTCGTGGGCGTGTTCGGCTCCCTTTCCTCCATGGCAAGCGCCGATGCCGCCATGGAGATGGTGGAGGCAGGCGACTCTGCACGCCTTGCCCTCATCGGCAGCGAATTCTTCGGCGGCAGTCAGCTGGCTGCGTACACCTTCATGATCTTCAACCTGCTGTGCGCCCCATGCTTTGCCGCAATGGGCGCCATCAGACGCGAGATGAACAGCTGGAAGTGGACCGCAGGCGCGATCGGCTACATGACCTTCTTTGCCTATGCCGTGTGCCTGATCGTCTATCAGCTGGGAACGCTCATCACCACAGGCGTGTTCAGCGTCTGGAGCGGCGTGGCTCTGGCAGTGCTGGCAGTGCTGCTGTTCTTCCTGTTCCGTCCCAACAAGAACGCAGAGAAAAGACTTTCCGCCAAATAATCACAGGGAGGTATCACCGTGAACTGGCCTACCATCATTGTCGCGTCCATCATCGCGCTGGTTTTCATCGCCATCGTGGCAGGTGAGATTCGCAAGCGCAGAAACGGCAAAGGCGGCTGCTCCTGCGGCTGCGGCGGCTGCGCCATGCGTGATGCCTGCCATCAGAACAATTCAGACAAGTAAGATCAAATAATCTTTTCCCCGACAAAAGGGTCTGCCGTCAAAGCGCGCAGGCCCTTTTGCTGTGTCGTGTGATATGCTATAATGCTGACGGACAAAACCGGGCAAGCACGGACAGGAATAATCCCTCGCACACCGCTATAATACACTCGACAGGAGGGAGAGGACAGCATGGAGTGGATAAATCAGCTTCAGGAGGCAGTCGGCTTCATGGAAGCCCATCTGCTGGAGGATATCAATTACGAGGATGTCGCCCGATGGGTGCACATGTCGGGCTACAGCTTCCACCGCACCTTCAGCCTGATGTCCGGCATGACTGCCAATGAGTACATCCGCTGCCGCAGGCTGTCCCTCGCGGCGCAGGAGCTGCAGCAGACGGACATCTCCGTCATTGACGCGGCGCTGAAATACGGCTACGAAACGCCGGAGAGCTTTTCCAAGGCATTCTCCCGTTTTCACGGCTCCACGCCCCGTCAGGCAAAGAGCGGCGGCGCGCCCCTGCGCATCTTCAACCCTCTTGTGATAAGAATCACACTGGAAGGCGGTACAGCAATGGATTACAGAATCGTAAAGGAAGAAAAGCAGGCATTTCTTGCGCTGGTCAGGTCGTTCCCCTGCTCCATCATCAACGACGACAGCGACCACAGTATCCCCGATTTCTGGGGAGAGAACGAGACTCAGGCAATGATCGGCAAGCTGGTGCAGCTTCGCTCCAAGGGCAGGCGCGACATCTACGGTCTCTGCTCGCCCAAGCGCGATGACGACGATACATTTCGCTACGGCATCGGTATCCTCGTTGACGGGGAAACCGATGCAGACGGCGTTGAGCAGCTGCTGGCGCAGGGCTGCACCCTCTGGGAGACCGAGCCTGCCGAGTACGTCGTATTCAAATGCATGGGCAATGACGGCGACTGTATCTCCGAAACATGGGCACATTTCTTCAGGGAATTCCTGCCCGGCTCGGGATACGACCAGACCGAACTGACCGACTACGAGATCTACCGCGATCAGGGCGAGGAAGGGCTGTTCTGCGAGCTGTGGATACCCGTGGCGAAGAAATGATCTGACTTGAACACGAAGGGTGCCGCGGGATGTCCTCCTGCAGCGCTCTTCGCATTTTTCACAATATCCTGCGCAAATCCTTGTAAACCATGTCGAATATAAAAATAGACAATTTCCCCTCACTGAGTATAATTTATAACGGTTTTCAAATAAACGGAAAAAAGAGGGAAAGCAGCAATGAAAGAAAAAATGAAGCCCATGCTCCTTGATACCCTCAAGGGCTACAGCGGCAAACAGTTCGTCAAGGACCTTGTGGCAGGCATCATCGTCGCCATCATCGCCCTGCCCCTGTCCATCGCCCTTGCGCTGGCATCTGGCGTGGGTCCCGAACAGGGCATCTACACCGCCATCGTGGCAGGCTTTGTCATCTCCGCTCTGGGCGGCAGCCATGTCAACATCGCCGGCCCCACCGCGGCATTTGCCACCATCGTCGCAGGCATTGTCGCCCGTGACGGCATGGACGGTCTGATCGTGTCCACAGTTCTTGCCGGTATCATTCTCGTGGTCATGGGTCTGTTCCGCTTCGGCGGTCTCATCCGCTTCATTCCCTTCACCATCACCACCGGCTTCACCGCAGGCATCGCCGTGACCATCGTCATCGGTCAGCTCAAGGATTTCTTCGGCGTGACCTATCCCGAGGGAATGCCCACCATCGAGACCGTGGAAAAGGTGGAAGCATTCGCCGCAGGCATCAGCACCTTCAATGTCGATGCCCTCATAGTTGGCGCTGCGTGCCTTGCTATTCTCATAATCATGCCGAAGATCACCGACAAGATCCCCGGCTCTCTGGTGGCGGTCATCGCAGGCATCCTCATGGTCAAGTTCCTGCCCCTTCAGGTCAACACCATCGGCGACCTCTATGAGATCAGCAGCAAGCTCCCCTCTCTTAACATCCCCAGCGTCAATTTTGAAATGATCCGCAACGCCCTGCCCAATGCCTTCACCATCGCGATCCTCGCAGCCATCGAATCGCTGCTGTCCTGCGTGGTTGCCGACGGCATGGTGGGCGAAAAACACCGCTCCAACACCGAACTCGTCGCTCAGGGCGCAGGCAATATCGCCTCGGCTCTCTTTGGCGGTATTCCTGCCACCGGAGCCATCGCCCGTACCGCAGCCAACGTCAAGAACGGCGGCAGAACTCCCGTTGCCGGCATGATCCACGCCGTCGTGCTGCTGCTCATCCTTCTTGTGCTCATGCCCTACGCAGGATGGATCCCCATGCCCACCATCGCGGCCATCCTCTTTATGGTGGCATATAATATGTGCCAGTGGCGTACCTTTGTCCACCTGATCAAGACCGCTCCCAAGAGCGATATCCTCGTGCTGGTGCTTACCTTTGTGCTGACCGTGGTCTTTGATCTGGTGGTCGCCATCGAGATCGGTATGCTCCTTGCCTGCCTGCTGTTCATCAAGCGCATGAGCGGAGAGACCGGCGTAAAGAGCTGGCACTACACCGGCGAAAAGAACCTGGAGGAAGCCGAGCGCGCCCGTCTGCGCGAGATCTCCGACTGCATCCGCGTCTATGAGGTCACAGGTCCCCTGTTCTTCGGCGTGGCAGACGTGGTCAACAGGATCGTGGTCAAGAAGATGACCCGCATCCTCATCATCCGCATGAGAAGCGTCAACTCCCTTGACATCACTGCAATGAACGCACTGACCGCCCTGTGCGAGAAGTGCAAAAAGGAAAACATCACCCTCATTCTCTCCCATGTCAACGAGCAGCCCATGCACGTCATGGAAAAGGCTGGCTTCGTGGAGCTGGCCGGAGCTGAGAACTTCTGCGAGAACATCGATGCCGCCATCGAGCGCGCCGAGATGCTGGCAAAGCAGCTCGAGCAGAACTGACGAATAACAAACAGAAACAGCCGGTCGATCGGAATTGCCCGATCGACCGGCTGTTGATATTTTATACTATATTCTGATGACCTTGGTTTCCATTATCCGGTCACCCAGACGCATTTCGCCGCCTGATCTGATGAGAAAATGAAGTTCAACCGGCCACAGTCCGAGGGTGACGTGACGGAAGAACAGTCGCAGTGCGGGCACATTTTCCGTTCCATCGACTTTGACGATACGCAGCCCCATAAGCCGTTTGCCGGGACTTTGCCCCGACAGATCGCGCAGAAAGAATCCGATCGGACCCATAAGCGCCAGCGAGAACGTGATCCAGAAAGTGTTCTCGATGCTGAGCTTGCCGAGGATCAGGCGAGCCGCGACAGCCAGCCCTGCGCAGGGCAGCGCGAAAACGAGAAAATCGAAACAAAAGGCGATGATCCGCCGGAAAATCAGCGAAGAAAACAGTCCGCCTTTTGGTCTGAGCCGTCTATTCAAGTGATGTACCTCCTGTTTGCGAGCGGCTATGCCCTTGCTCCGGTCAGTTGAGAATAGCGCTCACGCAGCCACTCCTTCATCAGCGGCAGAGGTTCCTCCATGCCGTCAAAGATCTTCGCTTCGTGATTCTCCGCATATGCTGTAAGTTCTGTCACGCTATTTTTCGATAACCTTTGTGCCTGCCCACTTGTCTCCCAGACGGCGTTCGCCGCCGGTTTTCATCAGCTGGTGATACTCTACCGGCCAAAGACCGAGGGTAAGATTGCGGAGCAGATGTTGTTTGACGGAAACATTGCAGGAACCGTCCTCGTTGACAACGCGCAGCTTCATGATGCGTTTGCCGGGACTGACGCCGCCGATGAGATCGCGAAGATCAAACAGCAACATGCTGCCGATGCCCGCATACAGAGCAATAGGCCAGACGCTTTTAAAATTTTCAAAGAACGAAAGACCGTAGATACAGACGGCGATCACCAGCGGGATCATGGTGATCAGCACGCAGATGACCATATCAATGTACGAGGCGCTTTTTCGCTTTGCGATCAGCGGCGGAATATCTCTGTTATTTGTGAGATTAGGATTTGTGAGTCTGCGATCCATAATTTGCCTCCTTCTGCGGTGCTATCTGCTCGCAGTCAGTTCGTTGTACTTTGCCCGCAGCCACTCTTCCATCAACGGCAGAGACTCCTCCACGCCGTCGAATATCTTCTCCTCGTGGCTTTCCACGTATTCCGTCCTGCCCGGAGAATAGGGGGGACGGATCCAGCACTCGGTGACGAACACCTTCGCGCCGTCCACACACTTCTTCAGCAGCACGCGGTAGCAGAAGGTCGTGGCGTTGATGAAACCGCGCTGGGGATCGGTGTCCAGCGAGCCGGAATAGGGCGCGCCGGCGCGGCATTTTTTTGGTTCCTCGTGCTCCACCGCCATGCAGTTGGCGAAGAAATGATAAATAGGCAGAGTAAGCTCCATGATAATCCTCCGTATCGAATCGTTCCGTGGGGAATTGTACCACACAGCAGCCGATAAATCAATCTGCTGTTTGCCTCCGACCTGCACGATACGACAGAAACCACGCCGCAGATGCCGTAAAATCAGTTCTGAGACTCCCGTGCTTTTCGTCGGGAGGGTGATACAGTCGTCGGCAGAGCGGCGGCAGGACGTACAACGGAGGCGTTATCATGGATTTCCGCACATATCACATTCGCACGGATGCCCTGCAGCTGGTCAGGGACGCGGCTTATGGGCTCAGACGGGCGGCACTGAGGGTGCTGCTGCCGCTGGTTCTGGGCTTCGGTCTTGCACGAACAGGAGTGCCGGGAGGGATATACCCCTTTGCCGCGGCGTTTGCCGCAGCGGTACCCTCCGGGTCGGTGACCGCGGCAATGGCAGGAATCATGCTGGGTTTTGTGCTGCCGGGGAATGACGCCGACAGTCTGCGATGTGCTGCCTCGGCTTTTGCGGCGGCAGGGATAAAATGGGCGCTCTCCGAACTGCGGCCGATAAAGGACAGTCCGCTTTTCGCTCCGGGAGCTGCGCTGTCGGGAGTGGTGCTGACGGGCGTGGTGGTCAGCTCGTCGGTGGGTGCTGCGGTGGGCTACGACCTTGCGCGGTATTTCGCCGAGGGAGCGCTGTCGGCGGCGTGCGCCTATTTCTTCTGCGGCGCAATGGATGCGTGGCGGCACAGAAAGAGCCGTTCCCTGAGCGATCAGGAACTGTGCTGCGCCGCGGCTGCTCTGTGTGTGGCGGCAATTCCGCTTTTCAGGATATCCGTTTTCGGCTTTTCGCCCTTTGTGGCGGCGGCAGTGGCGGCAGTGCTTGCCTGCTGCAGACGTTTCGGCACCTCGGGAGGTGCCGCTGCAGGCATCTGTCTGGGGCTGGCGCTTGCCCTTGCGCAGAACAGATTCTCCGTGCTGGGGGTGTGTGCCGCCGCGGGACTGACAGCGGCGATGTTCCGCCCTCTGGGAGATATCGCGGTGGCGGCGGTGTACTCCATCGCCTGCGCGCTGTGCTCGCTGGTGTCGGGCTCACTGGACATATATCTGCTCATGGAAACGGCGGCGGCATCAACGGTTTTCTCGATAGTGGGCAGCCGACGGCTGGAATTCATCTTTGACGCAGTTGATGCGCGAGGCTGCACCCGTACGGCTGCGCAGACAGAAGGCTATGCCGCCCTGCGGCTGGCGGACGCGGCAAGAGGGCTGGAGGAGGCGTCACGGACTGTACGGGATGTATCCGAGCGGCTGGACAGGCTGGAGGCACCGAAGCCTGATACGGTTTACCGCAGAGCGGCGGAGGAGATATGCAATGACTGCGCCATCTATCGCTTCTGCTGGGAGACATCTGCGCGCGAGACCCGTCGGCTCTTTGATGCTCTTTATCCCGTGCTGAAAAAAGACGGCAGGCTCACCCGGCGCAACACACCTGAACTGCTGCGCTCACGCTGCGCGCGATGGGGAGAGATGAGCGAGCGCATCAACGGGGTATATGCGGAGTATGCAGCAGGGGAGCAGGCACGCCGCAGGGTGGCGCAGGTGCGGCGCGCGGTGGCAGGACAGATGAGCGGCTGCGGAAAACTGCTGAACGAGCTTGCGGAGGCAAGCGGCAGGCAGGAGCGCGTCAGCGGTGAGCTTGCTCTGCAGGCGGCGCAGGCGCTGGAGGAATGCGGAGTGCCGTCGGAAGATGTACGCTGTGTGAGCCGGTCGGACGGTTCGGTGACCGTGACCATGACTCTGCACAGAAGCGAGGACTGCCCCGAGCCGGAGGAGGATGCCTGCGCGATACTGTCCGACGAGCTGGAATGTGTTCTGGGTGTGACGGCGGTGCATCGCGAGGGGGACGGCATGACCGTGCGCATGGACAGCATACCGCAGTATGCGCTGACAGTGGGAGCGTCGCAGCACAGCAGGGGAGGGGGAACCATGTGCGGCGACGCCTACGAGATCATGGATGATGCACCCGGCGACCGCGTTGTGATCCTGTCAGACGGCATGGGCACAGGCGGCAGAGCGGCGGTGGACGCGGCGATGACCTGCGATCTTATGCGGCGGCTGCTGACCGCAGGCTTCAGCGAGGGCGGAGCCATGGAGCTGGTCAATTCCGCCGTGCAGATAAGCTCCGGGGAGGAAACTCTGGCGACGCTGGACTGCGCGCGGGTGGATATGTACAGCGGCAGGCTGACCGTCAGCAAGGCAGGAGCCGCCGCGTCCTATCTGATAAGAGAGAAGCGCGTGGAGGAAATATCGGTGGAATCACTGCCTCTGGGCATCATGGAGCAGGTGGAATGGGGCAGCTGCAGCCTGCAGCTGCTTCCCGGGGATATAGTCGTCATGGTCAGCGACGGTGCCGCCGGGCAGGATGACCAATGGCTGAGGGAACGTCTCGGAGAAAGCGATCAGAACGATGTTCAGCGTCTGGCGAGGGATATTGTCGCGCTGGCGGCTGCGCGCTGCGGACAGGATGATGATGACATAACCGCGGTGGTCATGCGCCTTGACGAGAGAGACTGCACGGAGCTGGAAGAAGCCGCCTGAGCGGAAAATATAGTGATAAATTTGCGGCAAACACAGCATTTTGTGGACGCATACGGCTGTTCGGGCAGGGATTATGATGCTCAGGCTGTTGTGCAAATCCGAGAATTTATGATGGTAAACATAAATCATTTAGGCGTAATCAACAAAACGATCGTGTGATCTGAAACATGACGATCATGCGATTGCACGGCAAATGAATACTTTGCCATCGGAGTGGCTCACGCATAGATTACAAACGCAGACGCAAGGAGGTGACAGCTGGGCTGAAGAAAGCTGCCGCAAAGATTGAGGAACTCAAATAAACGGCAGAACCATGCGGATTCGGACAATTTAGCGCTGCAAATCGCAAAGAGCCTGTGTCGCTGAGCCGAGGGTATTTTAAACCCAGCTAAATATTTAACCGATTTGACAGGCAAAAAATGCTAATTGCATCCGAAATGATGCCAAATTATGCAGGAATTAATCACTCTGTATGGTAATATGTGGGCATCGTAAAGATGGGTGGAGTATCTCTATCTCCAAATGCCAGTGGTGACGGCATTCGGAACGGAGAAAAAAACACCGCAAATCTTTTGTTAGGTACCCGGGTTTTCAATTCGGGTAAAGGAAAGGGGTTTAGTTATGAAGACTAAGAGAAGACCCAGAAAGACATTCAGCAAGGTGCTGTCTGTGGTATTGTGTCTGACAATACTCGTCAGCTCCTATGCCGGATTCTTCTCCGGGTTCGGTGCAGCTGCCGGTAAGGCGCTGGACATCGCCGTCGAAGGTATGCAGGCGGGCGAAGTCGCAGTGACCAAGGGCGCTGTGCAGGACGACAGAGGCGCCGACATCACCGTGAATCTCGCGGCGAAGCCCGGCGTGGCCAGTTCCACGTCCACAGAGATTGTTGAGAAGCCGGTTGATCTTATCATGATCATCGACTGCTCCAACTCCATGACCGGACACTACAGCGAGGACAGTACCTCCGGCGTCAACGGCACCAAGGGCACTCTTTATGATGATGCCATTCAGTCTGCCAAGGACGTTGCCGAGGAACTGTTCAAGCTCAACTCCAGAAACCGTGTAGCCGTCGGCTCCTTCAACAGAGAAGCCTACGGATACAGAATCAACGGCAACTCTGCCGCTTCTGTTCTTTATAAGGACATGAAGGTTGACGAGAGCTATTTTGCAACCAACTACAACGATGCCTGCAAGCTGCTCGACGCAACCCTCAAGAGCAGCGGCACCAACACCGAAGGCGGCTATCTCGTTGCCAACAAGCTGGTTGACTATGCCAACGCTTCTGCCAACGCTGACCGCCAGAAGGTCGTTCTCGTAATGACCGACGGTCTGCCTCAGGATCGTTACAACGGCACCAGCCACACTCAGGACAACGAGACCGGCTACAATGCCATGCCCAGTTACTACGAGCTCAAGGAGCTGGTCGAAGAAGCTCAGAAGCTCTTCAACAAGGAGAACACCATCTCCGAGCTGGTCTTCTTCACCGGCGGACTTGCAAAGTATGACCCCGATGGCTTCAAAAACACCTATTATATTGGTGACGGAACCAGAAACACCAAAGAGGTTGTTGCTTCCAGCTTTGCCAACCCCACCATGGCTGACCGTGTTGCCGATCTGAGCAACATGAATGAGCTGATGTCCATCTTCTATGGCGTCAAGACGCCTACCGAGGGTGCAAAGGTCATTGGTGATCTGCTTGCTGAGTTCACCACCAGCGGCGAGACTCAGTTCC
Source organism: Oscillospiraceae bacterium (assembly GCA_015065795.1). Taxonomy (GTDB): domain Bacteria; phylum Bacillota; class Clostridia; order Oscillospirales; family Acutalibacteraceae; genus SIG598. Next base: position 8,324 of record SVPO01000038.1, on the reverse strand, counting down.
CCACCAATGCCACTCAGCTGCTTGATTCTTTCAAGAGTGTTATCAACACCATCATCTCCAGCCAGCAGTATGATGCAGCCGTCAACGCTGTATATACCGATATTATTCCCGAGTATTATGATGTTGACGAGAGCAGCATCAACGTCACCACCGGTTCCGCCAAGGTCCTGCGCGATCAGCAGGTCACCATCAACGGCACCGTCGTCACCCGTGACGTTGTGGAATGGACCATCGGCACCATCCCCGCAGAGGTCCAGTCCCTCTCCTATACTATTAATGTAAATGATCCCAAGCTCTACGGTATCCTCAACGTCGCCGAGCAGGGCATCCTCACCTACGAGGAGACCGCCGGCACCGTTACCCATTCTCCTCTGATCGTTCAGATCGACGAGATCATCCTCGCTCCCAGAGGCGCTGATGACTATTACATCTTTAATCAGGGCGAGACCCTCAATGCCAACAACAATGGCATCGCAGGCGTCCTGACCAACGATGATATTCTCAACACCCTGATCGACGAGTCCGGTAACGGTCACGATTCCAAGGACATCGTCAATGGCAACATCGGCGGTCTGGACGGCAAGCAGGCTTCCCTCAAGCTGGAAGGCTACACCGCTCAGCTGGTCGATGGACCCAAGAACGGTCAGGTCGTTCTCAATGAGGACGGTACCTTCACCTATATTCCCGACGACAGCCTCTATGAGCAGCCTGTTGTTGATTTCGTTGCTGACGAAAACGGCACCAACGAATACAACACCAAGGGCACTGCCGGTTGGGAAGATGAATTCACCTATGTGCTGGACACCAACGGCACCGGCGGTGAAATCACCACCGAGACCACTGTCAACAAGACTGTCACCACCATCACTCCCATCTACGGTCCCGACCTGAGTCTGGTCGTATTTGAGGACATGAAGCAGACCGGCGCTGACATCGAAGGCGCTGCAGCCATCGGCGGCGATCTGGTCATCGAAGGCGGCTGGGCTGTTGCTGACAAGGTACTCAGCAAGAATGACTACACCCTGATCGTCGGTGGCACCATCACCGGTCAGGTCAACATGAACAGCGGTAAGCTCGAGCAGAACAAGCAGTGGATCCGTGACTATGTCAAGGCCCTGCAGGAGCAGTACACTGCTCTTTCCAGAAAGTACTCCGCAATGGAGGCCAATGGTCAGGCCTATCGCGGCGGCTGGGATCGTTCTCTGATCATCGAGGCTGACCCCAACCATGTTGCAGGTACCCCCCACGTCTTCAATGTTGACGTTTCCATTCCCATCGGTGAAGTCTGGTTCCAGGGCAATTTCGGCGATGACGACATCATCCTGAACGTTGCCGGCAAGAACCTCTCCTTCAGCGGCGGCCAGTGGGGTATGTTCAGAAATACCGACATGGACATGGATAAGGTCCATCAGCAGGTTATCTGGAACTTCCACGAGGCTGAGGCCCTCGAAACCGTAGGCGTCAGCTTCCAGGGCTGCGTACTGGCTCCGTTTGCTACCTACACCGCAAACAACGGCCACACCAACGGTGTTCTGATTGTCAGGGAAATGAATGCTACCGGCAACTACGAATACCATGTCGGTGCCAACCTCGGCAAGATCGCCGGCGGCATCACCGTTGACATCGTCACCGACACCACCACCGAGTCCGAGACCATCATCGAGACCACCAAGACCGACATGGACAGCTATGTCGTCACCGGTAACGAAGATGTCAAGGTCAAGGACGCCATCAAGAGCGAAGTCATCACCGTTCACATCCGCATCCTGCCCAACCTCTCCGAGCTTGGCGCAAAGAAGGAAAGCAATCCCGAGAGCGGTACTCTTGTGAAGTCCGGTGAGGAAATTGAATACACCATCACCGTAAACAATCCCTGCAGCGTTCCCGTAAGCAACATCGTCGTCAACGATTCCGCTCCCTTCGGCACCACCATCACTGATGCCAACGGCGGCACCGTAAACGGCAGAAACATCAGCTTCACCATCGACAAGATCGCTGCAAACGGTTCTGCTTCTGTCAGCTTTACCGTTACTGTCGACGAGGAAATCACCGGCACCAACAACCTGGCAAACACCGCCAGCATCACCTACACTCTGCCCGGCGATGACACTCCCGACACTGTCACCACCGAAACCGTCAACCATGCTGTTCTCACCGCAGAGAAGTCCAGCAGCGTTGCCGCTTCCACCATTCTCGCCGCAGGCGACGAGATCACCTACACCATCGCAGTCACCAACCGTGGTACTGCTGACGCCTCCAACGTCAATGTCGTCGATACCCTTCCCGACGGCGTGACCTTCAAGGAAGGCAATGTTGATCTCAACGGAAGCATCGTTTCCACCACCATCGCTTCCATCGCAGCCGGCAAGACCGCTTACGTCTCCTTCACCGTCACCGTGAATCAGATCAGCGCCGGCACCAAGGTTATCGAAAATACCGCTACCGTCAACGGTGTTCCCACCAACACCACCGAGAACATCACCAAGTACGGTACTGTCATCGTCAAGTACGTTGACGAGGCAGGAAATGAGCTGCTCACCAGCAAGTCTCAGGACGGCAAGACCGGCGACCAGTACGGTCCCTATCCCGCAGAGGATATCGATAACTACAGACACATCTCCACCACCGGCAGCGTCACCGGTACCTTCACCGACGGCGTTATCGAGATCATCCACGTTTACGCTAAGATCCCCGGTCACGCCGTCATCAAGTATGTTGACGAGGCTGGAAACATCATCAGCGATAATGTGAATGTGGACGGCTGGCAGGGTGAAGAAGTGACCGACCTCCAGCAGAAGCCCATCGAGCGCTACGAATACGTACGTACCGAGGCTCCCACCACCATCCTCACCGAGGAAGGCATCACCATCATCCACATCTACAAGCTTATCCCCGACAGCACTATCCCCACTGTTGGTAAGACCGCCAATCCCGCCGACGGCAGCCTGGTTGTCTGCGGCGAGACCATCGTCTACACCATCAGCGTTACCAACAACAAGTACGAAGCCATGACCGATGTCGTCGTGACCGATACCGCTCCTGCCGGAACCACCATTTCCGACGCAGGCACCGGCACTGTCAACGGCAGCACCGTCACCTTCGTCATCCCCAGCATCGAGTCCGGTGCTACCGCAACCGTCAGCTTCGCTGTTACTGTTGACGCTTCCGTCAGCGGCACCGGCAATCTGGCAAACACCGCTTATGTCACCTACAGAGACCGTGAGTCCACCATCGACCAGACCATCCCCACCAACACCACCGGTCACGCAATCCTGACCGCTGTCAAGGCTGGCGGAGACGCTGAGTTCTACGGTGCAGGCGACGTTTATACCTATAATATTACCGTCACCAACAACGGTTCTGCTGCCGCTCAGAATGTTGTCGTCACCGATACCATTCCCGAAGGCGTAACCCTCTACAATGCCAAGAATGCTGTTGTCAACGGCAACGTTCTGACCTGGACCATCGACAAGCTCGAGGCAGGTGCTTCCAAGACCGTCGCATTCGACGTCATGGTCAACGACACCACCGAGTTCGTCAGCACCATCAACAACACCGCCTATGTAAACGACATCCCCACCAACACCACCGAGGATATCGTCAAGAAGGGCACCGTTGATGTCCGCTTCGTCGACGAGGCAGGAAATGACCTTTCTGATGCTCTCCACTACGAAGGCAAGCCCGGTACCGCCCACGGCACCACCGAGGCCATCGACATCTACGGCTATCAGCTGAAGACCACCACCGGTTCCACCGATGGCAACTTCGTTGAAGGCAACATCACCATCATCCACGTCTACGAGAGACTGGTTGGTACCGTCGTTATCAGCTACATCGACAAGGACAACGGCCAGAACATTCTGCCCGACGTCAACGGTTCCGGCTGGGTAGGCGATGCCATCGAGTCCGATCAGTGGACCGAGATCACCAACTACACCTACGTTTCCACCGATAAGCCCGCTGAGATGGTCTTCATCGACGGCAACGTGCACATCATCCACTACTACACCTTCATCGAGGCCGATGATACTCCTCTGGTACTTGAAAAGGCCAGCATGCCCGCCAGCGGCACCACTGTCCGTCCCGGCGAGGAGATCGAGTATATCATCACCCTCACCAACACCCGTATTGATGACGTCAACAACGTCGTCATCGAAGACTACATCCCCGACGGCATGACCTTCGTTTCTGCCAGCACCGGCGGCCAGTACGCCGACGGCAAGGTCGTCTGGAATGTGGGCACCATCCCCGTAGGCGCCAGCAAGACCGTTTTCTTCACTGCCAGAGTCAATGACGAGCTCACCGGCTACGGCAACCTGAGAAACGTCGCTTCTGCCACCTACACCAACCGCGACAACGAGCCCGAGGATCGCATCTACTCCAACGAGATCACCCATCCCATCCTCGACGCCAAGCTCGAAAGCTTCACCGATCAGCCCGACGCCAACCTGACCGAGGGCGATAAGATCACCTACAAGATCACCGTCACCAACGAGGGTTCTGTCGAGAAGACCAACATCCCGGTCATCGCCGACATCCCCGAGGGAACCACCTTCGTCAGCAGCGAGGACGGTATCTGTGACGGCGACAACTTCGTCACCACCATCCCCGAGCTCCGGCCCGGCGAGACTGTTGAGCTGTACTACACCGTAGTCATCGACAAGCTCCCCGACGGAGTCTATGAGATCGACATCCCCAACATCGCAGAGGTCGACGGTGACAACACCAACGACGTTCTCGACGAGGCTTATGTCGGTATCCTGGTTGTCAAGTACGTCGATTACGACGGCACCGAGCTGTGCGAAACTTCTGTCACCCGCGCAAGAGTCGGCACCGGCTACGGCGCACTGCCCGTCAAGGACTTCCAGAACAGAGAATTTGACTATGTTGACGGCGCTCGCGTAGGCAACTACACCAAGGGCACCATCACCGTCATCTTCCACTACAAGCTCATCCCGGCTACCCTGACTGTCAAGTACATTGACAAGAACACCGGCGCCGAGATCGAGAACACCGACGTCTACACCGGCTTCAACCAGGGCGACGTCATCCCCGGCACCTACGCTGAGGAGTATCCCATCAACGGCTACATCTATGACAGCGTAGTTACCCCCAATCCCATGCAGTTTGTCACTCCCACTGCCGAGATCATCCACTACTATGTGCGTATCCTCGACACCGACGAGCCCTCCGTTGAAAAGATTTCCAATCCCGCAAGCGGCGAGCTGGTCAAGGGCGGCGACACCATCACCTATTCCATCGCAGTGACCAACGTCAGAGAGACCGACGCTCTTGAGAACGTCGTCGTCACCGACGCTGTTCCCGCAGGAACCAAGGTTGCTTCCATCGCCAACAACGGCGTCGAGGCTGACGGCGTCATCACCTGGAACGTCGGCTCCATCGCAGCGGGCGAGACCAAGGTTGTCAGCTTCACCGTCACCGTTGAGTACGGTCTGAATTCCGGCAGCAACCTGGGCAACGTGGCAAATGTCCAGTATAAGGACATCCAGACCGGCGAGGAGAAGGAAATCCCCACCAATCCCACCAGCCACGCACTGCTCACCAGCAACAAGACCTCCAGCGTACCTTCCGAGACCGTTCTCTATGCAGGCGACATCATCTCCTACAACGTGAACGTCACCAACATCGGTACTGCTGAAGCCACCGACATCACCGTCTATGACACCGTTCCCAACGGAACCGGTCTCATCCTCAGCACCCTGACCAATGGTGCTTCCTACAGCGACGGCAAGATCTCCTACGTCATCAAGAGCCTCAAGCCCGGCGAGACCAAGACCCTGAGCTTCAGCGTTCAGGTTGCTCAGCTGGCTGAAGGCGAGTATGCCAAGGTCATCAACAACACCGCTGTTGTGGACGGCGACAACACCAACACCACCGAGAATATCGTCAAGCGCGGCACCCTGACCGTCAAGTATCAGGACACCGCCGGCAACACCCTGCACGAAGACATCGTCACCGACGGTGCTGTGGGAACCGAGTTCACTCTGCCCGCAGAGAAGAAGTTCGAGAACCTCAGACTCAAGACCGTCACCTGCGATTCCGACAGCAAGACCTATATCGAGGGCAATATCACCTACATCTACATTTACGAGCGCATTCCTGCGACCGCAATTGTCAAGTATCTTGATATCAGCTCCAAGGCTATCCTCCTCGAAACCAAGACCTTCAACGCTTACGTTGGCGACGTTCTCGAGAGCGACTACTACGAGAACATCACTCACTACAACTACGTGACCACCGATAAGCCCAGCAAGCTGGTCTACACCGAGGAAGGCCTCGTCATCATCCACTACTACGAGTACATCTTCGACTCTGCTTCCATCGAGCGCGAGAAGACCGCTTCTCCCGCCAGCGGCAGCCTGGTAGAGATGGGCGACGAGATCACCTACACCATCACCGTTACCAATCCCAGATACGATGACATCAACAACGTCATCGTCACCGACGCAGTACCTGCCGGTTCCTCCTTCGTCTCTGCCGACAACGGCGGCGTCGAGGCAGGCGGCAAGGTAACCTGGAACCTGGGCACTCTGGCTGCCGGCCAGACCGTCGCTGTTTCCTTCACCGTCAAGGTGGCAAGCAGCTTCGTCGCCAGCGGCAACCTGCACAACATCGCTCAGATCGTTTACACCGGTGCAGGCAGCACTGAGCCCACCACCGTCGTCACCAACGACACCTACCACGCAGTCCTCACCTTCGACAAGGAAGTCGATGCCGCAGCTGCAAACACTGCTGACATCCTGACCTACACCATCAATGTCAAGAACGAAGGCTGCATCAAGGCTGAGAACATCGTCGTCACCGACACCGTTCCCGCCAACACCACTCTGGTTGAGTCCTCCGTCATCGACGGCGAGGTCAGCAAGGGCGTCATCACCTGGAACATCGACAAGATCGAGGCCGGTGAGGAAGTCGCTCTGACCTTCAAGGTCAAGGTTGACGCAATGGATGTCACCGAGTTCAGAGAGGTCATCTCCAACAAGGCCAAGGTCAACGGCGACGAGACCAACGAGGTTGAGACCGTCGTTACCCAGGGTACCGTCGTAGTCACCCATGTTACCGATACCGGACTTGAGCTCAAGCCCGAGGAGGTCGCCACCGGTGATGTCGGCGCTTCCTACAGCTTCAGCGAGATCGATTCTCCCGTCTACGAGCTCAAGGAAGTCAACGGCAAGCCCGTCGATACCTTCGTTGAAGGTGTCAAGTACGTCGAGTTCATTTACACTCTGCGCAACGCCGGCCTGATCGTCAACTACCTCGAGTACGGCACAAACAAGACTCTGGCTGAGTCTATCACCGAGAGCTACAACGTAACCGACAAGGTCACCAACATCTATAAGGAAGACTTCATCACACTTGATGGCAGCCTCTATGAGTTCGTGACCACCGATTACACTCCCGACAACAGCCTCGTGATGACCAAGGACGGCATCGTCATCGACCACTACTACAAGCTGGTTCCCACCGGTAACGTAGTCGTCAAGTATGTCGATACCACCGGCAAGGAGATCGCTGACAGCGATACCTCCAGCGGCAACATCTACGAGACCTACTCCACCGCTCCCAAGGCAGTTGAAGGCTACATCTACAGCTACATTGCAGAGGGCAGCGATCCCGTCAGCGGCAACTATCCCGCCAACGACACCAACGAAATCGTATACGTCTATGTCCGTGCTACCGGTACTCTCGTAGTCCGCTACCTCGAGCTCGGCACCGATAAGGTCCTGGCCGATCACGTCAGCGAAGTCTACAACACCGGCGACACCGTCACCGACCTGCACGAAAAGACCATCGACAAGTACGACTTCAACTCCAGCGTTATCCCCGGCAGCCTCGTCATGACCGAGGACGGCATTGAGATCATCCACTACTACACTCTGACTCCCACCGGTACCGCCACCGCTCACTATGTTGACAGAAACGGCAACGAGCTGATCAACAATGTTGACAAGGCAGGCACCATCTACGAGACCTACACCTTCAACCAGGCCGACATCAACGGCTGGCACTTCGTAGAGCTCCAGGGCGAGCCTCAGGGCAACTTCCCCGCTGACTCTCATGTTGATGTTTACTACATCTACGAGAGAGACACCGGCGTCCTGACCGTCCACTATCTCGACGCTGACACCAATGAGGTTCTGTCTCAGGCCTACAACGAGACCTTCGAGACCGGCACTGTCATTGAGGATCTCCACTACAGAGATATCGATCTCTATGAGAAGGTTGCAGAGGAAATCCCCGCCGACCTGACCATGACCACCGCAGGCCTCACCATCACCTACTGGTATCGTCTGATCCCCACC
>SVPO01000037.1 GCA_015065795.1 Oscillospiraceae bacterium | reverse complement strand
CCTCACGGGAGCCGGTGTCTTCGACGGATGCGTCAGCCCCGAAGCCCAGAGATTTTCTGCGCTCGGTGAGCAGATGGGCACCCACGTTGGAGGTCATGATGATGATGGTGTTCTTGAAGCTGACCTGTCTGCCCTGGGAGTCGGTGATGTGACCGTCCTCCAGCACCTGCAGGAGGGTATTGAACACGTCGGGATGCGCCTTTTCGATCTCGTCCAGCAGAACCACGGAATAAGGCTTGCGGCGGATCTTTTCGGTGAGCTGACCGCCCTCGTCGTAGCCCACATAGCCCGGAGGGGAGCCGATGAGCTTGGAGGTGGTGTGCTTCTCCATATACTCGGACATATCCAGACGGATCATGGCGTTTTCGTCACCGAACATGGCTTCGGCAAGCGCCTTGCACAGCTCGGTCTTGCCCACGCCTGTGGGTCCGAGGAAGATGAATGAACCGATGGGACGCTTGGGATCCTTGAGACCCACTCTGCCGCGGCGGATGGCTTTGGCAACTGCTCTGACCGCCTCGTCCTGTCCCACGATGCGCTCGTGGAGAAGCTCCTCCATGTGCAGCATACGCTCGCTCTCCTCTTTGGTGAGCTGGGTGACTGGGATGCCCGTCCACTGGGAGACGACACCTGCAATATCCTCGGTGGTGACGTCGGTGACGGTCTTAGCGGCGGAATCCTTCCACTGGCTGCGGCGCTGCTCCAGCTGCTCACGCACCTTGCGCTCCTCGTCACGGAGGGCGGCGGCGCGCTCATACTGCTGGGCGATGACTGCCTCGTCCTTTTCGCCTGCAAGGGACTTTGCCTTTGCTTCAAGCTCTCGGATATCCTCGGGCTCGGTCTGGCGGTTGAGGCGGACACGGGATGCCGACTCGTCGATGAGGTCGATCGCCTTGTCGGGCAGGAAGCGGTCGGCGATATATCTTGCGGACAGCTTGACGGCTGTCTCGATGGCTTCGTCGCTGATGCGCACCTTGTGGTGGGCTTCGTAGCGGTCGCGCAGACCCTTGAGGATGAGAACAGCGTCCTCCTCGGAGGGCTCGCCTACGGTGACCGGCTGGAAGCGGCGCTCAAGGGCGGCATCCTTTTCGATGTGCTTGCGGTATTCGTTGATGGTGGTCGCGCCCACGACCTGGAACTTGCCCCGTGCAAGCTGGGGCTTGAGGATGTTGGCGGCATCGGTGGCACCCTCGGCGGAGCCTGCGCCCATGATGGTGTGCAGCTCGTCGATAAAGAGGATGACGTTGCCGGCGGCGTTGACCTCGTCGATGGCCGCCTTGATGCGCTCCTCGAAGTCGCCGCGATACTTGGTGCCTGCCACCATGCCTGTGAGGTCGAGGGCGACGATGCGCTTGTCGCGCAGCTCGTCGGGCACTTCGCCCTGAGCGATCTTGAGGGCAAGTCCCTCGGCGATGGCGGTTTTGCCCACGCCCGGCTCGCCGATGAGGCAGGGGTTATTCTTGGTGCGTCGGGAGAGGATCTGGATGACGCGGTCGATCTCCGTCTGGCGGCCGATGACCGGGTCGATCTCGCCCTTTTTCGCCGCTTCGGTCAGGTCTCTGCCGAACTGGTCGAGGGTCTTGGTCTTGCCTCCTGCAGAGGACTTCGCGGAGGGCTGCTTGGGTGCTCCGAATCCGAACAGACCGGCAAGGGGCGAACCGGCGAAGGGATTCTGGGGCTGCTCCTCCGCGTGATCGTTTTCCTCTGCCGCGCCGCTGCCGACAGACTCAAGCAGCGTACTGCGCAGCTGCACGGGGTCGGCTCCGGTCTCGGCGATGAAGCGGACGGCATAGCTGTCGGAATCGGTGAGCAGAGCGATGAGCAGATGCTCGGTACCCACATAGCCGTGACCCAGCTTGGAGGCATAGACGCCTGCGTTCTGGATGATGCGCTTGCTGCGCGGAGTGAAATCGTTGGGATTGAGCGTGGAGGGCACGCCCTTGCCGTAGGCGGCGAGAAGCTTTTCCTCCATGTCGGCAGCGGTCACTCCGCCGCCCGTGAGCACCTGTGCCGCGACGCTGTCCTCCTGACTGAGCAGACCGACGAGGATGTGCTCGGTGCCGATGAAGGTGTGTCCGTTCTCGGCGGCGATCTCAATGGCGGCGTTCATGGCGCCGTTTGCCTTGGGTGTAAAATTGCTGAAGCTGTACATTATTTCCATCCACCCTTTCGTAATTCCGTTATGGTGTGTGTCTGTGTTATTCGCCCAGCATGGCGCGGATCATTTCCGCGCGGCGTGCGTCGCGCTGGGCCGGCGTGAGGGCCGTGCCTGCGTCCACAAGCATGGTCGCCGGCTGCACCTTTGCCGAAAGCTCGCTGAGAGCGTCAAGGGTCACGCCCTTTATCTGTCCCGAGGCTACTCCCAGACGGAGCTGGGAATAAAGCTCGATGAATTCTTCGCTGCTGATCATTCGTGCGGTGCGGAGCACGCCCAGCGCGCGCCACACTCTGTCCTGCTCGGCAGGATTCGCCATGAGCTTTTCCCGGGCGTCGCGCTCAAGCTTTATCAGCTGGGATATGATGCCGCTGAGTTTTTCGATGGTGCTCTTTTCGGTGACGCCCAGTGTTTCCTGATTGGATATCTGGTAGACGGCACCCCGGGAGCCGCTGCCCTCGCCGTACATTCCGCGGATGGTCAGACCCAGCTTGGCGATGCTGGAGCTGAGGGAGCGGAGAGCTCCGGTTCGCTCCAGAGCCGGCAGGTGAACCATCACCGAGGCACGCATGGCGGTACCGAGGTTGGTAGGACAGGCGGTGAGGTAGCCCAGCTTTTCGCTGGCGGCGAAATTCAGCCGCTCGGACAGCAGGGTGTCCAGCTTATCCGCCATGTCGTAAGCTTTGTCGAGAGCCAGACCCGGCTCAAGCACCTGCAGACGGAGGTGATCCTCCTCGCAGAGCATGAGGCTGACCGATTCGTCGTCGAGGAGCATGAGCATACGTCCTGCAGGCTTGCCAGCGAACTCCGGGCTGATGAGGTGACGTTCCACCAGGGACACCAGTTCCTCACGGGACTTTTCCGAGAGGTCGATGCAGGCAAAGCGGCTGCCGATGACCGAACCGCCGTTCTCCACGGCGTCACGCACAAGGGCATTGACCTTCGCGCGCTGTTCGTCGTTCATCACGCAGGGAAAGGGATAGCCGCTGAGATTGCGCGCAAGGCGCACACGTGTGCTCAGAACCACGTCGGCATCGGTGCCGTTGAGCTGATACCATTTCTTTGCTGCGGTGCTCATTTGCTTTCCATCTCCTTTATGCGGTCACGCAGGATCGCTGCTTTTTCGTATTCCTCCGCCGCCACTGCCGCTTTGAGCTGAGCACGCAGGTCTTCGACGGTCTCGATGTGAGGCTCGGGCTTCTTTTCCGGCTGCTCCTGCACGGGAGCGGCGGCAGGCGCGGATTCCGCCGCAGGACGTCCGGGCAGCTTGCCGACGTGCTTTGCGCGGTTGTGCATCCGCTCGATGGAAGGAGCCAGTCGGTCGGCAAAGAGCTCGTAGCAGTCGGCGCAGCCCAGCTTGCCGCGGCTTGCGATATCGTCAAAGCTGGAGCCGCACACCTTGCAGCGGCGTGTCTGGGGCAGAGTTCTCTGCTGGGTGCCGCCCAGCATACTGCCCAGCAGGCTTCCAAGTCCGGCAAAGTGATCAAAGCCGCTCATCATTCCAAGTCCGCCGAAGCCGCCGAAGGAACCGAAGTCGGCAAACATTCCGCCAACGCCCATCTGCTCGGCACACTGGGAGCACAGGGCGTGCTCGGTGACCTGTCCGTTGATATTCTGTCTGAGGTGTACATTTGCCTCGTTCTTTCCACAGTGCTGACATTTCATTGATTCTCGTCCTCCTTCACTGTCTTTCCGTAATACCGATTGATTATTGGCAGCGCGGTATATCGTTAAACCGCGTTCATTATCATCTGCTTGAAGATCGCCGCGCGAACCCTGTCGCGCTGCTCGGGAGCGCAGTCGCGGTAGCAGCCGTCGGTGCAGGCTGCCATGATGACCCGTGCGGTGGGCACGGGGATGACACCTCCGGACGCAAGGTCGTTGACCAGCGCGCGTGCCGTGTTCTGATCAAGCTCGCTGCCGATGCTGTTGACGATGTGCATCACGGCAGCCGCGCCGCCCATGCTCACACGGGTGATGCGGATGTATCCGCCGCCGCCTCTGCGGCTCTCGACGGTGTAGCCGCGCTCCGGTGTGAAGCGCGAGGTTATTACATAATTTATCTGACTGGGCACGCAGCCTAGAGTTGCCGCAAGCTCGTTGCGCTGAATATCCGCCGCGCCGCCCGATTCGTCCAGCATGCGCATGATTGCCTGCGCCACAAGTTCGCTTAAATTCACCGGACATTCCTCCATTCACTGACCATCTTTGACTTTTTGACTTTGATTATCTTTGACCTTTTTCTGACCATATGATAACACCATGATCAAAGAAAGTCAAGAGGAAGTTTGACTATTTTTGACTTTCACAGAAACAACACACTTTCAGCCGATGTCCTGCACCGTGAAAATGCCGGTGCGTTGCGCTTCCCTATGCGGCGTGGTATAATACGGACATTCCACAAAAGGAGGCTGCACGCATGAGGCGTCTGCTGTATGTTATCGCACAGTGCACATGGGGCATCGTGCAGACCGCGCTGGGCTTGCTGATCTTTCTGGTAAACATACGCCGTCCACACAGGATATACCGCGGATGCATCGACACTCACTGGAAAAGCCGCGGCGGCATGAGCCTCGGGCTGTTTATCTTTACTCCCGGGGAGGACGGCGGCAATTCCCGGCCCGTGCGCGTGCACGAATACGGTCACACCATACAGTCGCTGATACTTGGTCCGCTGTATCTCATTATCGTGGGCATCGTTTCCTACACATGGGCAAATCTGCCGTACTTCCGACGGATGCGAAAGGAGAAAGGTGTCCCCTACACCGCCTGCTTTGTGGAATCGTGGGCAAGCCGTCTGGGCGAAAAGGTCACCGGCGAGCCTGCCATATGGCATTGACGCAGGCATGAGCAAAGCCCCGACCGTTTTGATGGTCGGGGCTTGATCTTTACTCGGTATAGCTTTTGAAGAATTGGTCGACGTCTGCGAAACGATTGACCCTGATGCCTGCCTTTTCATATACGGTTTCGTAGCCTGCAAGGAAGCGGTCATAGAGCAGCACATTGTTCCGAAGGCAGTCGGGATCGTAATTCTCCATGAGATCAACGGAGCCGATGTCCACATCCTGCGCGATATCGTCGATCATATTCTGCAGGAAGCACATATTCATGAACGAGGAATAAGCGTCCGCGTTGTCGGCAGCCTCCTCCACCTTGTTGCGCCAGTTGGAACAGATCTCCTCGTAGGTGCCGGAGATGTTGTCGGCGCAGGGCTGTGCAAGCGTTTTCTCCCGTGCTGTGTGCGCGGTCACATAATTGATGAGGGATCTCATCAGACGGCGCAGCCCGTCGGCATCCTCGCAGAGAGGGATCGCACGGAGATCATCTGAGAAGCATTTATCCAGGGGCAGACGGGCAAGCTCGTCAAAGGTGCGCTTGGTTCCGCGGCGGAAGTAATCCCCGTGGTAAAGCATCACCGCCGACAGCAGGCTCACGATGACACCGCAGGCGTTCATGCGCACACGGCTCAGTTTATCGGTAAGGCACGCCTCTGCAAAATACTGCTTCGCCTGCTTTATCTGCTCCTCCACACGCTCAAAGCGATCGTCCGACCGCAGGAAAGCCTTCGCCTGCTCACGCAGCTTCAGCAGTTCCTCGTACGCTTCCTGATTCTTAATATAGACTATCTGCGAATCCATCAGCTTGGACAGCTGGGCGTGGTGACATTCCGCGTCGCCGCGCAGCCATTCCATACGGGTGCAGTAGATATCGTAGCCTATGCCGATATCCTCGAGGATCATGCCCATACCCAGCCTGAAACCCTCGTCGTCCCTGATGAGGATGAGCAGATCGAGGTCGGATTTTGCGTATTCGTCACCCGTGGCGACCGAGCCGTACACGCCGATGAGCTCCAGCGAGTCAGGGCAGACCTTCTCGGCTCTGGCTATGACCGCGTCGATGATTCTTTGATTGACTGTGTTCATAACGATCGCTCCTTCTGCTTAATTACGGATTTATTATACCCAAGGACGCACCGCCCGTCAATTGATGTTGCAATCGGGCGGAGAATGAAGTAAAATCTACTGGAAAAGCATGACCAAGGAGGACCGCCTGTGGTATCGGTCACTATAAAGAAAAACGACGCCGGACAGCGTCTTGATAAATTCCTGCAGAAGGCGTTCCCCTCTCTGCCCCAGTCCATGATGTACAAGGCTATCCGCCAGAAGGACATCAAGCTCAACCGCAAGCGCTGCGAGATCTCCACGAGGCTGAGCGAGGGCGATGTGCTGGACATCTATCTGCCCGACGACGCGCTGACTCCGGCACGGGCAGCGGACGACAAGCCGTCCTTCCTGCGCGCAGGCAAGGCACTGACGGTGGTGTACGAGGACGAAAACATCCTCGTTGCCGACAAGCCTCAGGGGCTGCTTGTCCATTCCGACGAGCAGTGGCAGGCGGACACCCTCATCGACCGCATACAGCGGTATCTGTTCGAAAAGGGCGAATATGACCCTAATGACGAGCAGAGCTTTGCTCCTGCCCTTGCCAACCGCATCGACCGCAACACTGCAGGCCTGGTCATCGCCGCCAAGAACGCCGCGTCCCTGCGCGTGCTAAACGAAAAGATCAAGACCCGTGAGATCGACAAATATTACCTGTGCATCGTGCACGGACACATCAAGCCGGACAGCGGCACTCTCAAGGGGTATCTGGAAAAGAACGAAGCCCAGAGCCGTGTGTATATCGTGGACAACCGCGAACAGGGCGCAAAGACCATCCTGACCAAATACAACGTGCTGGCGCGCCGCCCCGGGCTGAGCCTGCTGGAAGTGGAACTGCTTACGGGGCGCACCCATCAGATCCGCGCTCACCTCGCGTCGGTGGGACATCCGCTGCTGGGGGACGGAAAATACGGCACCAACAAGCAGAACAAGGGCGCGGCGCAGAACAGGCAGGTGCTGTGCTCATACAAGCTGCGATTCAGCTTCACCACCGATTCGGGCGTGCTGAACTACCTCAACGGCAGGGAAGTGCGCATAAAGAACGTGGATTTCGCCACACGTTTCGCGCAGGCAAGCGACGTGAAGGTGGTGGACAGAGACGCGCTGAAATGCGTGCTCAACGGATAACCGGACAAAACAAACCGCCGCAGGAAAGCTCTTTGCGAGTGTTTCCTGCGGCGGTTATTGTTTTGTTTACGGCTCGATGATGGGCATGCGCATGGTGATGCGAGTGCCCTTGCCGGGAGTGGATTCTGCCAGCATATCGCCGCCCATCTTACGCATGACGCTCTGGGCGATGAACAGACCCATACCGGTGCGGCGGCCGCTCTCGTTGGGAGCGTCGTCGCCCATGTAGCCTGCCATGAATATGAAGGGCAGTTCCTCGGGAGAGATGCCCTTGCCGCTGTCTTCGACGGTCAGGTCGATGAAGTCCTCGTGCTTCTTGGCGGAGATGGCGATTTTGCCGCCGTTGGGAGTGAACTCCACGGCGTTGAAGATGACCTGAGTGAGGGCGAAGATGAACCAGCGGCGGTCGGTCATGACGTCGATGTCAAGTCCCTTCCACAGCAGACCCAGACGCTTCTCCATGAAGAAGGGGCTGAAGCGCTTGAGGGTATCCTTGACCAGAGTGGAGTAGTTGTGCTCCTTGTACTCCAGCAGCTCGTCGATGTACTCCAGCTGGGTGAAGCAGTTGATGCGGTCGATCATGGCGTTGACATACTCGACCTCGCGTCCGATGAGGGCGGCGGTCTGCTTGTCCTCGATGCCTTCGACATACTTTATCAGGCGGAGAGCTGCCGGCTTGGCGTCGGCCGCCCACACCTCTACGCAGTCACGGTAAAGAATGTCTTCATCACTCATTTCATCGTAGAATGATTCGATGGTCTGTCCCACTGCGGCTGCCGTGGCGACGGCTGCGACAGGAACTGCCGCGGCGGCGCGGCGCTCGGCTGCAGCGGGCTGCGGCGCAGCGGACCGGGCAGGCTGTTCGGCAGGCTGAGCCTTGACTTCGGGTTCGGGCTGTTCGACGACGGCAGGTTCTTCGTCTGCCGGCTGAGCTTCCTCAGCGGCAGGCTGTTCTTCCTGCTCGACGGTTTCGGGTTCCTGAGAGACTTCCTCAGGCTGAGTTCCGTTCAGCTTGAGCACCGGCTTGAAGGGATCATCCTCCTGCGGCTCATCCTGAACGATATCCTCTACAGGCTGTTCTTCCTGCTCGGAAACAGGCTCAGAAGGCTCCTGTTCGATTTCGGAGGTCTGTTCCAGTTCCTCATCGGTGAAGCTGAACACCTCGTCATCGGAGACATCGTCAATGTCGGGGATGTCGTCAAAATCGGCACCGAAATCCTCAGCGCCGAACTCGTCGGCCGCTGCCTGCGGAGCAAAGGCATCTTCGGTCGGCTCGGCAGCTTCCTCAAAGCCTCTGCGGTTAAAGCCGGCAAAGCCCGAACGGGCGGTGGCATTGGGGTGCCAGACGTAATCTTCCTCCTCGCCGGTATCCTCGGTATGACGGAGAAAGCGGCTGTCAATGGAAGAATCGGCATCGAAACCGTCTTCTTCCTCTTTTGCCATGGCGCGCTTGCGGGCGACCGTGTCGATAACAAGGAATCCGGCAAGAATGAGGAACGCGACCACCACCGCGATGATGGCAATGATTCCCTCCGGCTCGGTGGAAACGATGATATCGCAGATAAAGCCTGCCACAGCAATGACCAGGAACAGGATCAGTCCTATGTAGAGAAGCGGTTTTTTATTCGGGGATGTGTTCACTTTTCAGGGTCACACCTTTCACCATATTTTGCAGTTACAGGAGTTTATTATATTGTAATTTTTGTTCCGCGTCAATCGCAGACCGATGGGTTTTGCCCTTTTTTCGGCAAAAAACGCCTATAAAAGCCCTGCCGTCACAGAAAGTTTACAACTTTACGCACAGAAACAATCATAAAGGCAGGTCATCTGCATCGCCGCCGCGCACCATTGTAAATTTATTCCGATATTTTGGATTTGGTATTGACAAAGCAGAAAAATCCTTATAATATTGCATTGAACAAACCGACCGGCCGGATGGCAGTCCTGTATGCCGGCGTAATTATTTATTTCAGGAGGTCATTGTTATGGTATTTGAGAAGATTAAGAAGATCCTTGCTGATCAGTTTGATGTTGAGGAAGACTCCATCACCACCGAGACCAACATTCAGGACGATCTGGGCGCCGATTCTCTGGACGTCGTTGATCTGATCATGTCCCTTGAGGACGAGTTCGAGTTCGAGGTTCCCGATCACGAGGTCGAGAACATCAAGACCGTTGGCGCTCTGGTTCAGTTCGTCGAGGATAACAAGTAAAATTCTTTTCATGCAGCCAAAAGGCTTCCGACTTTTCGTCGGAAGCCTTTTTTCGTTATTCGATTATTCCATGGATCGTCCGAGCATTGCGGCACCGATCAGTCCTGCCTCGCCCGAAAGCTGCGCGGCTTCGATTCGGGGCATGCGGATATTCTCACCGCTCAGACAGTCGCGCAGAACCATTTCTCTCAGCGGAACAAGCAGGGCATCGCCCTCATTGCTCACACCGCCGCCGATGCACACCACCTCTGGCTGGAATATATTGACGCAGTTGATCAGTCCCTCGGAAAGGTAATACAGGTATCTTTCAACCACCTGCGCAGCGGCAGCATCGCCGTCTCGCTGTGCTTTGAAGGCGGTTTTTCCGCTGACCTTGTCAAGGTCGGGCGCGTGATTCCACATCAGAGAATCGGGGTTTGCCTGCATTGCCTCACGGGTCTGGCGCTTGAGGGCAGTGGCTGAGGCGTAAACCTCCCAGCAACCCCTGCGTCCGCAGGCGCACTGCTCTCCGCCGGGGAACAGGGTCATATGCCCGACCTCGCCGGCGATGCCGTTTATTCCGGAATACACTTTGCCGTGAATGACGATACCGCCGCCGATACCGGTTCCAACGGTGACCATCAGGGCACTTTCCGCCCCTTTGGCGGCACCTGCCCACACCTCGCCGAGAGCGGCACAGTTGGCATCGTTTTCGACGTAGACGGGCACGCCGAGACGCGCACCGATCTCGCTGCCCAGCGGCAGCTTTCTGAAGCCGAGATTGCCGGCATATTCCAGCACTCCCGTGCGCGAGCTGATGATTCCCGGACATCCGATACCGCAGTATTCCACATCCGCGATGCTTACTCCTGCCTCAGCTGCCGCCGCGCGTGCAGCAGCAGCGATGTCGTCACAGAATTCGGTTTCGCTGATGCCCTTGCGCACCTTTACCTTGGCACGTCCGGAAACGGAATAGTCGCTGTGCATGATCGCGGCGGCTATGTTGCTGCCGCCGATATCGATTCCGAGATAATTCATCGGCTCACCTCACAGTGATTATTTACCGCAGACTATTTCACGCGGCAGAGCTTTCGGAGAATATAGCAAAGGCCGCACCGATGATTTTCGAGATACGGAAACACCGGTGCGGCAGATTTTTGCGGAATTATTTGCTGAGTCCCTCAACGATGCGCTTGGTATCGCGGGCGATGACCATTTCCTCGTTGGTGGGGATAACGTAGACCTTGACCTTGGAGTCGGGAGTGGATATCTCTGCCTCGACGCCCTTAGCGGCGGCGTTCTTTTCGGCATCGACCTTGACGCCCAGATAGCCCAGACCCTCGCAGATGGCATAGCGATGCTCGGTCTGATTCTCGCCCAGACCGGCAGTGAAGGTGATGGCATCCACGCCGTCAAGAGCAGCGGCATAGGCGCCGATGAACTTCTTGATCTGATAGCGGAGCATCTTGTGGGTCAGGATGGCCTTCTCGTCGCCGTTGTGCTCGGCAGCGGTGACGTCGCGGTCATCGGAGAAGCCGCTGATTCCCAGCATACCGGACTTCTTGTTGAGCAGGTTGGACATCTCCTGGGGAGAGAGGTTTTCCTTCTCAGCCAGATAGGTAACGACGGAGGGATCCAGAGAACCGGAACGGGTGCCCATCATGAAGCCGCCCAGAGGAGTCAGGCCCATGCTGGTGTCGATGACCTTACCGTCCTTGACGGCGGTCAGGGAAGAACCGTTGCCGATGTGGCAGTTGATGATTCTGGTACCGGTGGGATCCTCGGACTTGCCCAGCAGCTCAAGGCAGCGGGCGGTCACAAAGCGGTGGCTGGTGCCGTGGGCGCCGTAGCGGCGGATCTTGTGCTTCTCGTAATACTCATAGGGAATGGCGAACATATATGCCTCGGGGGGCATGGTGGAATGGAAGGAGGTGTCGAAAACGACGACCTGAGGAACGTCCTTGCCGAAAACATCGATGGCTGCACGGATACCCTGAACATGAGCAGGGTTATGCAGGGGAGCAAGAGTGCTCAGTCCGTCAATATCCTCAACGACCTTCTCGGTAACGAGGCAGGATTCCTTGAAGATGGCACCGCCCTGAACGACGCGGTGGCCGATGGCAGTAACCTCGGAGAGCTGGTCGATAACCTTACCCTCACCGGTGGTGAGAGCTTCCTTGACCAGCATGAAGGCTTCGGTGTGGTTGCTGATCTCAACGTTCTTCTGGTTGGAATAGCCGTTGGGCAGCTTGTGGGTGATAAAGCTGTCGCCGATGGCTATACGCTCGCAGTTGCCCTTGGCGATGACCGACTCGTCGGTCATGTCGATGAGCTGATACTTCAGGGACGAACTGCCTGCATTGATGACAAGAATCTTCATGTCTGCACATTCCTTTGCTTGTATTGAATTTGACGCGGACTCTACCGCTTTCTTTTTTCTGCGAAAGCACATGGTTGTTATTCCTCCGAAAAAAGACGGCGTGTTACGCCGCGAATAATGAATATATATTACTACTTTCCGCCTGCTTTTTCAAGGGCAATAAAAGCTTTATCGGCAAATATCGGGCAGATATTTGGGATAATTACCGAGGGAGACGGGGGCGCAACGCACACCGCGAGAGGATTACTGCATATTATGTAGCAAATCTACTGCGCGGCACCGCTGTGCAGAATACACCCATAAGGAGTCCGAACCGTATGAGATACATGACAAACACATCACCCGGCATGGGCTGTCCTTCCGCCTGTCCCCAACCCCGTCGAGTGCAGCCGGCCTGCCGCGACGCCGAACCGGTATGCGCCGCACTGCCCGTGATGGCATCTCTTGAGCCGCAGGTGTGGGACTGCGCATATTCCTGTGGTCAGGCACTCACCCGGGGCACACTCTTTCCCGCCCTCGACAAGCCCTTCATGGGGAAAGGAGGCTGCTGCAATGGCTGACCGTCACTCTCTGCTGTGCTGCCTGATGGCAGCGGATTTTGCCGCTCATGAGACCCGGCTTTATCTCGACACTCATCCCTGCGACGAGGCGGCGATGAACGCCATGGAAGAATACAGTGCTCAGGCTGCCAAGCTGCGTGCCGAATACGAACACCGCTACGGTCCGCTCACCGGCGTTCCCGGAAAAACCGACGGCGGCTGCTGGATCGAGGATCCGTGGCCCTGGAACTACGGTTTTCACGAGGGCGTCTGCCGCTGATCCGCGCGTCTGTGAGGTCGGGGTGTCCTGCGGGCATCCCGACCTCTGAAATGTTGTGATTATGATTGATTCCTGACAGGATATCATATATAATTGACTGGGCATCCGAAACACGGATGAATACAATCACAGCATTCTGCGCCAATTCCGCGCCGACGCTGCACAGGAGGTAGAGCCATGGCACAGAAAAGTGCCCAGGTCAGAAAAGGCGGCCGCACCGTCAAAAAGACCGCCGCAGATGACACCAAAAGATATTTTTCCATTCTGCTGAATTCAGTTGCAACCGTTTATCTTGCCATCACCGCCATCGTGCTTCCGCTGTACATGAACAGAGAGAAGTACACCGCAATCACCGCGGCGAAGTCGGACTTTTTCTTTGCCACAAGCATCGCGGTATTCATATGCATGATCCTGCTGCTGACCTCCTCTTATCTGTATTCCCTCGACTCGCCCTCGGCGGTCAGGCAGCAGCCGGAACGAACGCTTAAGCAGCGCGTGATGGACAGCCCCACGCTGATCGCCGACGCTTCGCTCATCGCCTACTGGGTACTGATGCTTATCTCCTGTCTGCTGTCAGATGATAAGCGCACCGCCTTCCGCGGTCTTGATCCGCGCAACAACGGTTTCATATACCAGACGGTATATACCGCCGCGTATTTCATTATCTCCCGTATGATGAAGCCCGTCAAATGGAAGGCAACGCTGTTTGTCTGGGGTGGAACGGCGCTTGCCATCCCCTGCATCTTCCATTACTACGGTGTTGATCTCTACGACGTGGTTCATTACTCCGCCTACAAGAACGGCAAATGGGTGGACGGTGTCCTTGCGGACAGCTACACCGGACCATTCTGGGACAGCACAACCTACCGCTTCCTCGGCCCTGTGGGCAACGTCAATCTCGGCTCCTACATCCTCTGCATAACTCTGGTTATCGCCGCAGGTCTGTACATCACCGGTTCCATGCCTGATTTCTTCTATCCGCGCAGTCGTTATACCAAGCCCGATGAAAAAGGAAAGCGCGAGAAGCGCTCCATTATCGGCAGCGTCTGTGACAGGCACGGCATCAGCCTTATCGTATGCTTCATGATCATTCTCTTTGCCGAGCTGAACATCAACACCGACGCAGGTCTTGTGGCTCTTGCCGCTGCGGTGGTCGCCATTCCCATCGCGCTGTGCGGCTCCCTGGATCGTCTGTTCCGCACGCTGGTGGTCTTCGCCGCAGCCGCAGTTACCGTTCTTGCCGACCTCACCATTGATACCGTTCTGCGCAAGGACGAGCTGGGTACCACCTTCATGCTGCTGTGCGTGATGATCGTATTCTTCGCCATTGCTGCAGCTGTGGTGTGGAAACTGAAGAAAAAAGAAAGCGTTCAGCGCTTTGCCACCGCCAAAAGGCTGCGCACCGCAATGTGCGCCATTATGGGATTGGCGGTCATCGGCGGAATCTCCCTTTCGCTGATTATCACTCAGCCGGACGATGCCGCCGCAGGTCCCCTCTCCGGAGCGACCGAAACTCTTTCCGAACGCGATCTGAAGGAGAAATCGGATACCATTATCCACGAGCTTGGTCAGATGCTCCGCGGCAACTTCGACGACCGCTTCGGTCACAACCGTCTGTTCACCTGGAAGCGAACCCTTTCGCTGGTCAAGCACAATCCCGTGTTCGGAATCGGTCCGGACAACTTCCGCAGGTTCTTTGCCCTGCACTATAAAGAGGAAGCACAGAAAATGTTCCCCGATTCCAACGGCAACCTTGACAAGGCACACAACGAATTCCTTGACGTGCTGCTGGACAACGGCATCGCCGGTCTGCTTACCTATCTTGGCTTCTTCGGCGCGCTGCTGTGGGCGTGCTTCCGCAACGCCGACCGCAACAAGATCGCGCCGGTATTCGGCGTGGCAGTGATAAGCTACATGGCGCACGCCCTCTTCGGCTATCAGCTGCCCATTCAGTCGCCGGTCATGTGGATAATGATCGGCGCTGCAGGCGCCTTTGCCCGGGGAGAAAACAGCGCCTCAGAAACTGTCGCAGAAGTCAGGTAAACAAAACTGCTCACATCAATTCTGAATTTCGTTTTTCACAAAAAATCCTCCGCACGGTGGTTTCCGTGCGGAGGATTTTTCTGTATGCATTTTCCGTTATTGACTGCGCCATTTCATCAGATGATAGCCTGCCGCGTCGTCCGCAAATCCTACTGAGCGGTACAGAGGATATCCGGCATCGGTGGCTCTCAGCTCAACGACGCTCAGCTCCATCTCTCCTGCGTCAGCCAGCAATCTGCGCATGACCTGCGCGGCATATCCTCTGCGGCGATGTTCAGGGCAGGTATATACGTTGAGCACCGTGCCTGTTCTTCCGTTAATGAACGCTGGGCTCATCGGCTTTTCCACCAGAAGCAGGAACGCGCTGGCAACGATCTCACCGCCCTCCTGCCACACATAGCAGAAAAGATCTCTGCCCAGATGTCTCCTGAAATAATCGGGCAGCTCCTTTGCAATGGTCTCGGCATCACGGTCGTCAAGCTGTCCGTTATCCTCCTTCAGATAGGCGATGCGCAGCCTGACAAGCTCATCGATGTCGTCCCTCACTGCTTTTCTGACGCTCATCATTCAGCCCTCCCCATGTCGGAGTACATCTTGTAAAGAGAGCTGTACAGTCCGCCCTGTGACAGCAGCTGAGCGTGGGTGCCCTGTTCGGCAATGCCGTCCTCGGTGAGGACAATGATCTCGGTGGCATTGACGATGGTGGTCAGGCGGTGGGCAACGGTGAAGGTGGTACGTCCCACGGCAAGCTCGCTCAGGGACTGCTGAACGATGTGCTCGCTTTCGTTGTCGAGAGCGGAAGTCGCCTCGTCCAGAATGAGGATGGGCGGATCCTTGAGGAACACTCGGGCGATGCTCAGGCGCTGCTTCTGTCCGCCGGACAGCTTGACGCCGCGCTCGCCGATGTAGGTGTCGTAGCCGTCGGGCAGCTTTTCGATGAACTCGTGGGCGCCTGCACGCTTTGCGGCGGCGATGACTTCCTCGTCGGAAGCACCCGGCTTGCCGTATTCGATATTCTCGCGGATGGAACCGGAGAACAGATAGACCTCCTGCTGCACCACGCCGATGTTGTTCCGCAGGGAAGCGGTGGTGAGGGTGCGGACGTCGTGACCGTCCACACGAACCGCGCCGCCGGTGACGTCGTAGAATCTGGGTATCAGGCTGCAGAGGGTGGTTTTGCCGCCGCCCGAGGGACCGACAAGAGCGATGTTCTCCCCTCTGTGCGCTTTGAGATTGATGCCGGTGAGCACGTTGCTGTCGGTGCCGCCGTAACGGAAACTGACGTTATCGAATTCGATGTCGCCGCGCACGTCGGTCAGCTCCACCGCGTCGGGAGCATCCTCGATATCAACGGGAACGTCCATGACGCCCACAAAGCGTTCTATACCGGTCATGCCGCGCTGGAACTGCTCGGTGAATTCCACGATGCGGCGGATGGAGGTCAGCAGAGTGGTGACGTACAGCAGGTAGAACACGAGGTCGGCGACGTCGATCTTCCGCTCGATGACAAAGAGCGCGCCCACCACCACGACGAGGATGTACATAAAGCCCTCGGTCAGGCGGTTGCAGGTGGAAAAGCCGCCCATTATGTAATCAAACTTTGATTTGACACGGAGGAAAGCCTTGTTGCCTTCGGCGAACTTTTCGTTCTCGATATCCTCGTTGGCAAAGGACTTGACCACGCGGATGCCCAGCAGGCTGTCCTGAATGGCAGAATTAAGCTCGCCCACCTTTTCACGGGACTCTCTGGAGGTCCGGCGCATACGCTTGTTGAAGAAGCGTGTGACCAGCACCATCAGCGGCAGGGCGGCAAAGATGATCAGGGTAAGGGGCACGTTGACAAAGCACAGCAGGATGAACGCGCCGAGGATCTTTACGCCGGCGATGAGAAATTCCTCCGGGCAGTGATGGGCAAACTCGGTCACGTCAAAGAGGTCGCTGGTGATGCGCGACATGAGCTGTCCCACACGGGTCTCGTCGTAGTAGGCAAAGGACTGGCTCTGCAGACGGGTGAAGAAATCCCGGCGCATATCGGTCTCGATGCGCGCGCCCATGATGTGTCCCACAGAGGTCATGTAGAAATTTGCAATGGCATCCACTATGCGCAGTCCGAAGTAAATCGCGCCGGTGGTGAGCACACCTTTTACCGTCAGGGACGCAATGTCGTTCAGTCCCTTGTCGGTGATCTCACGGACGATGACCGGCAGGTACAGCTCGCATACCGTTGTCAGCAGCGCGCAGAACAGATCCAGAACCAGCGTGCCCACATAGGGCTTATAGTATGGCAGGAAGCGTCTGAGCAGATAGGAATTACTGAGCGTACGATCCTTTTCTTGATTCTTCATATGATTCATTATCCTCACATACAGCTTCCGCACGACCGTAGACGATCGTGCGGAAAGAATAGTTTATGACCTGTGATCATCAGCCGAGGAAGTCCTTGAGGCGCTTGCTGCGGCTGGGGTGACGGATCTTGCGCAGAGCCTTTGCTTCGATCTGACGGATACGCTCACGGGTGACGTTGAAGCGCTCACCCACATCCTCGAGGGTGTGGCAGCGTCCGTCCTCCAGCCCAAAGCGCAGGCGGATGATCTGCACCTCACGGGGCGAGAGCGAGCCCAGCACGATATCCAGCTGCTCGCGCAGCATGGTGTTGGCGGCAGCCTCGTCGGGAGTAAGCATGGCTTCGTCCTCGATGAAGTCGCCCAGATGGCTGTCTTCCTCCTCGCCGATGGGAGTGTCCAGCGACACAGGCTCCTGAGAGGTGCGCTGCACATCCCTGACACGCTCCACCGGCACGCCCATGCGTTCGGCGATCTGTTCGCTGGTGGGTTCGCTGCCGTTTTCGGCAAGAAGCTGAGCCGATGCCTTGCGCACGCGGCTGATGAATTCGCTCATATGTACCGGCAGGCGGATGATGCGCGACTGGTCGGCAATGGCTCTGGTGATCGCCTGCCTGATCCACCATGTGGCGTAGGTGGAGAACTTGAAGCCCTTGGCGTAGTCAAATTTCTCCACCGCCTTGATGAGGCCGAGGTTGCCCTCCTGAACGAGGTCCAGCAGGGTCATGCCTCTGCCCATGTACTTTTTTGCAATGCTCACCACGAGACGGAGGTTGGCTTCCACCAGACGCTTGCGCGCGCTTTCGTCGCCGTCGGCAATGCGCGTGGCAAGCTCGATCTCCTCCTCGGGTGTCAGCAGCGGCACGCGTCCGATCTCCCGAAGGTACATACGGACAGGGTCTTCGATCCCTGCCGCCTCGGCTTCGGTCTCGGAGCCGCCGCTTGTATCGTTGACCATCTGCGGATCGGTCAGCTCGATATCCTCCGGCTGATCCTCGATGATCTCAATTCCTGCAGCCTCCAGTTTATCATAGAGGCTCTCCAGCTGTTCGGGCTCTACGTCCACGTCCAGCAGGGCATCCATGATATCCTGATTGGTCAGGCTGCCCTTCTGTTTTCCTGTTTCCAGCAGACCCAGAACTGCGGTTTTTACATCGTTGATTCCCATACCATTTTCGCCGTCCGGAACGTCGGACGGCATCCTCCTTTTTAGTGGATTAGGAGTACCGCTCGATTCAAGACGAGCCTATTATGAATAACCCTTGAGCTTGTTGCTGCGGTTCGGATGGCGCAGCTTGCGGATGGCTTTCGCCTCTATCTGACGGATACGCTCACGGGTAACGCCGAACTCGGCGCCCACCTCCTCCAGAGTGCGGCTGCGTCCGTCATCCAGACCGAAGCGCAGACGGATAACGCGGCTCTCACGGGGAGTGAGGGTGTTGAGGACTTCCTCCATCTGCTTTTTGAGCATGATTCCGGAAACGGCATCATCGGGAGCGGTAGCCTGCTCGTCCTCGATGAAGTCGCCCAGATGGCTGTCCTCCTCCTCGCCGATGGGAGTCTCAAGGGAGACGGGATCCTGCGCCACACGCATGATCTCGCGCACCTTCTCCACGGGCATATCGAGCTCCTCGGCGATCTCCTCGGCAGAGGGCTCATGGGCATTCTCGTGAAGCAGCTGGCTGCGGGCGCGCTTGACCTTGTTGATGGTCTCCACCATATGCACGGGGATACGGATGGTACGGGCCTGGTCGGCAATGGCGCGGGTGATCGCCTGTCTGATCCACCATGTGGCGTAGGTGGAGAACTTGAAGCCCTTGGTGTAGTCGAACTTGTCAACAGCCTTGATCAGACCGAGGTTGCCCTCCTGAATGAGGTCGAGGAAGTGCATACCTCTGCCCAGATAGCGCTTGGCGATGCTGACCACCAGACGGAGGTTGGCTTCGCTCAGGCGCTTTTTTGCGCTCTCGTCGCCGTCCATGATGCGGATGGCGAGGTCGATCTCCTCCTCGGAGGTGAGCAGGGGAACACGGCCGATCTCGCGCAGATATGCCTTGACGGGGTCGTCGATGAACAGGCCGTCAGCAGCAGAACCGTCGGCGCTGCCGTCGTCCACGATACCCTCGGTGGCGATGTCGTCCAGCTTGATATCCTCCACGGGATCGTCAACGATCTCGATGCCCTGCTGCTCTATGTGGTCGTAGACCTTTTCCATCTGCTCGGGGTCGAAATCCACCTCTGCCAGAGCGTCCAGAATCTCGTGGTTGGTCAGATTGCCCTTCTGCTTGCCCAGCTCAAGAAGGCTGCGGATAGCGGATTTGTTTTCTGATGCGTTGCTGTTGCTCATTGATATAACATTCCTTTTCCTTGATTATTTATATGAATTGAATGATTGCCTAATCCTTTCGGCGATTGAGCGACTGCAGATACGCCTGCAGATCCTCCGCCGTTGCGGTGGACGCGGCATCGCCTGCCGGTCGGGAGGATTCCTCCTCGATGATACGCACGCAGCGGTCGATGTCCGCCTCGCTGCCCGAACCGCCCGTAACGCCCACGGCGTTGATGATGCGAGCCGCCTGTCCCATCTCCTCCGGTGTGAGCACCAGAGCGTCCGGTCCGCTCATCTGACCGAACTGTGCGATGGACGGCGCTTCGCCTGTCTGTATGATGTCCAGCAGAGCGGCGTAAAGGCGTCTGCAGAAGTCGGAAAGCATTTTCTCCGGAGGCATCTTATCCCTTATCAGACCCGCCTTTTCCGGATTGTGATAGAGGATGTAGATGAGGGTTTCCTCCGCCATGGTGCCGCGCGGCTTGTCTCTGCGCACGGGGTTGACCTTCTCCTTGCGTGTGGAGATGCTTTCCTGCAGCTCACGCAGCTGCTGGCGCTGTTCCTGAGCGCGGCGGCGTTTGCTGCCGGCGGCGATCTGAGCGATGATCGCCGATTTGTCGGTGCCGAGATCGGAAGCGATGCGCGCGGCGTAAACGTCACGCTCCAGCGGAGACAGTCCTGCCAGCACCTGACACACCTCGCGCAGATACTTGACCTTGCCGTCGTCGGACAGCACATCGTAATTGGCACGTATCTGGTCAAGGCGGTATTCAAGCTCGCTGCGGCTGCCCTCGATGAGGCGCTTCATCCGCTCGGGACCGTATTTTTTTATGTATTCGTCGGGGTCGAGATTTTCGGGGATATTGAGCACTCGCACGTCGTTGATGACCGCACGGAGCACGGGGATGGATTTGCGGATTGCCTCCTGTCCTGCGCGGTCGCCGTCCTGAGATAGAATGACGCGCTGAGCGTAACGGGACAGCAGACGCGCCTGCTCCTCGGTGAAGGCAGTACCCTGAGAGGCGACAACATTTTCAAAACCAGCCTGCCACATGGCTATGACATCCATGTAGCCCTCGGTGACGACGATGGTGTCGCTTCGGGCATTTTTCGCCCAGTTGAGACCGTAGAGGTTGTGACCCTTGGTGTACACCTCGGTCTCGCCGGTGTTGATGTATTTTCTGCCGCCGTGATCCTTTTCCATGGTTCGTCCGCCAAAGGCGATGACGCTGCCCTGCAGGTCGATGATGGGAAACATGACACGGTTGCGGAACACGTCGATTATGCCGCCGTTTCTGCTGCGGCGCGAAAGATTGGCGCGGATGAGCTCGTCCTCACGGAAGCCCAGACCTCTGAGATGGTCGGTCATGGCCGTCCAGCCGTCGGGCGCCCAGCCCAGACCGAAGTGGGTTATGGTTTTGTCGTCAAGACCGCGGCTGCGGAAATAGCCCAGCGCGTCCTTTCCGGCAGGCGTGTACAGCTGGCGGTAGAAGAAGCGTGCCGCCTCGCGGTTGGCTTCTCTGATGCGGCGGCGCACCTGCGTCATGCCGTCAAAGGCACCGTCCTCGGGCACCTCCATGCCGGCGATGGTCGCCAGTTTTTTCACCGCCTCCACATAGTCCAGCCGCTCGATGTTGCGCACGAACGTGATGGCATCGCCGCCGCTCTGGCAGCCGAAGCAGTAATAGGACCTGCTGTCGGGATAGACGGTGAAGGAGGGCGTCTTTTCCGAATGGAAGGGACACAGCCCTTTATACTGACTGCCTGCGCGCTTGAGGGTGACATAGCCGCCGATGAGCTCGACGATGTCCACCGACTGGCTCAGGCGATCGATGAATTCTCTTGGTATTGCCATTTATGCCCCCTATCTGTCCCACGATCTGGGGACGGTGAGGGACATGAACTGATTGACGGCGTAGCGGTCGCTCATTCCGGAGATGTAATCCAGAATGGCACGCTCGTCGCCCTCGGCAAGACGGGTGCCTGCATAGTCTCCCGGCAGCTGCTCGGGATACATGAGATAGTGCTCGAACAGATGCTTTATCATTGCCTCCACCTTGCTTTCCTCGCCCTTGACCACCTTGTTGCGGTAGACGCTGTCAAAGAGGAATTCGTGGAGGATATCGTAGGCACGGCGGAATCTGTCGGAGAAAGCGATATTGCCGTTCTCGCTGTGCTGCACGAGGTCGGTAATGAGGGCGTTGATGCGCGCTGCGTGACCTATGCCCAGCACGGAGGACACTTCACGGGGGATATCGTCCTCGGTGAGCACTCCTGCGCGGATGGAATCGTCGATATCGTGATTCATGTAGGCAATGTGGTCGGCGATGCGCACGATCCTGCCCTCGGCGGTGAACGCCTCGGTGCCCTTGGTGTGGCAGAGGATACCGTCGCGCACCTCGGCGGTCAGATTCAGGCCGTAGCCGTCCTTTTCCAGCTTATCCACGATGCGCAGGCTCTGCTCATAATGGCGGAATCCTGCCGCAGCAACGTCGTTGAGGGCACGCTCGCCCGCGTGTCCGAAGGGAGTGTGACCGAGATCGTGACCCAGAGAGATGGCCTCGGTCAGATCCTCGTTGAGGCGCAGGGCGCGTGCGATGGTGCGCGCTATCTGTGACACCTCGAGGGTGTGGGTAAGACGGGTGCGGTAGTGGTCGCCCTCCGGAGCAAGATAGACCTGAGTCTTATGCTTGAGCCGGCGGAAGGCGTTGCTGTGGATGATGCGGTCACGGTCGCGCTGGAAATCGGTGCGCAGAGGGCACTTATCCTCCGGCACTGCGCGGCCTCTGCTTTCGCACACCAGAACGGCAGCGGAACACAGATTCTGTTTTTCCATTTGTTCGATGGATTCTCTTATATTCACAGCGGCTCACCTCCACTCATACTATTATACTCCACTTCGCGCGGTTTTCCCTTTATTTTTTCTGAAAAACTCTGCCATGCGCTGAAGCATATTTATGCCGCATCAGCTTCCGGAACGGACAGGGACTATGGACAGATTCGACCCGGGAAGCGATATCCCGGGTCGTCTGCATTATCTGTTACTGTTCAAAGGCATAGAACTGCTCGCCGGTGACCTCGGCGCGGCAGGCTCCGCAGGTGGCGTCGGCAAGGCGCGGCTCCATTGCCGCGAGCTGTTCGGCTGTCATATGGAAGGTCAGCTCCACCTTGTCGGTGAACTGAGAGTCATCCACCACTCCGCCCATTTCAGGGATGAGCGATGCCACACGTCCGTAGGAGCTGTAGTCACATTCCACACGCGCGATGACGCACTGGCGCATGACCAGCAGTCCCGATTCCTCCACGGCGATTGCCGCGCCGTGGGAATAGGCGCGCACCAGTCCTCCGCCACCCAGCAGTATACCGCCGAAGTAGCGCGTGACCACGATGACGGCATCGGTGATCCCCGGCTTGGTGAGCACCGACAGCACCGGCATTCCTGCCGTGCCCGAGGGTTCGCCGTCGTCGCTGTAGCGGCAGATGTTGCCCTCGCGCAG
>SVPO01000157.1 GCA_015065795.1 Oscillospiraceae bacterium | reverse complement strand
TACCTCGACAACGCCGCCACGACCTATCCCAAGCCGCAGGGAGTTGTGCGTGCGCTGACCGATGCGGTGACGCTGTACGGGGCAAACCCCGGACGGGGAGGCTATCCGCTGGCGGAAGCTGCCGACAGGCGGCTGTATGAATGTCGGAGCAGAGCGGCGGAATTCTTCGGGACGGAGCAGCCTGAGAACCTGATATTCACCCCCGGCTGCACATGGTCCATCAACACGGTGCTGCTCGGCTGTCTGCGCCCCGGAGATCACGTCATTATCTCCGACCTTGAGCACAACGCGGTGGTGCGTCCCCTCGCCGCTCTCGAACGGAGAGGAATATCCGTCACCCGTGCCCATGTGGAAGAAGGCGACGAATACGCCACGCTGATAAACTTCCGTTCTGCCATACGGCGAAACACGCGGATGATATTCTGCACCTGTGCTTCAAATGTGTTCGGCATCATCCCTCCGATCCTGCTGCTGGGCGAGCTGTGCCGGCGATACGGGCTGCTGTTCGGCATCGATGCCGCTCAGGCAGCCGGCACCGAACCGATCACCCTCGGCGGCACGGGTGCGCAATTTATCTGCGCGCCGGCTCACAAGGGGCTGTACGGCGTGATGGGCGCAGGAATCCTTGCCATGAGCGGCACATCGCTGCCACAGCCGTTGGTGTTCGGCGGAACGGGCACGCTGTCGGCACAGCGCCGGCAGCCCGACGAGCTGCCCGACCACTACGAAAGCGGCACGCCCGGTATGCCTGCAATCTGCGCCCTTGACGAGGGCATCCGGTTCATTGAGAGACACGGACGGGAACGCATACGGACCCACGAGCTGGATATCGCCGCGCACATCCATGACGGGCTGCTCGCTATGGACGGCGTGAGGCTGTACACCGCATCGCCGCGCAGAAAAAATCACGCGCCGCTTGTGTCCTTCAACATTGGCGATATGACAGGCAGCGAGGGTGCGCAGATGCTGGCTCAGCGCGGCATCTGCGTACGCGGCGGCTATCACTGCGCTTACGACGCTCACATTGCCATGGGCACCGATAAGCGCGGAACGGTACGGGTGTCGCCCTCATTCTTCACCACACACGACGACGCGGACGCTCTGCTGCGCGCTGTCTATGAGTGCATGAAATAAACCAAGCCGCGCCCTGTGATCTTTGTTGACCACAGGGCGCGGCGGATATTTATTTTATCGATTATTTGGCTTTCTTTGCCTTTTTCTTTTCGGCTTTTGCCTGCTTCTTTTCTTCCTTGGTCAGCTTGACCTTGGGCTTTTTGATCTTATTGAGCTTGGCATTGATCGTCAGCAGATCCTCCTTGGTCAGCTCGACACCTACCATGCCCAGCATACCGGACAGGCGCAGGACGGTGAAGCCTCCCAGCATCTGCATCATGCTGTCGTTCATCTGGAAGCCGCCCATGAAGCCGTCGTCCTTCTTCTCCTCGCCCTTCTTTGCCTTTTTCTTCTTGGGCATCATCTTGCCGATGAGTCCGATAAAGAGCAGCTTGCCCTTGGTGGTTGCCATGATGTCGCCGATCTTGTCGTTGAGGGAGAAGCGGCCTTCGATCTCGGTGATGTCAAACCAGTTGAGGATGGCGTTCTTTTCCTTGAGGCGGTATTCCTCGTTGAACTCCTCAACCTTGCGGATCTTCGATTCGTCTCTGCATTCACCGGCAACGGCGACCAGCTCGGTCTCGCCTGCATTGGGCACGTCGAAATAGAAGAAGTGATCCTCGGCGGTCTTTTTGCCAAGGCTGGTGCCGTTGGCAAAGAGCTCGACCTCGGGCTGGTTGGAGTAGACGGTGACCTTCGTCACATCCTCGACGCGGTCGATGTAGCGCTTGGAGCACAGGTGCACAAAGGGCTCGTCGGACAGCCATGCCTTGTAGGCATAGAAGGAGTCCTTCTTGTACTTGCGGTCGAAGGTAACCAGTCCCTTGTGGTTCTGACCGTTTTCGCCGCCCTCGCAGCGTGCGTCGGCACCGAAGTCGAACATATTCCACACATGAGTAGCCCACATGAACTTTCTGGTAAAGAGCTGCTTGATGAGCTCCTCGTGGTAGAAAGACTGATACTCCTCTGTGTAGTCGCCCTGAGTGGGCTTGGAGGTGTGCCAGTTGAGAGCCTCACAGCCGTACTCGGAGCAGCCGATGGGAATTTCCGGCCAGCGCTCGTGGAACTTGTCGAACCACGGACCGTTCATGGAGGTGTCGCCGCCGTACCAGCCGAAGTAGTGGTTGTAGGAGACCACATCGGGGATCCGGATGTAGGGGCTTTCGATATTGCAGGGAGAAACTGCCGCGATGGTGGTCAGACGGGTCTTGTCCATCTCGTGGCACATATCGTTGAGGATGTTGTGGTTCTCAAGGAGATCGGGATCATTGTCGCCCTTCATGGTGATCTCGTTGGAAAGTCCCCAGACAACGATGGAGGGATGGTTGTAGTTCTGGACGACCAGTTCCTTCATCTGGGAGATGGTGTTCTCGCGTCCGGTGGGCATATGGTTGGAGATATAGGGAATCTCTGCCCAGACGATCATGCCGCGCTCGTCGCACAGGTCATAGAAATACTGGTCGTGCTGATAGTGAGCCAGACGGATGGTGGTCGCGCCGACCTCGCAGATGAGATCCATATCTTCCTTGTGATGCTCGGGAAGCAGGGCGTTGCCGATGCCCCATCTGTCCTGATGACGGGATACGCCGCGGAGGGGGTATTCCTCGCCGTTGAGGATGAAGCCGTTCTGAGGATCGATCCTGAAGGTACGGCATCCGAAACGGGCGGAGATGTTGTCGATGGTCTCGCCGTCCTGAATCAGCTCGGCGGAAGCGGTGTAGAGATAGGGATCCTTGCGTCCGTGCCAGAGATGCACGTTACTGATCTCCAGTTCGACCTCTGTGCCGCCCTCTGCGGAGGCGACTTCGGCACCGTCGGCATCTCTGAGGGTATAGCGAACGGACTGACCGTCCCTGAGGTTGGTGATGTAGGTCCTGACGGCGATCTTTGCGTCGGTGCCGTT
>SVPO01000036.1 GCA_015065795.1 Oscillospiraceae bacterium | reverse complement strand
TTTCACCTGCACTCAACGAGGTCATCTTCGGATTGCTGGGCTGGTCTGCCTATGTCTGGGTCGCGGTGGGCTTCTCGGTGTCTGTTATTCTTGCCCTTGACCGCCCCGAAAACAACATAAAGAGCAAGGTGGTGCTGTTTTTGCTCGCAGGATCCATGATCAGCACGTTCATCCATCTTGTGTCTCCTGTTTCCTCCGAGGTGGAGGGCTTCAGCGTCGCCAAGACCATGCAGACCCTGTACTACGAGGGACAGCACGCCAACGGCGCAGGAGCCGTCGGCGGCATGATCGGCGCGTTGTTTGCTGCAATCTTCGGTCGGGTGCTGTCTATGATCCTCCTTGTGCTGGGCACGTTTGTTTTTGTGATGATAGTATCCGGCTCCGATCTCATCCGGCTGTTCAAGGGCGTTGCTAAGCCTGTGAAGAAGGCGTCGGTCAGAGCTGCAGAATCCATGGAACGCGCCGCCGAGCAGTACCGCATCTCCATGGAGGAACGCCGTGAGGAGCGCCGCCGCCGTGCAGCGTTTGTGGACGTTCCCATTGACGACGAGGATTACGAGGAGGAAGAACCTGCCGGGGAAGCACTTCCCGAGCCTCCCGCGAAGCGCTCGCGCCGCAAAAAGTCTGCCCCTGCAGAGGCGGAACAGACAGTGATCTATTCGGAAACAGAACCCGAGGAAGATACATATTCCGATGACGAGGACATCACTCCCCTTGAGGAGATCCGTCTCGCCACCGAAAAGTCCGCAAAAAAGACAAAGCCCAAGGCTGCTCCTGCTCCCGTGAAGGAGGAGCCGAAGGAAGAAAACCAGATCGACGAGGACGAATTCGAGCGTCTGCTCATGCGCTTCTCGGGCGCTCAGGACAATAAAAAGCAGCGTCAGGAAGAACTGGCAAAGGAAGTCATTGCCTTTGCTCAGGAGATAAAGCAGCAGGAAAAGAAGACCGACAACTACGTCTTTCCCGAAACAAGCCTGCTCATCCCTGCCGAAAACGACAACGAGGGCGACATCCGCGACGAGCTGCGCCGCAACGGTGAGCAGCTTGTGGAAACCCTGCGCGAATACGGAGTTGAGGCTTCCGTGGTGGGTATCAGCCGCGGCCCTGCGGTCACTCGCTACGAGCTCAAGCCTGCCCCCGGTGTCAAGATCAACAAGATCACCAACCTCAACAAGGACATCGCCCTGCGCCTTGCCGCCAAGGGCGTGCGTATCGAAGCTCCCATCCCCGGCAAGGCAGCCGTGGGTGTGGAGATACCCAACCAGAACCTTTCCATCGTGCGCATCCGCTCCCTCATCGAAAGCGAGCAGTTCCGCGATGCCAAGAGCCCCATCACCGTTGCCGTGGGTAAGGATATCGACGGCAGCATCGTGCTCACCGACCTTGCCAAGATGCCCCACCTGCTCATCGCCGGTGCAACGGGTATGGGTAAATCGGTGTGCATCAACTCCATGCTCATGAGCCTTATATACAAATCTTCGCCCGAGGATGTGAGGCTCATCATGGTAGACCCCAAGTCGGTCGAGCTGGATGTGTACAACGGTCTGCCGCACCTGCTGGTGCCCGTTGTGTGCGACCCCAAGAAGGCTGCAGGCGCCCTGCAGTGGGCGGTCACTGAGATGGAAAAGCGCTATGCACTGCTCCGTGAACAGGGCGTGCGTAACATCGACGGCTATAATAAGATCGCCGAGCGCAGCGACGAGATACAGAAAATGCCGCGCATCGTCATAATCATCGACGAGATGGCAGACCTGATGATGACCGCTCCCAAGGAAGTGGAGAATACCATCAGCCGTCTGGCTGCCATGGCGCGTGCCGCAGGTATGCACATGGTTCTTGCCACCCAGCGTCCCTCGGTGGATATCATCACCGGTACCATCAAGGCAAACGTCCCCAGCCGGATCGCGTTCGCCGTTTCCTCCGGCGTGGATTCCAAGATCATTCTGGACGAGGGCGGCGCCGAGGAGCTTATCGGCAAGGGCGATATGCTGCTCCATCCCGTGGGTATGCCCAAGCCCAAGCGCGTGCAGGGCTGCTTTGTTGACGACAGCGAGGTGGAAAAGGTGGTCTCCTTCATCAAGAGCCACTGCTCTGCCGATTACGATGAGTCCATCGCCCGGGAGATCGAGCGCAATGCCTCCGGAGGCGAGGAGCACGGCAAGTCCGGCGATGACGACGAATACAGCAACAACGACGAATTCTTCATCAAGGCAATCGATGTGGTCACAGAGGCAGGACAGGCGTCAGTCTCCCTGCTCCAGCGCAGACTGGGCGTGGGCTATGCCCGCGCCGGTCGACTGGTGGATCAGCTGGAGGCAAACGGCATTGTCGGTCCTCACGAGGGCTCCAAGCCCCGTCGGGTGCTTATGTCCCGTGCCCAGTATTTTGAGATGACCGCCATGCGTGAAAATCCCGCCATGCAGACCACCATCAATCTTTCCGATACCGCTGCGCAGACGGCAGCGGCAGACACTACGCCCGTCCAGCCGGAACGCTACGTTCCTCAGGAGCAGTACGCCGCACCTGATACCGATGAACTGCCCGTGGTGGATAATCAGCCGGAGGACGAGCCCGAGCCTTATACCGTCCAGCCCCATCAGCCTCAGGGAACATCTCTTGGCGGCGTGCTGGATGCACTTCCCGTCATTTCTATCGAGGAGGATAACGGAGAGGACGATGACGACGCTCCGTTCTGATGCCTATGTTTCTTCCCGTCAATCGTAAGGATATGGAATCACGCGGCTGGGATCAGCCGGATTTTGTGCTGGTTACAGGTGATGCCTATGTCGATCACCCAAGCTTTGGTATCGCCATAATCGCGCGCATCCTTGAAGCCGAGGGCTTCAGGGTCTGCATACTTGCTCAGCCTGCATGGAAGGACGAAAGCGAATTCAGACGCTTCGGACGTCCCCGTCTGGGCTTTATGATAACCGGCGGCAACATCGATTCCATGGTTGCGCACTACACCGCCGCGCGCCGCAAGCGCAGCGACGATTATTACTCTCCCGGCGGCAAGGGCGGCTATCGCCCCGACCGTGCCACCATCGTTTACAGCAGGCTGGCGCGCAAAGCCTATCCCGATGCGCCCATAATCATCGGCGGTCTGGAGGCTTCCCTGCGCCGCTTTGCCCACTATGACTACTGGTCGGACAGCGTGCGCCCCTCCATTCTCATCGAATCGGGTGCGGATATCCTCTCCTACGGCATGGGTGAATACCAGACCATTGAACTGGCGCGCCGCCTTGACGCAGGCGAGCAGGTGGGGGAGATACTGGACGTGCGCGGCACCTGCGTGACCATCCCTGTCAGCGAATATAAGCCCCGTCCTGTGGCGGAATGTGCATCCTACGAGCGTGTCTGCGAATCCAAAAAGGAATACGCCGTCGCCTGCCGCATCCAGAACGATGAGCATGACCCGATACGCGGCAAGACCATCATCCAGCGCCACGGCGACCGTATGCTGATATGCAACCCACCCATGCCGCCCGTTACCACCGAGGAGTTCGACCGCGTGTACGAGCTGCCCTATGAGCGCCGTCCCCATCCCATGTACGACAGTGTGGGCGGCGTTCCCTCCATCGAGGAGGTGGAGTTCTCGGTCATCCACAACCGCGGCTGCTTCGGTGCGTGTGCGTTCTGTTCCCTTGCCTTCCATCAGGGCAGAATGATTTCCACGCGCAGCAGGGAATCGGTCATCCGTGAGGTGGAAAGCTTTACAAAGAATCCCCGTTTCAAGGGCAACGTCCACGACGTGGGCGGCCCCACGGCAAACTTCCGCCTCCATTCCTGCAAAAAGCAGGACGAGGCAGGAATGTGCAAGGGCAAGCGCTGTCTTGCGCCCAAGCCCTGTCCTGCGCTTCAGGTTGACCACAGCGAGTATCTCGAACTGCTGCGCGATCTGAGAAAGATCAAGGGTGTCAAGCGTGTGTTTGTCCGCTCGGGAATCAGGTTCGACTATCTCATGCTGGACGAGGACGACTCCTTCATG
Source organism: Oscillospiraceae bacterium (assembly GCA_015065795.1). Taxonomy (GTDB): domain Bacteria; phylum Bacillota; class Clostridia; order Oscillospirales; family Acutalibacteraceae; genus SIG598. The sequence continues at coordinate 19,232 of SVPO01000036.1, read as the reverse complement.
CGTGAGCTTATAAAATACCACGTCAGCGGTCAGCTGAAGGTCGCGCCGGAGCACTGCTCCAACAACGTGCTGGATGCCATGGGCAAGCCGCACATCGAAGTCTACCGCGAATTTTCAAAGAAATTCTTCAGAATAACCGCCGAGGAGGGTAAGGAACAGTACCTCGTGCCCTACCTCATGAGCTCCCATCCGGGCAGTACCCTCAGGGATGCCGTGGAGCTGGCACTGTTCCTCAAGGAGCAGAAGCTCCGTCCCGAGCAGGTGCAGGATTTCTATCCCACCCCCGGCACGATAGCCACCTGCATGTTCTACACCGGTCTTGATCCATACACCCTCAAGGAAGTGTACGTCCCCAGGACACCGGAGGAAAAAGCCGAGCAGAGAGTGCTTCTGCAGTATTTCAAGAAGGAAAACCAGATGGCGGTGGAGCGTGCCCTGCGCAAGGCAGGACGCGCCGACCTCATCGGTACCGGCAAGAACTGCCTGATAAAGCCTTCGCCTGCCACGTTGATAAAGCAGGCACAGAGCGGCAGAAACGGAGCAAAGAAAAACGCCCGACCGGGTGCGAACCGTTCCGGCGGCAGAAAACCGGGCGGCAATTCCCAGAGGAGGAAGCACAAGTGAGCACAAGCAGCGCAGTTCTTTCGGCGCGTGAACGCACTATCCGCAGTTATTTTTCGATGTGGATCGAGCGCGATTGCAGCGGCATTGAAAACCTGTTTTCCGACAATGTGGTCTATATTGAAAGCGACGGCAAGGAGTATCACGGCGCGGAACAGCTTGTGCGCTGGTTTGGCGACTGGTTTGACCACGGAAAGGTGGAACGCTGGGATGTCTCCGCTTTTTCCCACTTTCAGGACAAGTGCTTTGCCGAATGGAATTTTGTGTGCGTCTACGACGGCAGCCGCTCGGAGTTCGACGGAGTGACCGTTGCTGAGTTCGATGCGGACGGCAGAATAAGTACCCTCAGAGAGTTTGCTGCAGCCCATGAGCGCACGCTGCCCTACGGTGACTGACCATGGCGCGTCAATACGGTTCTGACCGGCAGGCACGCCGAAGAAAGATCGACCGAAGCATTTTTGCCATAGTCTGCGGCATCGTAGCCATGCTGGTGCTGGTTTTCGGCGTTGACTCAGGACAGTATAACGAGCTGATCAGCGGCTTTACCCGAGCCTGCCGTCAGGTGACCGACAGCACCGCTCAGGTGCCCGATGGTCAGATGATCATCCACATGATCGATGTGGGGCAGGGCGACAGCGTCCTCGTGCAAACCAGCGAAGCCAATATCCTCATCGACGCAGGTGAGGTCGGCAAGGGCGACGAGGTGCTGGAGTATCTCAACTCTGTCGGCGTTGAGCGGCTCAATTGGGTGATATGTACCCATCCTCATTCCGATCATCTGGGCGGCATGACTGCTGTCCTTAAGGAAATGCCTGCCGACAACGTGATGATGCCGGCGTATCCCGAAAGCCTTGAGGTGTACGAGAGATTCTATCTTGAACTGCGCGGTATACTGGAGCTCAAGGAGATACCAATCACCACAGCTCAGCCGGGTGCAGAATACACCTTCGGTGAGCTGAAAATGAAAGTCCTGTGGCCTGCCGACTGGCAGTTCAGCGACGATCTCAACGACTGGTCCACTGCCCTGCGATTCTCCTACGGTGAGCTGGATTTCCTGACCTGCGGTGATATCACGGAAAAGGCAGAGCTGCAGCTGCTCATGTCAGGCGCGGCTGTCGAAGCCGAGATCATCAAGAGCAGTCACCACGGCAGCAGCTATTCAAGCTGCGAGGAGTTCCTTTCCGCGGCCGCGCCCGAGCTGGCGCTCATATCCTGCGGCAAGGGCAACAGCTATCAGCATCCCCACGACAATCTTCTCAAGCGCTACAGACAGCATGACATAAAATGGAAGCGCACCGACGTGTGCGGCAACATCCGTGTCATATGCGAAAACGGCGAATACACAATCAAAACGCAGAAATAGCCTGCGATATTTCGAAAGGAAAATATCAAATGAAAAAGCTTACAGTAGACCGTCTGGAAAAGGAATACATCATCTGCCGCGGCGAGGATGAGCGTATGTACGCTCTGCTCTATGCCGAAGCTCCCGAGGGTCTTGCCAAGGGCGACAAGCTGGTCATCACCAACGACGGCACGGTCATCAAGGAATAATCTGCTGCATAACCGATAGGATCCTGAGGAGGCAACAGCATGATATCCATATCATACCTGCAGATGGTCATCTTCATCAGTGTCGTCTGGATAATCGTCAGAGCCGTCTGCTGCATCCGCAAAGGCAGATTCGATATCGGACGGGAAGCGGCGCTGCTGCTGGTGTATATCTGCATCGTCGTCGTTGTCCGCTTTACATTCTGTCCTTTCGGTACGGTCTACGGCAAGGTCCAGCCGCTGCTGTTCGACAAGAACAGGATATTCCCGCCGTGGGTCAACTTCGTACCCTTTGTCTACCTCTTTGACTATCCCGAGATGCGCGATGCCATCCTCAACCTCGTGGGCAACATCGCCATGTTCATCCCTCTGGGAATCGTATGGCCGTCGGTATTCAGGGAGCTGAATACGCACACCAGAGCCATTGCCGCAGGCGTGGGCGTTTCGCTGTGCATCGAAATACTGCAGCTTCCGTTCTTTGACCGGGCATCCGATATTGATGACCTGCTGCTCAATTCCTTCGGATATATACTCGGCTACGGCATATACGTCGCGGTGAAGAAGACCGTCGCCATTGTACGCAGCAAGCGTAAAAAAGCAAACGCATAATAAATTATAAGCGCGCACATTGCAGTCGTGATATCACGTCGTGCAGTGTGCGCGCTTTTGTGTGCTGATGATCAGGCGATGGGTAATTTTGCTTCTAAGGGAGGTATGAATCCGTTCAATAGGTTCCGTCTGCAGATGTTTCAGCTGCGTAGATCTGTCGGAATTTCCAACCGGAATCCTCAGAGATTCTCTGCCGGACGGTGGCGATGTGCTTGTCGTAGCCGATCCGCAGCCATTCGTCAAGGAAAAACAGTGCCGCCCGATATGCGATGTCGACTTCGGAAGCGTTGTTTGGCAGGATCGACCGAGCCTGCGACACAGCGATGTTCCAGTCGTGTGCATATGCCGGATCGGCGGTACTTCCGTCGGGGAATAACTCCATTCCTCAAGCAGTGCGCCCAATGAATCCTGGGGCTCAATCTGATATATGCTGTATAGAAAGCGAAGTAAAGCTATATAGCCTCTCTGAGATTCCATAAAAACACCTCGAAAACATTATAGCATATATCCGCAATTCTGATCAAGACAAAGGCATTATCGCACAGAAAGCGATGAGGCAGCAATACTGTCCGTAAAACAAAACATACCCCCGATTGCCAAAAACAGGCAGTCGGGGGTATGTTTCCTGCGGCTGTGCAGCAACAGCCGGCGCGGTCTGATTCCGGTGCGGCAAGATCAGTATGTCACAGCTGAAAGGAGCCTGGCAGCCGTGATACATTCAAGGCGATCTACCGCATCCGAAATCAAAGTAAAAGAGAGAAAAAGTGAGGAGTAAACGAATATATGGGAGGTATGTGCAAAGTCAGGATATAGGTGTGATCAGGCAGCTCTGCCAACGGACTCCACTGCGGTCTCGGTGAAAGCGGCGAAGCAGGAGAGAGGTCTGCGCTGACGCTGTGCGATGGCACGTTCCTCAGCAGCGCGCTGCTTGGCGGCAGCCATCTTACGGGCGCGAGCAGCTGCCTCACGGCGAGCTTCGCAGCGGAAGGAAAGCACGATCAGCGCGCACACGGCGAGCTCCACGGCGTAGAACAGCACTCCGCTGAATGAGGAGAGACTGCCCACGGTCAGCAGCATGACGATGCCGGCGATCATGCAGACGCCGAACAGAGTGAAAGCGTCATCGCCTTCGGGACGATACCTCAGCTTGAAGAAAACGGCGGCGATGATAACCGCAACAGCAATAATAATACCCATAATATCTACCCGGCTGCTCAAGAACTGCTTGAAGCGAGCCTTCTCCTTTCCAAATAGTAAGATACTTGTGAATTCTGTGTAAGGCGATAAACTGAACGCTGTTCTGCGGTTGCGTTCGTATGTTCGGCTTACAATGATATTATAACGGATATTTTCAAAAAATCAACCACTATATATTGTGTAAGTACGAATAAACGGACTAAAATTCGACATAAATCGATATAAAACTGCACCAATAAACGGACTGCGACAAACGCGCGTTCATTCTTTCCGGATAAAGCAACACCCCCGAGCCGAATATAACGGCTTGGGGGTGTCCGGATTTTATGTGATGAACTATTGTAAGACTTATCCGAAATAGCACATAATACGATAGTCGTCACCGTCTCTTTCAATGACGCAGATGTTTATATATTCACACATAGGGTCAATTGATTTCTGATAGCTGATTTTATCCTTCATTTTCGCAATAAATTCTGACTTTGATAAAAAACCGTAGGTCCATGCCCCTGTGACCGAGTCCCATGTGGAGTTGTCTGCGTTAAGAGTAGACAACCACTGATAACCGACGCCGGCAGCATAAGAACGAAGCTCCGAAATAACCTCTCCGGACGTTCCCTTTGCCCAGTTGCCAGAGGGTTCACTTGCTGTTGGGGTTGTGGTGGTCGTCACAGGATTCTGGCTCGCGGTGGTTGTCTGGGAGGGAGAGTTGGCTGTTGTCGTTGCCTGACCAACGGTGGTCGCGGCGGTCTGAGTGGTTGCCGCAGCGGTAAAGCTTTCTTCCTTGAGATCGCCGGATACAGTTGCGTAACCCGAGTAAACATAGCCGGTGGTGCCGTTGATCTTTATCCTGTACCACACTGAACCGCTTTCGGATTTTGCGTAGCTTATCGCATGGTAGGTTTCTCCTTTGTTGGCAGAACACACCCTGCCGTATTCGGTTCCGGGGCCTTTGCGGACGTTGACGTTGCTGCCGGTTATTGTAACGGCAGCTTCTCCGTTCGCAGTCGTAGTGGTGGATGCGAGAGTCTGCTCGGTGGTTGTTGTCTCGGCAGCGGCAGTTGTGGTGACCTCGGCGGCAGATGTGGGTTCAGTGACCGTCGTGTCGGTATTTCCGATATCCTCATCCGGTGTGACCGGAGATGCATCTGCCGTAGTGCTGTCGCTGACCACAGTCTCATCACGGAAAAGATCAGCCCATCCGTTTTCGCCAAAGAAGCCAAGGAACGCCAGTACACTCAACGCAGCCAGCGCGACTGCAATCAATGCAATTATAGCTTTTTTCATTATACAATCCTCCGCGTTACAGATGTGGTTCAAAGTATATAATACGATTTTTGGGATTGGCGGGTCAAGGCGGCGGTCGGCTTTTTCCATTCCGCAGAGTCAATATTCTGCATTCATATTTTCGCAAGTTAAGAAATGTAGCTGGGCGGCGTGCTGCTTCGAGAGCGATGGCGTGCCTCTTATGATCTTTTGCTTATACCATTCGCGTAATCGTACAAAAAAAGCGCCTTCAGCCGGATGCGCTCCGACCAAAGACGCTTGACGTTACAGCAGATAGAAAATGATTCCGAAGAACTGCAGAAGGCTTCCCAGCACCACGAACAGATGGAACACCGAGTGCATATACCGTACCTTTGTGCCCACGCCATAGAGAATGGCTCCGAGGGTGTACGCGATGCCGCCGGCAAGTATCCACATAAGGCTGGGAAACGGCAGGGCACGCATTGCAGGCTTGATGGCAAAGATTATGCACCAGCCCATACCGATGTAGCATATCATGGACAGCACGTTGTATTTCTTGAGGTCGATGGCGGTGAACACCGTAGCCACAGCGGCACAGCCCCACACAACCCCGAACAGAACCCAGCAGCACACAGGGGAGACAGGGCGGATGCCGCTCAGAAGTATCGGAGTGTAGGTTCCGGCGATCAGGTAGTATATCGTGCAGTGGTCCATGATTTGCATAACTTTTTTGCCGGTGCCGGCTTTCATGCCGTGATACACGCTTGAGATGGTGTACAGCGCGATCATGGAGCATCCGTATACCGCGCTTCCCACGATGCCCCATACGTTCCCGTGAAGGGCGGAAACGATAACGCACAGCACGAGGATTATCACGCCGAAGGAACCGCCGACAATGTGCGAAACGGTGTTGAATATCTCCTCGCCCACGGTGTAGTCGGGCAGTTTGCGGTCACATAATTTGATTCTTTCCATAACTCGTCATCCTTTGTTTGCGATGTTGTCCGAAGCAATTGCCTCGCCTGATATCATTATGCACATCCATGAGGGCAAAGGCAACCTACTCCCGATTCCATGAGTACGATAGCGCATAATAGACGCTATAGAATGGATTCTACGGCTCTACCGACGGTGGAACTGGTGGTAGAAATGGCTTGATATCAACAAACTGCGGTGTTTTCCGAACAAGCAGCCGCATTGACTTTGGAATACTCCTGCAGCGGGAAGACTGTTCGATATACAGGTTGAACGGTGTGTGTGAACCTGAGCGGCTTTACGGAATTTTCGGCTGTGATGATGGTGCCTGAGTCCTGTTTTGCTCCACAGAATACCTTTGCCGGGCGTGTACAGCCTGCTTTCTGTGCGCAAGCTGCCGCCGTAATCCGTCACATCTGAGATATCCCCGATCTGTCTCTCACAGCACCTGTCTGTGAAATCAAACCCACAGCTTCCGAGTGACATCAGCTGACACTTTTTTGCCGAATATCACAGCTGATGTCTGTTCCGAACACCGCCTGTCACAAGGGGGTACAAAGCACGGCTTCGACGAAATTATGTTAACTAAAATCCAGATATAACCGACAGCAGAATGATAGCCGCTCATCTGCAAAACCGACACATCTCATTGCCGCCTGCATACTATATTCACAGAAGCCGATGCCACTGTCCGGCTTCAACCGGAGGAGATCAGATGGATAATCATGTTTATGCTATATTGGGCGGCGATAAACGGCAGGGCTGCCTTGCGTCGCTGCTGGCGGCAGAGGGCAATACCGTGTTCGCTGCAGGATTTGATAAAATGCCGCAGATCGCCGCAGGAGCGGTGCACGCAAACGCTCTGACGGCAGCGGCAATGGCGGATGTTGTAATTCTTCCCGTCATGCCCACTTCGGACGGCGCGGTGCTCAGCGCGGAATTCTCAACGGAAGCGATTCCCCTTGACGAACAGCTGTGCAAAAGCCTGCGCCATGCGAAGGTGTTCACAGGCTTTGCCGAGCGCATAACGGGTATCTCACGCAGATATTCTGAGCTGAACGTCGGCGATTATTCGCGGCGGGAGGAATTTCTCATCAAAAACGCCCAGATAACCGCAGAAGCCGCGCTCATGCTGGCGGTGGAGCATATGCCGGGGGCGCTCTATGAAAGCCGCTGTCTCATCACAGGCTACGGCAGGATCGGCAAGGCTCTTGCGCCGCTGCTCAGAGCGACAGGAGCATCCGTTGCCGTGGCGGCACGCAAACCGGAGGATTTCGCGCGCATTGCTGCTGCTGGGCTGCGAGGCGTGGAATACAGCCGCCTGACGGCAGAAGCTCACCTGTGCGATCTGGTGGTCAACACCGCCGACGCGCTGGTGCTGGGCGAGGCGTTTATCAGAAACATGAACCCGGATGCGGTGATCATCGATCTTGCGTCCCGTCCGGGTGGTACCGATTTCGAAGCGGCAAAAAGCTGCGGCATCACCGCCCTGCACGCCCTCGGGCTGCCGGGAAAATACGCGCCGCGCACCGCCGCCAGAATAATAATGGACACCGTCACAGAGATGATGGAGGAGGAACATAGTTGAATGGATTAAGAATAGGATATGCGGTCTGCGGGTCGTTCTGCACCTTTTCACAGACCATGCCCGTGCTGGAAAAACTCGCGGCAGAGGGCGCAGATATATTACCGATAATGTCAGATGTGGCATACAACACCGACACACGCTTCGGCAAGGCGGAGCAGTTCAGACAGCGCATGGAAGCCGCCTGCGGCAGAGCGATAGTCCACACCATAGATGGCGCCGAGCCCATCGGGCCGAAAAAGCTGCTGGATGTGCTGGTCATCGCGCCCTGTACCGGCAACACCATTGCAAAACTGGCGCTGGGCGTGACCGACACGCCTGTGACCATGGCGGCAAAGGCTCACCTGCGCAACGGCAGACCGCTGATCCTGGCGGTGGCGACCAATGACGGCCTTGCCGCTTCTTCCAAGAACATCGGCTTGCTGATGAACACGCAGAATGTCTACTTCGTGCCCTTCGGTCAGGACGACTGCGACGGCAAGCCCAATTCCCTCATCGCCCACTTTGAGCAGATACCCGAAACCATCAGCGCGGCGATGGAGGGGCGGCAGCTCCAGCCGCTGCTGCAGTAGCTCGAACCTTATAGAAATGCCCCGGGAGGAATCTCTCCCGGGGCATTTTGCTGATGGCTGAAAACAAGTGGAGCAGCAATGCCGGATCTAACTGTGTTTGGTTGCGGCAGAATGATAAATTGAGATTGGTCGCTTTGAAAAATCTATTATTTTTCCGTGTGGTAGCTAACCTCTAAAAACTGCCCAAATGCTCTGGCTTTATCAAAAACAAGGTCTTTTCTTTCGCCATCACAAAACAACGGAATTCCTTCTCCAAGAATTACCGGCGCAATACTTAGTATGTATTCATCTATGAGGTTTTGCTTTCTGACCAAATTAATTATTTGACTTCCTCCAACAATCCAAATCTTATTTCCTTCCTTTTTAAGTCCTGCAATAAGGTTTTCTGGACTTTGAGAAGTAAACTTCACGTGCTCTGTATCATCAAGCGTTCGGGTGGTATAGACATAACATTCTTTTCCAATGTAGGGGAATTGATCATTTTCATGCTCCATAATCCAATCATAGGTTCGTCTTCCCATAATGATGGTTTCCACTGTGTCATAAAATTCACCAAAACCATTATCACCGCTTCCTTGAGTGTTTAACAGCCATTCCAATGAATCATCTTTGGTTGCAATATAACCATCAAGGCTAATACCAATGTATAAAACCACTTTTCTATTGCTCATATCTGCCTCCATTCAAAAATTATAAATTTATCGCTCAGCCTATTTTACTGCGGTAAAAATATACCTCGCCATTTCCGCCGCAAACTCATGGTACTCTCTCTGAGCACATTCCGTCTGCAGCATCAGCATATCAAACCACATCCCGTTGCCCTCGGCGATGAATTCATCCTTGTGCGCAAGGGCGGCGCCGCGCTTCTTTTTCAGCAGCTCAAATGTCTGGCGGGTGATGTCCGTGACCTGATAATCCATGCCGTTAGCCCTGAGCGCACCGGCAAGCAGCGAGCGTTCCGCGTCCTGCGTCCTCGGCACGACATCGCCCTCCTGATACCCGGCAAAGAAAACGCCGTCCGCCTTGAGCCACGAACGAATCTGCCCCACGAAAGCCGTCATGTCGGGCGCGAAATACATAGTGTCCATGGAGATGATCACGTCAAAAGAGTTCGCAGGATATTCTGTCTGCCCCATAACTCCCACGCGGAAATCCGAGCGGATGGGATGCAGCCGCTGCGCATGGCTGATGGCGGAGGAGGAAAAGTCAAACCCGTGTATGAACGCTCCCGTCCGCTCCTGCAGATATCCAAGCATCTTGCCGTTGCCGCAGCCGATATCGAGAATGTGCACGTCGTCGCCTGAGGGTATGTGCTGCAGGATCATGTCCACCTGCGCAATATCGCTGAAGCCGTCCTGAGAAAAATCCTGTCCGCAGGCATCACGGCAGAATTTGTGAAAAGCCTGCGACTGTGCCGCCATGGCATAGAATTGCTCGTATTCGTTGTAGAACAGCAGCTCGTTCCTTGTCATATGCACCTCACGAAAACGTGCGCCGTGAGCATTGCCCACAGCGCACGAAAAAAGCTTTCTGATTTACTTCAGACCGAGGGTCTCTCTGACCACATCGATCATCTTGTCGCGGTCGCACACCTTGTCAAAGCGCACTTCCTTGCCGCGCAGCTCAGCCAGTTCGTCGGGAATGGCGACGCTGCTCATGACGGACAGCTCGCTGATGATGTCAAACTCGCTGCGGGAGGGATCAACGTCGGTCAGCGCGTCCAGCACGCTGGGAGCGAACTTGTAGGGGTTGGCGGTGGAGGCGACGATGACCGGAGTCTCGGAATCCTCTGTCTCGGCGACATACTGGTTGTAGACATTCAGAGCGACAGCGGTGTGGGTGTCGCACAGATAGTTGTAGTCGTCAAAGATATCCTTGATGGTGGACTTGGTGCCTGCGTCGTCGCAGCAGCCGGCCCAGAACAGCTCCTGAAGCTGAGCCTTTACGTCGTCGTCGACCTCGTAGCGGCCGGTGGCGGCGAGGTCAGCCATCCACTTCTTTACGCGCTCGCTGTCGCATCCGGAGAGGTGGTAGATGAGACGCTCAAGGTTGCTGGAAATGAGGATGTCCATGGAGGGGGAGATGGTGGTGTGGAAGGTACGGTTGCGATCGTACACGCCGGTCTTGATAAAGTCGGTCAGGACGTTGTTGGCGTTGGATGCGCAGATGAGCTTGCCCACGGGCAGACCGATCTGCTTTGCATAGAAGGCGGCGAGGATGTTGCCGAAGTTGCCGGTGGGGACAACGATGTTGACCTTTTCGCCCTCGTAGTCCATCTTGCCGCTGCACATCAGGTCGAGATAGGCGGAGATGTAGTAAACGATCTGGGGAACCAGACGACCGAGGTTGATGGAGTTGGCGGAGGAGAACTGCATACCGTTGGCTTCCAGCTCTGCCTTGATGTCAGCGTTGAGGAAGATGTTCTTAACGCCGGTCTGAGCGTCGTCAAAGTTGCCGCTGACGGCACAGACGCTGACGTTGCTGCCTTCCTGAGTGGTCATCTGCAGCTTCTGGATGTTGCTCACGCCCTCGTCGGGATAGAACACGATGATTCTGGTGCCGGGCACGTCGGCGAAGCCCTCAAGGGCAGCCTTGCCGGTGTCACCGGAGGTGGCGACCAGAATGACAACTTCCTTGTTGCAGCCGGTCTTGAGAGTGGCCTTGCGCAGCAGATGGGGAAGCAGCTGCAGAGCCATATCCTTGAAGGCACAGGTGGGACCGTGCCACAGCTCAAGGACATACTCCTTGTCGGTCAGACCGTGGAGAGGAGCGATTTCGCCGTCCTCGCGGAACTTGCCTTCGTAAGCCTGAGCAACGCACTCGCGCAGCTCGGTCTTGGAAAAATCGGTGAGGAACTCGCTGAGGATATCAACGGCACGCTCGCAGTAGCCTGCGCTCATAACGCGGTTGAGATCGGCGTAGTCGTAAACAGGCAGCTCAACGGGGACGTAAAGGCCGCCGTCCGGGCTGATGCCGGTTGCAATAGCGGTTGCAGAGTCAACGCGGACAGAAGAATCACGGGTGCTTGTGTACAGCATAATTTATACCTCCGGAATTATCAGCCGAGAGCGGCAGAGAAGAATCGCTTGGCGTTGCCGAAGAAGATGTCCTCCACCAGACTTTCGGGGTAATTTGCTTTCAGGAATCGCTCGTAAAGAGCCGGGATGGATTCGATACCGGTCACGCCGTCCGGCATATCGGTACCGTCAAAGTCGGAGCCCATGCACACGATCTTTTCGCCGCCCAGCGACAGGAAATGCTCGGTGTGGGCAAGTATATGCTCGGCGGTTGCGTCGCCGTTGGGTTCAAGAAATTCGCGGCAGAAATTGATGCCCACCAGACCGCCCTTGTCACGGATTACGCCGAACATATCGTCGGTAAGGTTGCGGCGGTGGGGACACAGCCTGCGCGAGCAGGAGTGAGATGCCACAAAGGGCTTCGCGGAAAGCTCAACAACGTCGGCAAAGCCTGCGTCGGAAAGATGGGAAACATCCACGATCATGCCCAGCTCGTTCATCAGCGCCACGGCACTCTTTCCAAAATCGGAAAGACCGCCGCCCACGGGCGAACCAACGCCGTGACCAAGCTCATTTTCCGCGTTCCAGGTCAGAGTCATCAGCCGCACGCCGTCGTCGTACAGTGAGCGCAGGTTGTCCAGCGAACCGGCAACCGCCGAACCGCCTTCCACGGACAGTATCGCTCCGCAGAATCCTGCGCGCTCACCGTCGTCCAGCCCCTGTGCGTCACGGCACAGACCGAAACGGTCGGGGAACAGCTCAAGCTGACGGTAGATGTAGTCCCGTACCTTGCGGTAGTGAGCCACAGCGGCATCTCCGCGCAGCTCGTCGGGCATGAATACGGCAAAGACCTGATGCCACGCGTCAAAGCAGTTTCCCCGATCCAGAGAAAGATGCCACGCACCTCTGTCCAGATCGCTGCCGGCCTTGCGTGTCACACATTCATAAGCAGTGTCACAGTGCAGATCAAAAAAATTCATTGCATACCTCCGCGCCAAAGGCATTTTCAATATGCTCGAGGTCAAATGGAGCCTTGCGTCCGGTCAGCGCAATAACGTCAAACCGCGGTTGCTGGTCGGATGGATTATCACACAGCCATTTGCAGGCGGATTTGAATATCTTCCGCATCTTGCGGATATCCACCGCCTCAAGTCCGCTGACCATGGCATTGGGCGCCCTGAGCTTTACCTCGACAAAGACAATATATCCGTGTCCCCGGGCGATAATGTCTATCTCGCCCCAGCGGCAGTGATAATTACGCGAGATTATCTCATACCCTTTGCCTGCAAGATAGTCCGCGGCGAAATCCTCACCCAGCCGTCCGCGTTCCTGCGCGGTCATTGGGGGATACCCTCGATCTTCCTGAGGAAGGAACGGCGGTGGATGGGGCACACACCATGCTCTCTAAGCGCGGCGATATGAGCGGCGGTGCCGTAGCCCTTGTGCTTTTCAAACTGGTACTGGGGATATTTCTCAGCCATTGCCAGCATGAAGCGGTCTCGGGATACCTTTGCAAGTATGGACGCGCAGGCTATGCTGTGGCACAGTGCGTCGCCCTTGACCAGCGTGCGTCCCTCAGCAGGCAGATCGGGCGGCAGACGGTTTCCGTCCACGATGATCAGATCGGGAGCAGGCTCCAGCATCTCCACCGCGCGGCGCATGGCGAGATATGTGGCGTTGAGTATGTTAATGTCGTCGATTTCGCTGTGGTCGGCTGCGGCGATGCCGTAAGCCAGAGCTTTTTCGCGAATGACGTCAAACAGTGCTTCGCGTTTCTTTTCCGAGAGCTTTTTTGAATCGTTGACGCCCTCGATGATGGTGTCCGGCGGCAGAATGACCGCGGCGGCAAACACGGGACCGGCGAGCGGTCCGCGGCCGGCTTCATCCACACCGCACACCAGCGTGTAGCCTTCCTCACGGGCGGTTCGCTCGTAAAGCAGCCAGTCGACGGAGGAAAGTTCCTCTTTTTTTGCCCGTGCCATTTACTCCACCTCCGGCGGAAGCTCCAGCGTGACGCGTCCCAGCTTGGCTGCACGGAACTCGTCGATGATGGTGATGGCGGCACGCTCGGTGTCAGCCTCACCGCCGGAAATGAGCATACCGCGTTTGCGTGCCACGGCTTCGAGGATCTCCTCGGGAGACATACCCTCAAGGGTGGTCAGCTTGTAACGCTCCATAAACGGAGCAGGAGAAAACTCGCGCAGCATGCAGATCAGCTCGATGCACAGAGTCTCCGGGTCGAGAATAGCGTCCTTGACCGCGCCGGTGTAGGCAAGATATCTGCCCACCTGCGGATCGTCAAACTTGGGCCACAGCACGCCGGGAGTGTCCAGCAGCTCGGTGTTGCTGCCGATATTGAACCACTGGTTGCCTCGGGTAACACCGGGGCGATCGGCGACCTTTGCCTTGGAGCCGCCTGCCATGCGGTTGATGAAGGAGGACTTGCCCACGTTGGGGATGCCCACCACCATCAGCCGGACGTAATGACCCTTCATGCCCTTGGCAGCCCATGCGGCGATCTTGTCCGCCAGCAGACGCTTGACCGAGGGGATAAAGCTGTTCAGACCCTTGCCGGTGCGGCAGTCGCAGGATATAGCAAGAACGCCGACGCGCGAGAAATATGCGCACCATTTCGCGGTGGCATCGGCGTCGGCGTAATCAGCCTTGTTGAGCAGCACGATACGGGGCTTGCCCGCAGTGATGGAATCGATCTCGGGATTCCGGCTGCTTACGGGAATACGTGCGTCAATGACCTCCACCACCGCGTCGACCAGCTTGAGGTTCTCAATGATCTTGCGGCGGGTCTTGGTCATATGACCTGGATACCATTGAATATTCTGACTCACGATTGTATTTATAGCGATGACGGGGTTAATCTACCGTTCCAATGCCGTCGTCGAACGGATAGATGCGGAAAATGACTTCGCCCAGAATGTTGTCGTAATTGATGAATCCGACACGGGCGTCGCGGCTGTCGGTGGAATCGCCGCGGTTGTCACCCAGAGCAAACACACAGTGCTCGGGTACCTGCATCGGGGTGTTGTTGGGAATGAATGATCCGCCGTAGGTCTCAGAATCTCTGGCGACGGCAGAAGCAGAGTCAAAGGGCTCCGCGGAAGCCAGAGCCTCCTCGCTGTCGGCAACGTATACATTTCCGTCGCGGATCTCGACATACTGACCCTCGGTGGCGATGATGCGCTTGACCAGCGGCTTGTTGAGGAAGATGGATTCGGAGGAATCGTCGTTGATCTCGCTCTGCGGCAGAATGATGATGATGTCGTTAGGTTCCGGGGAATAGAACATACTCCACACCAGCACACGGTCCTTGTCTTTCAGCGTGTCGTTCATGGAACTGCCCGATACGCTGACTATGCGGAACACAAAGGTGAACAGCAGCACCACTATTCCCAGAGCAAAGGCGATAGCCTCCAGCCATTCATATACTTCAGCGGAAAATCCGGTCAGCTTGCGCGAATCGTCGTTCTTTCCGCTGTTGTTTGCGTTTCTGTTCATACCCGTATAGTTGTTCATGGAAACCTCCGTGCCGGGCGATAATCGTCCGGTTAAACGCAAAAATAGCAAAAAGGGACGTGTGACCGTCCCTTAGCGCCGTTGTAATTATCGAATCTGCTCCTTGACCTTGGCAGCCTTACCAACGCGGTCACGCAGATAGTAGAGCTTGCTTCTGCGAACGCGACCGTGACGGATGATCTCGACCTTGTCAATGTTGGGGGAGTGATAGGGGAAAACTCTCTCAACGCCTACGCCGTAGGAAACGCGGCGGACGGTGAAAGTCTCGGAAACGCCGTGGCCTCTGCGGGCGATAACAGTGCCCTCGAAAGCCTGAACTCTTTCGCGCTCACCTTCGCGGATCTTAACGAAAACGCGGATGGTGTCACCGATAGAGAACTGGGGCTTATCCTCACGGATGGAGCTGGCGGCGATGATCTCAAGGGGATTGATGTTGGCCATTGGTAGTTACCTCCTAAATTTTCAGACATTCATGCCTTGCCCTGCCAAACAGGCAAAGCAGCGGAATATCAGCTTTTGTCGCCATATACCCCCTGTCAGCAGCAAGTGATGACGGAGGCACGGCTGATCAAGCCGGCGCAAAACCCGACGTTCGCAAACCGAACGACGAACAGGGCATAGCCCATATGCGATATATGCTAAAGTATATTATCACATACCACAACATTTTGCAAGCTTTTTTTGCTGTTCCTACAAATTTTTTTGAAATCCCGAAGAAATAAAAACCATGTGATTTGTTTGTGGAATCTATTGAATTCATCGGAAAATGTGATAGAATAATAATATCTTATTAATTATGTATAGGTCAAGAGCCATCCTGACCGAAATAATATGCTGTTCCGGGAGTAATTATGGGAGCTTTTTTTGACGGTGTCAAGATCATCATCAGCGAGCTTGGCATCAATGATATAATCGATATTCTTGCCATCGCGTACATAATCTACAAGCTGTGTACCTTTATCCGTGATTCACGCGCTTCCCTTATCGTCAAGGGAGTGCTGGTCATCGTCGTGGCATATCTTGCCTCGGTGTGGCTGGATCTGCAGATGGTGTCCACGGTGGTGGAAATGATCGTGCGCTACGCCGCCATCGCCATCATCGTCGTTCTTCAGCCGGAGATCCGCAGTATGCTGGAAAAGGTGGGACGCAGCCGTCTGAACGTCAGCTCGCTGTTTGACCGTTCGGATGACGAAAAGAAGCGCGGCGAGACCCTCAACACCATCAGCTGCGTGGTGGAAAGCACACGCATCCTGCAGAAGCAGTGCATGGGCGCGCTCATCGTTTTCGAGCGCGAGGTCCCGCTGCAGGATATCGTCGCCACCGGCACAAAAATGGACGCTGCCCCCAATGTGCAGCTCATCGCCAACATCTTCTACAACAAGGCGCCTCTCCATGACGGCGCCATGGTCATGCAGAACAACCGCATCACGGCGGCGAGCTGCATTCTTCCGCTTACCCAGAATACCGACATCGATCCCAATTTCGGAACCCGTCACCGTGCCGCCATCGGCATGAGCGAGAACTCCGACGCGGTCATCGTGGTCGTCTCCGAGGAGACCGGACGCATTTCGGTCGCCTGCAACGGAACCATCAGTTCGACCTACGATCCCGGCGAGCTGTCTGCGATGCTCATGGAGCTGCTGCTGCCCGATTCCGTCATCGGCTCGGATGAGGAGAACTCCAGCTTCAAGTCCAAGGCGGCTGCTTTTATCCGCAGACATTCTGCCGGAGCTTCCGCTGCGTCTGAGGAAGCAGCTTCAAACACTGATAAACAGTCTGAGGTACAGAAGACTGCTGAGCCGAAATCCGGAGAAAAATCCGGAACGCCCCGTCCGAATGCCGGCGGCAAAAAAGGAAAGAACGGCAAAGGAGGGAAAAAGCGCTGATGCAGAAAATCAGAGATTTCATCAAATCGATCAGACCCAAGGGCGGATGGCTCTACAACAAAAAGCTGCTCATGGCGCTCTCGCTGCTTGCGTCCATTGCCTGCTGGGTGTTCCTCACACTCTATGTAAATGCCGACAGTGAGAAGACCGTCACCGATGTTCCCATCAAGATCGACACCACGGCTCTTGAGGATTTCGGGCTTGAGATGATAGCCATTACCGGACCTGAGGTATTCGTAGATGGCAAGCTTGATGTCAATGTTGTGGGTTCCGCTTATCAGATCAGTCAGGTGACCGCGGAGGAAATCACGGTTCTTGCCCAGAACAGCAGCGTCAATAAGGCTGGAGAATACACCCTTTCACTGGTGCTGTCCTGCAGCAACAAGAACGTGAATGTATCCCTCAAGGACAGTCACAAGACCGTTTCCGTCTGGTTCGACAGCATCATGGAAAAGAATTTTATGCTGGATAAGCCTGTGGTGACCGGCGTTTCTGTTCCTGCCGACAGCGGCTACATCATCGGCGATCCCAGCGGATTTGTCAAATCGGTCAGCGTCAGCGGTCCGGAATCGGTCATCGAAAAGATCGCTTCCGTGCAGCTGCGCGCAGAGCTCAATGAGGAGCTTTCCGCCACAACCACCGTTGAGGGCGCGATCTGCTATCTGGATGAAAACGGTGAGCTGCTTGATCCCGAACAGACCAGATACATCACCATTCTTGACTACAACGATATCGGTGTCACAGACGGAGTGGCTGCAGGTGCTCCTGCTCCCACTGACTGCACCATCAGCGTGCCCATCCGTATGGAATGTGAGCTGAAGATCGTTCCGGTGTTCAAGAATGTCCCCGAGGGATTTGATGTAAGTACACTCAAATACACACTCTCTCAGGACACCATCCGCCTCGAGGGCGACATCGATGTCATGAAGAAATACAGCGAGGACGGAGTATTCTCCCTCGACGGCATCGACCTGAGCACACTCACACCGTCCAATCGCAGGTTCACCATCAAGCTGACCTTCAGTTCCGCGGTGACATCGCTCAACGGAGAAAGCGAGATACTGGTAACCTTTGACATGAGCGGCTACAAGCAGGATACCCTCACCGTGGGCAGCGACCGTATCGTTCTCACCAACGCCGACGGGCATAACGTCACCGTTGCCAGCGATTCCATTGAGGTTGCCGTTGTGGGACGCAGCAGCACCATCGACAGGCTGGACGAGGATGATATCACCGTGATCGTCAATATGACCGACGATGAATGGACTTCCGGAGTGCGCGAAAAGAGCGCGCAGGTGTATGTCAGCAACGGCAATCGCGCCTGGGCTGTGGGCACCTACACTGTCAAGATCAAGGTTGAGTAAAGAAAACAGACAATAATAGCAGAAGCCTCCCGATGCTTAGCGCTGCATCGGGAGGCTTTTCTGTGCGCTGCGTTATTGGTTCTGCGGCTCCAGCCACACGATAAACGACGGCTTATCGCTGTCGGGCTGGCTGCCGGTGACAAAGATTCCTCGATCGTCGGCTCCGCGGCAAAGGACAACGGTATCCCCCTGAAAGAACTGCCGGCGGAAGATGATGGTAAAGCGGAAGGGTCCGGTCAGAAGCTCGCGCTCGGATTCAGTCAGCACGTCGTAAGCCAGCGCGCCGTAGCGGCAGTTGTTCATGTGACCCAGAGCGTCGATGTCGCTGGGGAATACCTCCCGGCGGCTGACCTCCTCCATCTCCGGCAGCGAGGTGATGCGGGACACTGCGTTGTCCACCAGCAGAGGTCCGCCCACGCACCCTGCGTCACCGGCGTCAAGTCTGATGATACGGTGGGTCTCCACGCTTACCGGAGTGGAGAACACCGCCGCGCGGAAACATTCATTATCGCCCAGCAGGAACTGCAGCTCGCGCCGGTTGATGGGCTGCCGGTCGCTGGATATCCATGTGCGTGCCGAAAGCGGGTCGCAGCCGGTTACCGGCTGTGTCACGTCCACGGTCAGGGATGTGATCGCCCATGCGTAGCCCTTTGCGATGGTCTGTCCGATGGACATATTCCGTGTGGTCAGATCAAGCTCGGCGGCAGCGCATATGAGATGCTGATATCCGGAAAGTCGCATGGCACCGCTTTTGCCCAGCTCTCCGCTTGCAGGCAGCACGGTGTGCAGAATATGTTCGTTCATTGAGGTTCACTCTTTCTGTGTCGTGTATGGATGGGGACAGGGATGACAAAGAGGGTCTGCCGCGAATCTTCGGCAAACCCTCTTACGGTCGATTATTTACCGCGGTCCAGCCATGCGGTAGCCAGCTCAAGAGCAACGGTCATGCTGTTCTTTTCGCTGGAACGGACGATCTTGCCCTTGCCCTTGATATCGGGATCGGTGTAGAGCATCTGGATCTGCACCTTGTCGGGCAGCTGCTGATCGTTGACGGTCTTGTAGCTGAGGATCTTGAAGAG
>SVPO01000035.1 GCA_015065795.1 Oscillospiraceae bacterium | reverse complement strand
AGCGCGGAGCCACCGGCTCCCGGGTATTCCTCCACAGTTCCTGTCGCTGTCAAGGAATACCCGGGAGCCGGTGGCTCCGCGCTGCCCCTGATACTTACCGTTGTAGGGATTGAGGGCAGGTGCGTCCATCTTGGCGAACACAAGCTGCCCCACTCTGCGTCCTGCTTTCAGCTCGATGGCGCAGCGGTTGGCGTTGAACAGCTCAAGGGTGATCTCACCCTTGAAGCCCGGATCCACCCATCCTGCATTCTGGATGAACAGCCCCATGCGGCCCAGAGAGCTTCTGCCCTCCACAAACGCCGTCAGGTCGTCGGGCAGGGCGAAATACTCCATGGTGGTTGCCAGCACGAACTGACCGGGCAGCAGGATGTATGTATCGGTCTCGATGGTCTTGTACTTTATCTCGCTGTCCATGGTTATGATGCCGGTGGAGAAATCCTCCACGATGCTGAAAGTGTTGCCCAGACGGATATCCACGCTTGCAGGCTGAATCTGCCCGTCGGACAGGGGGGAGATCTCCAGCGTGCCTACCTCAAGCATCTTCATTATGGTCTTGTCAGAGAGTATCATATTCGTTTCCTCCGTTATTATCTTATCCCAGCCTGATCTCGCCGCGGGCGATGCTGCCGATGACCTCCACAAGGAAGCTGTGCTCACGTTCCAGCACCCGTGCCGCAAGGCTCTCGGGGGTGTCATCCTCCATGACGGGTACAGTAGTCTGTGCCACGATCTCGCCGCTGTCGTACTCCGCGTCCACACGGTGAATGGTCACGCCGCTTTCCTTTTCTCCTGCGGCGATGACCGCGTTGTGCACGTTCATGCCGTACATTCCCCTGCCGCCGTATCTGGGCAGCAGCGCAGGGTGGATGTTGAATATCCGTCCGCTGTACTGCTCAAGAACGGAAATGTGCAGCATACGCATATATCCGGCAAGAAAGATCATGTCGATATCATGCTCTTTCAGCACCGCAAGCAGCTCCTCTGCGAGCTGCTCCTCCGAGCCGCACTTCTTCGTACTCAGATGATAGGAGGGGATGCCTGCGTTTCTTCCGCGCTGCAGAGCCATGGAATCGCCGTTGTTGCTGATGACCGCAGCCACCTGCGCGCCGATGAGATCGTTTCTGCAGCCGTCGATTATCGCCTGCAGATCGCTGCCGCCGTGGGATGCAAATACCGCAATATTCATACAGAATCCTCCGTGCGCTGTCGATTAATTAAGATTATACGCACACAGGCGTAAAAAATCAAGCGATCAGCAGTTGAGCTGCCGATCGCCTGCATATCCTTTGTTATCTGAAAAGAAAGTACATAATAAAGAAAATCACAAGAGAGACGACCGCACTGGCTGCAGCCATAAGCACCTTCTGATAGGGGCGCTTACCCTCCTCCTTGGCTGCTTCGATCTCGTCAAGAGTCTTGCCGTCGTAGAATGCGACGATCTCCTTGTAGGTCTGGATGTTGAACTTCTTTTTCTGCCGCTCCACCTTCAGCGCCACAAACATACCTGCGGTGAAGATGAGCAGATAGATCGCCGCTCCCCACCAGCCGGCATATTTGAAAAGTGGGAAGGGCAGCAGCAACATCAGAAGCATAAATACGAAAAGAATGTAGCTGTCTCTGCGGAAAATGGCGATGTCCTGTTCGGTGATTGCTTTTTTCATGATTTCGATGTCTCCTTTGACTAATTGATCCAGAGACACGCCGAAAACCTCACTCAGCAAAAGCAGACTGCGGATATCGGGATAGGTCTTTCCATTCTCCCAGTTGGATATGCTCTGACGGGATACGAATATCTTTTCCGCCAGCTCGTCCTGCGAGAGTGAAAGCTGTGTGCGATATTTTTTGATCTGCGCCTGAAGTTCCATTTTCGTGTGCCTCCTTTTGGCTCAAGCATAGTCCACCGAGGGGACTTCTGCAATCAAAGGTGCTTTACATCGGCCGAAAATCGCCTGTAAAAGATGTTTGACATCGCATAACCATGCGCTTTTTTAGTATAGCGACAGAACGCCGCTAAATAAATCTCCAAGCCGGTACAGAGCGTATCGGCTTGGAGTAAAGTTTATTGGCTTGTCAGATCAATATGCCTTGCCCCAGCAGACCATGTGCTTGGCAGGCTTGCCGCAGCATACGCATACGTCGGAGAGCTCCTCCTGCTCGAAGGGAATGCAGCGGGAGCCGACACCGGTCTGCTCCTTGACCTTATCCTCGCATTCCTCCTCGCCGCACCACATGGCGTAAACCAGACCGTCGCCCTTCTGCTCGAGCAGCGGAACGATCTCGTCCATAGCCTTGACGCGGTATGTGCGCTTCTCGCGGTTGGCGAGAGCCTTCTGATAAAGACCGTCGTGAACCTCGGTCAGCTTGGCCTGAACAGCGGCGACGATGTCGTCCAGCTGAGCAAAGGACTTCTCGCGGTTGTGGCGGGAAACCAGCACGCACTGACCATTCTCGATATCACGGGGACCAAGCTCGATGCGGACGGGAACGCCCTTCATCTCATACTCGCTGAACTTCCAGCCGGCGGACTGATCGGAATCGTCCACCTTTACGCGGATGCCGGCAGCCTTGAGAATGTCGCGCACCTCGTATGCCTTGTCCAAAACGCCGGGCTTGTGCTGGGCGATGGGCAGAATAACGGCCTGAATGGGAGCCACGGCAGGGGGGAGAACCAGACCGTTGTCGTCACCGTGGGTCATGATGATGCCGCCGATGAGACGGGTGGAAACGCCCCAGGAAGTCTGATGGGGATACTCCAGCTTGTTTTCCTTGCTGGTGTACTGGATGCCGAATGCCTTGGCAAAGCCGTCACCGAAGTAGTGGGAGGTACCTGCCTGCAGAGCCTTGCCGTCGTGCATCAGAGCCTCGATGGCATAGGTTGCAACTGCGCCGGCAAACTTGTCGCTGTCGGTCTTGCGGCCCTTGACAACGGGCATGGCAAGATACTTCTCGCAGAACTCGGCGTAGATGTTGAGCATCTTGATGGTTTCCTCGTCAGCCTGCTCGGCGGTGGCGTGGATGGTGTGACCCTCCTGCCACAGGAATTCGCGGCTGCGCAGGAAAGGACGGGTGGTCTTTTCCCAGCGAACAACGGAAACCCACTGGTTGTACAGCTTGGGCAGGTCGCGCCAGCTGTGAACGATGTTTGCGTAATGCTCGCAGAAAAGGGTCTCGGAGGTGGGGCGGACGCACAGGCGTTCCTCCAGTTTCTCGCTGCCGCCGTGGGTGACCCATGCGACCTCGGGAGCAAAGCCCTCAACGTGATCCTTCTCCTTCTGGAGCAGGCTTTCGGGAATGAACATGGGCATGCAGACGTTCTCGTGACCGGAATCCTTGAACATACCGTCAAGGATCTTCTGCATATTTTCCCAGATAGCATAGCCGTAAGGACGAATGACCATGCATCCCTTGACGCTGGTGTATTCGATCAGCTCGGCCTTCTTTACGATATCAGTGTACCATTTGGCGAAGTCTTCCTCCATTGAGGTGATGTCTTCAACCATCTTTTTGTTGTTGTCAGCCATTTATGGTTAGTCCTTTCGGGTATTTGTTTTGGAAGGATTACTTCTTGCGGGGCTTTGTGATGACGTTCAGGAGCACGATGACCAGAAGGATGATGAACATGACAATGAAGATGCCCAGCATACCCTTGCCCATGATTTCGAAAGACTGCGCACGCATAGCGCTGTAATCGCTGTTATGGATGGCATCGGCAGATGCAGCAGATTCGGCGAAAACGGGGAGAGCGCACACGATCATAAGAGCAGCGGCGACAAGTACCGCAAAAAATTTCTTATAGCTTTTCATAATTACCTCCGTTAATCAAAAGATGTTCAAACGGTTGAGGCTATCAGCTCAACAGGGACAGGACAAGACCGCCGGCGACGACCGAACCGATCTGACCGGCGACGTTGGCACCGGCAGCGTGCATGAGCAGGTGGTTCTGGTTGTCTTCCTTGAGGGCCATCTTCTGGATAACACGGGAGGACATGGGGAATGCGGAGATACCGGCAGCGCCGACCATGGGGTTGATCTTCTTGTTCTTGGGCAGGAAGATGTTAAGCACCTTGGCAAAGAATACGCCGGCGATGGTGTCGAAGACGAAAGCCACAAGTCCGAGAGCCATGATAGCAAGAGTGGACCAGTCAACGAAGTTTTCGGCCTTCATGGTAGAAGCGATGGTGATGCCCAGCAGCAGAGTGATGATGTTGCTGAAGGCGGTGGAAGCGGTCTGAGAGAGACTGTCAAGGTTGCCGCATTCACGGATCAGGTTACCGAACATCAGGCAGCCGACCAGAGCAACGGAGTCGGGAGCGACCAGACCGGCGATGATGGTAACGGCGATGGGGAAGATGATTCGGGTGGTCTTGGAAACGGAAGCAGGGCTGTACTTCATGTGGATGGTGCGTTCCTTCTTGGTGGTGACCAGCTTGATGGCGAAGGGCTGTACAATGGGTACCAGAGCCATGTAGGAATATGCGGCAACTGCTATTGCGCCGACGTATTTGCTTCCAAGCACCTGAGAAACAAGGATGGAGGTGGGGCCGTCAGCGGCGCCGATGATGCCGATGGAAGCGGCGTCAGCCATGTCGAAGCCAAAAACGGGAGCGATAATGGTTGCCAGAGTGATGGTCATGAAAATACCGAACTGTGCGGCGGCGCCGAACAGCAGAAGCGCGGGGTTGGAAAGCAGGGGGCCGAAGTCGATCATGGCGCCGATGCCGATGAACAGAAGCAGGGGCATGGCTTCGGATGCGGCGATACCCACATCAAACAGCCACTGGAGAATACCCTGAACGCCGGTCTCGGTGGTTTCTACAGCACCACTCATGGGGATGTTGACGAGAATTGCGCCGAAGCCCATGGGAAGGAGCAGAGCAGGCTCCATATCCTTCTTGATGGCAAGGAAGATAAGCAGAGCACCGATGGCCCACATGACCAGAATCTTCCAGTCCAGAGCCATTACACCATTAGTGATGAAACTCAAAAATTCAGACATTTGCACAGCCTCCTAATAATTGTGTTTTGGGTAACAAATTGATGCAATCATACGGTATTATAAAGCATCGGAATGCTTTTTTCAACCATGAAAATTCATTTTTAGGTTACAGATAAGTAATGGTTGGGAATCCGAAGATCGGACGATATTTTTTTGTGCGTATTTTATCAAAATACTGTACAAAGGACATTCCAATATGCTATTATACAATAAATAATGGCAGCTGCCTCCGGCAGCGATGCCAATGTGCCGACTGAATAATCGAACTGCAGGAGGTCCTGAAATAATGAAAAAATTGATTTCTCTGATGCTTGCGGCGCTTTGCTGCTGTTTTTTCACTGCCGCTGCTTCCGCCGAGTCGGAAACACCCGATGCTGAAGCCGGAACTCAGCCGACGGTCACTGAACCTGCTCAGCCTTCCGAACCGATTCCTGTCTTTGCAGGTACGATCCGCCTCGAGCACGAAAATCTGCCCACCAACAAGCCGGTCACCGTCACCGTCGTGACCGAGGGCGGCACGCTGAGCCAGACCGAGGTCATCCGCTGGAGAGTGTACAAGGGTACTGTCTCCGAGGCGGATGCCGACCCCAACGTCCAGTGGATGGATTATTCCGCGCCCTTTGAGGTGGAAGCCAACATGAAGGTGGAGGCTGCGGTCTTTTCGGCCGACGGAGTAAAGATCACCGCCGCTTCGGGGGAGATCACCTGCATAGATACCGATGCACCCACCGCTCCTGCGCTTCAGTCATCCAATACCGAATGGACAAAGGATCCCGTCACGGTCACCCTGTCCGGCGGTGAGGATGCCCAGAGCGGACTGCTGCGCCTTGAGTATCGTCTCGGTGCCGAGGGAGCATGGTCTGAGTACACCGACGCCATCAGTGTCACCTCCCGTACCGCAGTATACGCACGGTCGGTTGACGTCGCGGGCAACACATCTGAGCCCGTGGTGCTGGATGTAAACAATTTCGATACCACCGCTCCCGACGTCACCAAGCTGTCGGTCAAGGTGTCGGCTGCAGGCACTCCTGTGATCGCCGAAACCGGTGCCTTCAGCAAGTATTACGGCTCCGAAGTGACCGTTACCGTTGACGGCGCGGCAGATGCCGAAAGCGGAGTGAAGACATATCAGTATCAGGCGGTCAGCGGCACCGAATCGGTAGCCGAAGACAAATGGCTGACCTATGACCCGGAAAAGAAGCCGGTCATCCCCGGCGACTTCTGCGGATATGTCCATGCCCGTGCCGTTGATGCTGTGGGCAACTGCTCGGCTTCGGTCTCCTCGGAGGGCTTTGTGGTGGACATCACTCCTCCTGTGGTGGAAAATCTCAAGCTGTCGGAAACGGCTGTTACGGGAAACCGCGTGATCGTGACCTTCAATGTCAAGGATAACTACTGGCTGGAAACCGTAACGGTCAACGGCATCTACGCCGGCGTTTATGCTTCCTCCTTCACCGCCTTCCGCAATGATGATTACCTTATCGTTGCCGTGGATAAGGTGGGCAACCGCACCGAGCAGCTGGTTCAGATAACCAATATCAACACAACTCCCTTCACTCTGCTCGATACATGGAAGGGCATGAACCCTCAGGATTTCACTCCTGCTTCCTGGAGCGTCGCCGAGAAGGCTGCCAACGAACTCCAGAACCTCATTACAGTTGAGGCTCCTCAGGCTCAGATCGAGTCTGCGGCAGGTCAGCTGCTCACCGCTCTTGAGGGGCTCGAATCCAGAGGAGACGGCACCCTTTCCCGTGAGCTTATCGGCAGGATCAGGGAATACGACAGCGAGCTGTATACCGAAAGCTCGTGGAATCGCGTTGAGGAAGGCATCGCTGCACTGGAAAGCTGCCTCGATGATCCTGCAAGCACTCAGGAGTCTGTGGACAACAGCCGCAGAGCACTGGAGCAGCTGGTCGCCGAGCTTGTAAAGCGCGCGGACTTCACCAATCTTGACCGTCTTATCGCCCAGTGCGAGCGCATGGACGTTGATGGCTTCAGCAAGGAAAGCAAGCTGGTGTTCAACGAGGCTCTGGACGAAGCTATAGAGCTTTCGCGCACCGATTCCGGTCAGGAAGCCGCGGACGCCGCCTACCAGAAGCTGCTGGAAGCAATGGGCGCGCTGGAGGTTTCCGACAAGGCGGAGTTCAATTTCACTCCGCTGGTGTTCGTTATCCTCGGTCTGCTGATCGTTGCTACCGCTTCCGCTCTGTTCATCGTGCGTATGCGAGCCAAGGAAAAACTGGCTGCTCTGGAGGAATCCGATGAGGAAGCAGACGAAGAAGCCGTCGAGAAGGATAACAGCATCGGCGATATCCACTTTACCGACGAGAGCGAGACCGACGATTCCCGGCAGAGCCCGTACATCGGCGCTCCCGATGAGGATGCACTCACCGGAAACGATTCGGGCTCATACATCGGCGGCAGAAAGCAGAACTGATCCGCGATCATCCATCATACCCAAAAATCCGATCTGAGGTGTAAATCTTGATAGACAAGCAAAGACGAAATCTTAAGCAGTTATTTTCCTATATCAGGGCGCTGACCGAGCAGCGATACGGTCTTGTGCAGCGATGGGATGACTATTCATTCAATCTGCCGCTGTACGCCGTTCCGGAGCACGAGCTGACCGACAAGCCCAGCTTCCGTGAGAATCCCGATGAGCCGCTGACCGATCTCATTCTGTCGGTGGGCAAGGCGGAGGTCCCTCCCTGTCCGGAAATGCCACGTTCTCTCATCGGCTGGATCGAGCGCGGATGGGACAATCCCACCCAGAAGCTCACTCCGGTGGATAAGCACGAATATCCTTCACCGGAGGATCCCGCTGCCACAAAAACCGAGCTTTTTGCCGATGTTTCCCTGCGCGTGAGCGATCTGGAAACATGGCGTGCCCAGCGTGAGGAATGGGTCACGGAGGCAATGCCTGCGTACAACGTCCGCCGCATCTACGACCGCCTGTACGAGCTTCATTCCGAGCTTGAGCGCGAAAAGGACCGCCTTGAGCTGATGATAGGCGACGGTATTTTCGAGACCGTTCTGGAGGACGGCACCAAGGTGTGCCATCCGGTGGTCATCGAGCGTGTTTCGCTGGTGTTCAACGCCAACGTTCCCTGTTTCACCATCAGCGACAGCGACGCAAACCCCATCCTTTATTCCAAGCTGCTTCGCTCCATCCCCGGGCTTGAGTGCGCCTGCCTTTCCGATTATTCGGCACGCATCGAGCAGGAGCTGATACATCCCTTTGAGGTGGCTCGCTTTGACGAGCTGATGACCTCCTTCTGCAACGAGATATCCTCCGACTGCGAGTTCGTGGCAGAGGGCAAAAAGAGCGGCGCAAAGTTCACCGTCCGCCGCGGCGCGGTGCTGTTCACACGCCTGCGCGCGTCGGGCTACAGCGCCATGCTGGATAAGATCATCGACGATATCGATGTTTCTCCCGAGCTGTCGCCCTCGCTGCTGAGCATCATTGGCGATCACGATGCCGCCGAGACCGCCGAGGTCACAGTGGGCGGCGATGCCATGGAGGTCAACGGCATTTCCGCCGATGTCCTGCTGGAAAAAGCAGCCAACCGCGAACAGCTGCTCATCGCCAAAAAGATTGCCGCCAATTCCGCGGTTCTGGTTCAGGGTCCTCCGGGCACCGGCAAGACCCACACCATATCCAATATAATCGGTGATCTTCTTGCCAGAGGCCAGAGTGTACTGGTGTCCAGCCAGACCTCCAAGGCTCTGGATGTCCTTCGCGACAAGATCAGCGAGCCCATCCGTCCGCTGTGTGTCAGCGTTCTTGATGACAACCGCAAGCAGCTGGAAGAATCCCTTCAGAAGATCAACGAGTGCATGACCACCGACAATCCCGAGACTCTCGCTCAGGAAGCCGACCGCATCGCAAAGGACCGCACCGCCGTCATCGAGGAGATGACCGCCGCGAAGCGTGAGCTGGTGGAACTCGTGGAACTTGAATACAAGCCCATCAATACCGGCTCGGGTGAATATTCGCCCAAGGAAGCGGCAATGCTTTTGTCGCAGGCTGTCGACGCCGAGTTCATTCCCGACGCCGTGGCAGCCGGAACAAAGCTTCCGCTGTTTGAATCGGAGCTTAAGGTTCTGTTCTCTACCAATACTTCCCTGACAGCCCACGAGGAGGCTCTGCTCACCAGCGGAGCTCCCGGAGCGGACAGTCTGCCTGCGCCCAAGGATTTCACGCGCAGGTGCGCCATCGTGCTTCAGACCGACGAGACCCTCACCACTGACGGGCTTGATTACTGGCGCTCCGACGTTCAGCGCGACGCAGCGCAGGTCAACGATCTTGCCGCCGAGCTGCGCAGACAGGGCGAAGCCCTTACCGGCGCAGAGGAATGGAAGCTCAGACTTGCCCAGTCGGGCGTTGTGGGCACTCCGGGCGGCGGACTCTTTGAGACCATCGATGCCGCTGTTCCGAACCTGCGTGCCCTTGCCGCCGAGCTCAAGCTTGAGCTGGCAGACACTCAGCCAACCATACCCGAAAACATCATCAGCGAGGAGACCGACGCCCTGCTTCACGAAATTTATAATGAAGTGGAAAGCGAAAAGATCAACTGGCTGACCATAGCCCTGCATCCCAGATGGAAGCAGGTGCTCGACCGCTGCATCATCAACGGCGAAAAGTGCGACACCCGAACCGAGCTGTACACCGTCATGCGCTACCACCACCTGCTGCTGGGCAGACAGATGCTCAAAAAGCGCTGGCAGAGCGCTGTTGAGAGCATCGGCGGTCCGGCGATCGGCGGAGATACCCCCGAGGAGCAGGCGGCTCTTGCCTGGCCCGTGGTGTCCGCGTGGGCAAAATGGTATCCTGCCGTGTGGCAGCCGCTGGCGGCTCAGCTGACCTCCATGGGCTTCAATCTCGACCGCTATTTTGAAAAGCTGCCCATGGAAGTGCGCATGGAGGGCGAGATCAAGGCTATCCGCTGCGCACTTGAACAGGGCATGGCGGACGTTGTGCAGGGCGAATACCTGCGCGGCGACCGCAGCGAGTGTCTGGCTCAGCTGGATGCTCTGGAAAAAGCCCTGCTGCCCTACACCGAGGATTATCCCGAGCTCAGAGCCATTCGCAACGCCGTTGTCAACCGCGACAACATCGGCTATACCGAAGCCTACGACGATTACGACCGCATCTGCATGAAGCGCGAGAGCTATGCTCATCGTGTGGAGCTCATCGAGAAGCTGCACGCAGTATGTCCTCTCTGGGCAGATCAGATCGCTGCCCGTGAGGGCGTCAACGGAGCAGGAGAGCTTCCCGGAGATCTGGAAGCCCAGTGGCTGCGCTGTCAGCTGCGCGGCGAGCTGGATATCCGCAGCCGTGTGGCTGTGGCGGACGTTCAGCAGCGCATAGAGCAGCTCAACGGCAGACTGTCGGGACTTACCCGTGAGCTTATCGCAAAGCGTGCGTGGAGCGCGCAGCTCAACACCATGCGCGACAGCAACAAGCGCCGTGCCCTCACCGAATGGGCGGAGCTGGTCAAGCGCATCGGCAAGGGCACAGGCAAGCGCGCCGAACAGCTCCTCGCGTCGGGCAATCTGCGCACCGCCATGAAGAACTGCCGCCGTGCCGTTCCCGTGTGGATCATGCCCATCAGCTCGGTTGCCGAGTTCTTCGAGCCCTCTGACGATAAATTCGACGTACTCATCATCGACGAAGCCAGTCAGGCGGATCTGACCGCCCTGATCGCCCTCTACATCGCCAAGAAGGTCATCGTGGTGGGCGACGACAAGCAGGTCAGCCCAACGCCCATCGGTATGGACGTGGAGACCACCGCCAAGCTGCGTCAGGAGTTCCTCAGCGAGATCCCTGCAAGCTCCATGTACGACGAGCTGGTGTCGGTATACGATCTGGGTAAGGCAAACTACGAGCCCATCACCCTCAAGGAGCACTTCCGCTGCGCCGATGATATCATCAATTTCTCCAACTATCACACCTACAACGGCATTGTCCGTCCGCTGCGTGATTCCAGCAGCATCCGCCTGCGTCCGGCGACTGTAGCCTTCAGGGTCGAGGAGGGACTTGCAAGCCGCAAGATCAACCGCCGTGAGGCTCAGTTCACCGCCGCGCTCATCAAGGCGTGCACCGAGCTGCCCGAGTACAAGAAATCCACCTTCGGTGTCATCACCATGCTGGGTGACGAGCAGGCTGTGGTCATCGACCGTCTGCTGCGCGCCAAGCTGACCGAATCGGAATATCAGAAGCGAAAGATCCTCTGCGGCAATCCCTCATACTTCCAGGGTGATGAACGCGACGTTATCTTCATCTCTCTGGTTGACAGCAGCAAGGGTGACGGCAAGACCCTCGCCGTCCGCCGCGAGGGCTACAACGAAATGTACGCCAAGCGCTACAACGTCGCCGCCAGCCGCGCCAAGGATCAGATGTGGGTCATCCATTCCCTTGATCCGGAGAACGACCTCAAGAGCGACGATATCCGCCTCAAGCTGATCCGTCACGCCGCCGACCCCGAATCCACCGCCAAGGCGCTCTACCGCCATACTCCTGCCGAGCTCAGCACCATGGAGACCGCGGTCAGCGATTATCTTGCCGGGCTGGGCTACAGAATGACCGCCCGTCAGATGGTGGGCAACTACACCGTTGCCCTCACCTGCGAGGGTGAAAACGGCCGTGTGGCGATCGAAACCGACGGCGACGGCAAGTACGATCACGATATCATCGTGGACGAGCTCAACAAGCAGTCGGTGCTTGAGCGTCTGGGATGGCGCTTTGTGCGTCTGCGTGCCTCCGAGTATTACCGCAATCCGGAAGCGTTCCTTGCCGGAATTGCCGATGCGCTGAAAAAGCTCGGCGTCAAGCCGGGAGGCAGTGCGGCTGATCCGGAAAATCTTTCGGAAAAGGTCATCGCCCGAGCAAAAGAACTGGTTGCCGAGTGGGACGCGGAAAACGAGCAGTCTGAGATTCAGGACGAGCTGACCGCTGAGCCGGAGGAGGCAGCCGAAGCCGAAAGCGGCGAGGAGATCGCTGCAGCGGCAGATGAGGCAGTTCCTGCCGATACCGCACAGACGGAATAACATAAGCAAATCCTGCTTTCGGATAACACCGCACAGCAGGTAAGGAGCGTTCCTTTCGATGTGACGGGAGAGACGGTGGCAGCGTGGTCTCTCCCTGACATACAAAAGCGTTTTCCGGCAGTTTCTTGAACAGAAAAAAAGAAAAGGAGCAACAAAATGGCAAATGCAGAAGCAAAAGCCTTGAAGGCTGAAGCCCGACTTGCTAAAAAGCAGCTCAAGGCGGAAAAGAAATTCACCAAAACCGAAAAGTCGTGGATAATGTACGACTGGGCAAACTCCATCTACGCGACCAACATCATGGCGGCGATCTTCCCGATCTACTTTGCCGCTGTAGCCACCGAACAGGGCAATCAGATATACGGCTACGCCGTGTCCATCGCTAACCTCCTCGTGGCTGTCCTCGCTCCCATGCTTGGCGCAATGGGCGACTTCAAGGGCGTGAAGAAAAAGCTGTTCTCCACGTTCCTTGTTATCGGACTGGTCTTTACTCTGGTCATGGCGATCTTCGGCTCCTGGCAGATCATGCTCATCGGTCTGATTATTTCGCGCATAGGTTTTTCCGGCTCATGTCTGTTCTACGACTCCTTCCTCACCGACGTAACCAAGCCGCAGCGCATGGACAGACTGTCCGCATGGGGCTTTGCCATGGGCTACATCGGCGGCAGCACCATTCCCTTCATCTTCTCCATCGCTATCGTATTTGCCGCCACTCTTGATCCCGTTGCCAACTGGTATGCAGCAACGTTCCCCACGCTGGCAGCTTCCGTTCCTGCGGATATCATGTCCTACAAGCTGTCCATCCTGCTGGTTGTTATCTGGTGGGCGATTTTCAGCATCCCCTTCCTCAAGAATGTCAAGCAGGTCTATTATGTGGAAGAAAAGCCTGCCAGCCTGGTCAGGGACGCTTTCGGCAACATGAAGCGCACTTTCCTGAGTATCTGCAAGGACAAGCGCATCCTCTGCTTCATTCTGGCTTACTTCTTCTATATCGACGGTGTTGACACCATCATCAGCCTTGCCACCAACTACGGTTCCAGCCTTGGTCTTGACACCATCGGCATGGTTCTTGCTCTGCTGGTCACTCAGATCGTTGCCGTTCCCTTCTCCATCATTTTCGGTAATCTGGGACGCAAAGTGGGTGCCATCAGGATGATCTCCGTCGCCGTCTGCATCTACTTCATCATCACTATCCTCGGCTTTGCCATGGGTGTCAATCTTGAGCGCAAGGCAATGCCTTTCGAGGATGCCCTCGAGACTTCTTTCTCCCAGTCCATCTCCGAGGTTGCCTTTGATTCCGAGGAGGACAAGGCTGCTTTTGATGCACTGATGGCAGATACCGATCCCGACAACACCGTTGAGGGTCACTTTGCCGAGCTTGCTGCCTCCGTGCTGCCCAACACCGGCACCGAGGAAGACGGCTCCAGCTCCCGTGCCGCCGCGTTCATCGCCAAGGCAGCCGGCGTGCTTTACGACGAAAACGGTCAGCCGCTCTACAGCGAGGCAGTGACCAAGGCTGTGGAGGAGAATGTCATTCCCACTCTCGCAGAAACCCTCGAGAGCTACTCCGATGTCAGCGGATACGAGAATGCACTGTCAATATCCAATATGCTGTTCTGGATCCTTGCGACACTGGTCGGTACCGTTCAGGGCGGAATTCAGGCTCTGTCCCGTTCCTACTTCGGACAGATCATTCCTCCCGAGCGCTCCAACGAGTATTTCGGCTTCATGGACATCTTCGGCAAGTTCTCCTGCGTTATCGGTCCGGCTATGTACTCTCTGGTGTACAGCATGACCGGTCGTGCTTCGCTGGGTATCCTGAGTATAATCCTGCTGTTCTTTGCCGGCGCTGTCACTCTGCTCATTGGCAGAAAGTATTTCAAGGAGCCGGTCAACGCTCCAGCTGAAGCGATCGAAGCAACTGAATAACCCTCAGAAACAGTGTCGGCGTGGGTTCGGGAGAATGATTCCTGACCTGCGCCGACTTGTTTGATCTGAAAACTGCGCTTTGTTTCTGTTTTCTCCACGATTTGCGGAATAATACAATGCACTGCGCAAAAATACAGTCGAAAGAAGTTTTGTATTGACTACCAAGGGGCAGTGTGCTATTATATCCATAGTCTTTTGTGTGTTTTCCGCAGGACAGTATTGCTGACAGTGTATGTCGTTTTTTGTGATGGGTACGAATTATTCAAAGGAGAGAGCAGAATGGCAGAAGAATGGGGAATGAAAAACATCACCGGCAGAAAAATCAAGGAGATGCGTGAGGGTCTGCACATATCGCAAAAGTCAATCGTTGACATGATTAACGGAATGGGACACAGCATGACTCCGTCAACGATTTCAAAAATTGAGATGGGCAAACGCGGAGTGTCCGACATGGAGCTTATGTCCTTCTCAAAGATTTTCAGATGCACCATCGATGAGTTTTTCTCCTGACAAGACAGAATCAAGCCGCCGAACCTTTTACGGTCCGGCGGCTTTTTTATGCCTCTGATTCAGTATAAAGCAGTGACAGCGCGTGCGCCGTCGGTCATGCAGACTTCTCCGTCCTCAGTCACGAATATCGCTTCCACGCCCTCGAGCGAATCGATAAGCGTCATTCCATCCTCAACGCCCATGATAAAGCAGGCGGTGGCAAGGGCATCCGCCTGCGCGGATGAACGGGAAATGATGGTCACCGAAGCCACTCCCGAGCGTGAAGGCATACCGTCCGTCAGGTCAAGAATGTGGTGATACAGCGTGCCGTCAAGCTCAAAACAGCGCTGATATGATCCTGCGGTCACCACCGAGCAGTCGGTGACGCTGACGTATCCGATGCTGCCGCTTTCAAATGGTGACTGTATGCCTACCTTGAATGGCTGCCCATCCTTGTCGCCCACGACGCAGACGTTTCCGCCGAGGTTGATAACCGCGCTCTCAACGCCGGCGGAGCGGATGAAGTCCGCCGCCTTATCGGCGATGAATCCTTTGGCGATTCCTCCGGGATCAAGCTCGGTTCCCTGCGGTACCGTTACGGTGCAGCCGTCGATGATCACGTTTTCAAAGCCGACGGTTTCAAGGGCACTCTCAAGAGCCGAAGGATCGGGGAGAAGGGGAACGTCCGACGTAAAATCCCAGAGTATTGTCACGCTTCCGCATGAAATATCATACCGTCCGCCGGACAACCGTGAGTAGTCAAGTGCGGCAGAAAGCATCTCTGCTGTCTCGGGGTTTACCTCACAGGGAAGTCCTTCCGAGTGATTGATGCGATATATGTCGCTTTCGGGATCGTATCGATCAAAGAGGCTGTTGTAGTGTTCGCACAGGGAAAAAACGTCGTCGAGCACCGATTCTGCATCATTATCGCACCGCAACTTAATAGATATTATTGTATCGAACAAAAACGAAGTGCGCTCCTGCTCCTTCATCGATTGCCCGGAGCAGCCGAACAAAACAGAAACCGCGAGAATTGCCGTAATTGCGATTGAAACGGCGCGGATAAACGGCTTCCTTCTCATAATGCCCAACTCCTCAGGAGATTTTTGGTGATTCTGGCAGCTGACCGGGGATGCGCTTCATCACAAGAAGCGCGGTCAGTCCCAGCGCGGCGCCGGTGAGGGTTCCGATAGCCAGCAGCGGCGGCATAAGACGCAGCAGCGCAGGCGTGGAAGTCAGAAAAGCAGCCACCGCAAACTGAGCGGCGATGTGCGCGGCACCTCCTGCGGCGCTCACGCCCACCGGGCTGAAAGAGGATGAGCGGCTCAGGAGAACCATGACCGTCAGACTGACTGCCGCTCCTGCGGCGGAGTACATCAGCCCCGACACGCTGCCGAACAGCAATGCCGAAAGCAGCACCTTCGTGGCGGAAACCGCAGCTGCATGGCGTATTCCAAGCCTGAAAAGCGCAATGACCACTGCAAGATTGGCAAGCCCCAGCCTCAGTCCGGGCACAGTTGCGCTGAGCGGTATCATGCTGTCGATCCAGCCCAGTATCAGAGCCAGCGCGGCGAGTATACCGGCTGCGGCGATCCTTCCGGTGTTCATAGACGCTCTCCTTTCGGTGGTGATCAGTAAATTACCTCGCCGATGCAGGCTCCGTCGCGGATTCCGGTAAGGCGCACATCCACGATCTGTCCGCGCTCCACGTTCCCGTAGAAACGCACAGGGGTGTAGTTGCAGGAGTAACCCTCCCACATTCCGTCCTCGCGCTGACGCTCCGCCAGCACCGACGCGATGGTGCCCATCTGAGACTGCAGGAAGCTGTCGGCAGCGGCTTCGGCGGCATCGCGCAGCTGAGCTGCACGGGCGTTCTGTATCTCGGGACGTACCTGATCGGGCATCTGCGCCGCCACAGTTCCCTCGCGACGTGAGTAGATAAAGCAGTGAGCGCGGGCAAAGCCAACCTGTTCGAAATAGGCGAGGGAAGCGGCGAACTCATCGTCGGTCTCCCCGGGAAAGCCTACCATGATGTCGGTGGTGATGGACGGGTTGTCAAAACGCGCGCGGATAGTCTCCACCAGACGGGTGTAATCGGCGGTGTCGTACTTTCTGCGCATACGCTCAAGAGTGGCGTCGCATCCGCTCTGAATGGACATATGGAACTGAGGACAGAATTTCTTCTCCTCCGCAAGACATTCGAGCAGCTCGGGAGTGAGCAGGTCAGGCTCCACCGAGCCAAGACGTATGCGCTCGATGCCCTCCACCGAAGCCACGGCTTTCACCGCATCGGCAAGGGAGCGGCCGCAGTCCTGTCCGTAGGCGGAAAGGTTGATTCCCACCAGCACCGCCTCGCGGTAGCCGGCATCGGACAGAGCCTGCGATTCCTTTCGGATATCCTCCACGGCACGGCTGCGCACCCGACCACGGGCGTAGGGGATGATGCAGTAGGCGCAGAAGCGATTGCAGCCGTCCTCTATCTTTATATATGCGCGCGAACGCTCGCCAAAGTCCACAATGCCGCCGTCCAGTCCGGATTTTTCCGTGTGGGGGACGATGTCGACGATGGGGGCGCGCTGCTCAAGAAAACGCAATATATGACCGGGCAGCACCTCGCGGTTGGCGTTGCCGATGATGATGTCGGCGTCGCCCAGCGTCGCGACCTTGTCAGGGCACGCCTGAGGCACGCAGCCGGAAACGCATATCACCGCCTCGGGATTCTCTCTGCGCAGGCGGTGGAGCATCTGCCGGGTCTTCTGGTCGGCGGTGGATGTCACCGAGCAGCTGTTGATCACAATAACATCAGCACCTGCCGAAGCAGTCTGCTGCTCCATTCCCAGCGCGCGCAGCTGCTGAGCCATCAGCTGTGATTCATGCTGGTTGACCTTGCAGCCCAGCGTGGTCATATAGAAAGTCATAGCCTTATCAATCCTGTTCATCACACAGCTCCTCCAGCAGGGTGTACAGCTCGCTCTCGCGCTCGGTCAGCGCATTGAGCTTTTCGGTCAGCTCAAGCACGCGTTCGTAGCTGGAGGCGGTCTCAGGAAGGGATAGCTCTGCGTTGACCTGCTCCATTTCCTCTGCGATGCGTTCCAGTTCCGCCTCGGTGCGCTCTATCTGTGTCTTGCGCTTGCGTGCGGCAGATTCGCGCTCCTTGCGCAGCTTGTATTCATTGGCTCCGGCGCTCTTTTGCTTCTGCTGCGGCTTTACCGTCTCCACAGCAGGCCGCCGCTCCTCAAAGTCGTCGTAGTTGCCCATGTATTCGGTGATGCCGTTCTCGTCCATATAATAAAGACGGTCGGCAAGCCGGTTGATAAAATAGCGGTCGTGGGAAACGATAAACAATGTGCCCTCGTATTCCAGCAGCGCCTGCTCGATAGCCTCGCGTGAGGCGATATCAAGATGGTTTGTGGGCTCGTCCAGCAGCAGGAGATTTGCCTTGGAGAGCATCAGGTTGAGCATGGCAAGACGTGCCTTCTCGCCGCCGCTGAGCAGCTTGACCTGCCTGAATACATCATCGCCGCGGAACAGGAACAGCGCAAGAGAACTGCGCACCTCGGTCTCGGTCATTCGGGGATATCTGTCCCAGATTTCGTTGATGACCGTCTTTTCGGGATGCAGTCCGCTGAGGGTCTGGTCAAAATATCCGATGTCAATGCCCGGACCAAGTGTAAAGCTGCCGCGGTTGCCGGGCTGCACGGAAGCAAGCACCTTCAGCAGCGAGCTTTTTCCGCAGCCGTTGGAGCCGATGAGGAACACGCGCTCCTGCTTCATTATGCGCAGGCTCAGCTCGGAGAAAATGTGTTTGTCGCCGTAGCTGAGCGCTAAACGGTCGGCAGTCAGCACTTCGCTGGCGCTGCTTTCACGCACGGAAAAGCGGAAGCTGATTTCCTTTGGCAGGTTATCCACCTTTACAAGCGTGGCGGCAAGACGGTCAAGCTGCTTCTGCTTGCTGGCGGCGGTGACGTAGTTGTGCGCCTGATTCCAGCGCTTCTGCTGGTCGATTATGCCCTGAATACGCTTCATTTCGCGCTGGGTGTTCTCGTAGTGACGCTGGGCGATCTCGCGGTTTTCCATCTTCAGTTCAAGGTAGCGGCTGTAGTTGCCGTCGTAGATGGTGAGCCTGCGGTTTTCCAGCTCAAGGGTGGTACCTGTGACACGGTCAAGGAAGTAGCGGTCATGGGAGATAACGATATACGCGCTGCCTGAGCTGAGCAGATACTCCTCCAGCCAGCGAGTGGAAGCGATATCCAGATGGTTGGTGGGCTCGTCCAGCAGCATCAGATTCGCGCCGGAGAGCAGCAGCTTGCACAGCTGCACCTTGGAGCGCTGACCGCCGCTGAGGGTGTCCACCGACTGACTGAGCTGCTGCTCATCAAAGCCAAGACCCAGCAGCGCCGAGCGGGTTCGAGCACGATAGGTCAGACCGCCGCCGTCGTTGAAGCTTTCGGAAAGACGCTGCTGCTTTTCGATGAGTGCCGCGTCGCCGCCGCTGCGCTCCACTTCGTCGTGAAGCTGTTCCAGCTGTTCCTCCAGCTTCATCAGCGGAGCGAATACGGTCAGAGCTTCGTCATACACGCTCAGATTTCCGCGCAGGGTCATCTGCTCCATGTAGCCGATGGTGGTGTTCCGCGAGGTGATGATATCGCCCTCGTCGGGCTGCAGTTCGCCGGTGATCATCCTGAAAAGGGAGGTCTTTCCGCAGCCGTTCACGCCGATAAGGGCGATGCGGGTCTTTTCCTCCACGCCGAAATTCACGCCGCTCATTATTTCGCGCTCGCCAAACCACAGCGAGACGTTCTGTACGGTTAAAAGAGCCATGATGCCTCCGTAAGTTAGAGTGAGAATAAAAGAAGTGATATTATTGGTTAACGCCCGACTGAATCAGGCACGAATTATCATAGTTTTACTTTATCGCTGACGGGCAGATGTCCGCGAGTGTACATTCGCCGCATTTGGGGGAGCGCGCGGTGCATACGTCGCGCCCGAACAGCACGAAGCGATGGCAGAGGTTGTTTCCCTCGGATGGTTCCACGATGGCGCGCAGCTGTTTTTCCACCTTCAGCGGATCCTTTGAATCCACCAGTCCCAGTCTGCCGGATATGCGAATGCAGTGGGTGTCTGTAACGATTGCCGGCTGACCGTAGATATCGCCCAGAACCAGATTTGCCGTCTTGCGCCCCACTCCGGGCAGGGACAGCAGATCGTCCATGTTGTCGGGCACAACGCCGCCGAAGCGGTCGCGGATCATCAGGCACATTCCGCTGATGTCCTTAGCCTTTGTGTGGAAAAGTCCGCAGGTTCTGATGATCTCCTCGATGTCCTCCACAGACGCGGAGCAAAGATCCTCAAGAGTGGGGAAGCGCTCAAACAGCACCGGAGTAACCAGATTGACCCGGGCGTCGGTGCACTGAGCCGACAGCCGCACTGCGATGAGCAGCCGCAGCGGATCGCGCTCAACAAGGGAGCACACCGCGTCGGGATAAAGCTCCTTCAGCCGCTCCACAACAGCGGCACACTGAGTTTTTTTATTCATTGGGATCATCCTTCTGCCATTGACATATCATTCACGATTATGTATACTAAATTATTAGGATAAAGAGCGAAACTCTGTTTCGACAAGATAAAAGCAAGGGAGCAAAGCGTTGTCTAATCTTGATGTAGGCATTGATGTGGGCATTGATCTTGGCACATCTGCCGTAAAGATTTTTACCCCCGGCAGAGGCATCGTCCTCAACGAGCCGGCGGTGGTCGCGGTGGACCGCGATACAGATGATATCCTCGCCATTGGCAGCGAGGCGTACAGAATGCTGGGGCGAACCTCCGATCGTATCGCCGCGGTCTATCCGCTGCGTGACGGAGTCATTTCCAATTACGAGCTGACCGAAGCCATGATGACCACCTTCGTCAAAATGGTGTGCGGCAACAGGATGATCATGCCCCGTGTCGTAGTGTGCGTTCCCATCGGTGTTACCGAGGTGGAAAAGCGCGCCGTGGTCGATGCACTGCGTGCCGCGGGTGCCCGAAAGGTGTGCCTCATAGATGAAGCCATCGCAGCCGCGCTGGGCGCCGAGCTGAACATCGCTCAGCCCTACGGCAGCATGGTGTGTGACATCGGCGGAGGCACCACCGACATCGGCGTCATGTGCCTCAACGGTCTGGCTGTAGCAGACTCCATCAAAGTGGCAGGCAACGCCTTTGATGCCGCCATTGTCAAGCAGATCAAGCAGGCGCACAACCTGCTCATCGGTCCGCGCACAGCGGAGAATATCAAAAAAGAGATCGGCTGCGTCTATCCCCGTGACCGTCTGCTTACGGGCATCGTCAAGGGCAGAGATGCCACCACGGGTATGCCCCGTCAGATAGAAATCACCTCCGACGAGCTTCTGGAAGCCATGGAGGAACCGGCAATACTCATCTGCCGCGCTGTGCAGGGTGTGCTTGAGCGTACGCCGCCCGAGCTGATCGGCGACCTTTACGAAAAGGGTATGATCCTCACCGGCGGCGGTTCCATGCTCTACGGCATGGACAAGCTTCTTGCAAAAAAGACCAAGCTGCGCGTGCTGCTGGCATTTGAGCCTCAGCTGTGCGTGGTGCAGGGCACCGGCGCGGCGCTCAGCTTTATCGATGCTGTCACCGATGTCGAGCAGGCAACTTCACCGCTGGATATCTACAGCTACTGATACAGTTTGCCGGGAGAGCATCACGAGTAAAAGAGCCTGTCTCGTCCTTCAGGGAGATCGACGAGGACAACTGCATTATAATGCAGAAAGAAAAATTAACTGTCAACAAACCAAACGAGGTAACGGCTTTCGCCGTTGCCTCGTTTTTGTGTGTTTATTGAGCGTTTTCCAGAGCGTCGGTGATCTGGTAGCACAGCGTAAGCAGGCTGTCGGTCAGATGGACATTCTCCACTACCGCGTCGGGGTAGTACATGGGAATGTCATAGTGACTGAAGTTCCAGAAGCAGCGCACGCCGCAGGCGTACAGCGTCTCCACCACGCCCTCGGCGCTGTCGTCGGGGATGCACAGGAAAGCCGCCGCCGGCTTGTGGTCGGCGCAGAAGTCGCTGAGCTGATCGGAATCCAGCACGGGCAGTCCCTGAATACTGGCACCGATGAGCATGGGGTTTTTGTCGAAGGCAGCGGTCAGACGGAAAGCGTCGGAGGAGTTGAGCAGATGGATGGCGACGGCACGACCGAGGTTGCCGCAGCCCACCAGCACCGCGTCGTAGCGGTTGCCGATGCCCATGATGTGCTTGAGCTCCTCGCAGAGCTTTTCCACATCATAGCCGTAGCCCTGCTGACCGAAACCGCCGAAGCAGTTCAGATCCTGTCTTATCTGCGAAGCTGTAAGCCCCATACGCTGAGCCAGCTCGCGTGAGGAAATGCGGGTTATTCCATTTGCAAGCATATCGGAGAGATAGCGGTAGTACCGCGGCACTCTGCGTATGACCGACATGGAAATGTTTTCACGCTTAGCCATTATTATTTCAGACCTTCCACAGTCTCCATGACGTAGTTGCCGAATTCCTCACAGGTGCAGCCGGTATCGCGGCCGGTGATGGTCAGCTTCTTTTCTTCGAACATGCAGATGTCAAGAGCGCGCTCCAGCTTGTCGGCAGCCTCCTGACGACCGATGTGGGAGAGCATCATGACGGTCGCGCGCAGCATGGAGCAGGGATCGGCGTAAATGCCGCGGCCCTCAGCCATCATTCTGGGAGCGGAACCGTGGATAGCCTCGAACATGGAGTAGCGCTTGCCGTAGTTGGCGCTGCCGGCGGTGCCGACGCCGCCCTGGAACTCTGCAGCCTCGTCGGTGATGATGTCACCGTACAGGTTGGGCAGAATGAACACGCGGAAGTCGCGGCGGCGCTTCTCGTCGATGAGCTTGGCGGTGGTGATATCGATATACCAGTCGTCGGTGACGATCTCGGGATACTCCTTGCCGATCTCCTGACACAGACGCAGGAACTTGCCGTCGGTGGTCTTTACCACGTTTGCCTTGGTGATGATGGAAACGCGGCCCTTGTTGTTCTTGCGGGCGTATTCATAGGCAAGACGGGCGATGCGCTCGGTGCCCTGAGTGGTGGTGACGGTGAAGTCGACAGCCAGATCCTCGCTGACGTTGCAGCCGCAGGAGCCGAGAGTGTAGGCGCCCTCGGTGTTCTCGCGGAAGAAGGTCCAGTCGATGCCCTGCTCGGGAACCTTGACGGGACGCACGTTGGCGAACAGGTCAAGCTCTTTTCTCATGGCGACGTTGGCGCTCTCGATGTTGGGCCAGGGGTCGCCGGCACGGGGAGTGGTGGTGGGACCCTTGAGGATGACGTGGCACTCCTTGAGTTCAGCCAGAACGTCATCGGGAATGGCCTTCATGCAGGCAACGCGGTTTTCGATGGTCAGACCGTCGATGTAGCGGATCTCAACCTTGCCGGCAGCAACGTCGTCGGCAAGCAGATACTCGGTGACACGGGCAGCCTCGTTGGTGATGACGGGACCGATGCCGTCGCCGCCGCACACACCGATGATGATCTTGTCCAGTTTTTCGAAATCGACGAAATCGCCGTCGTTCTTCATGCGGTCAACGCGCTCCAGCTGAGCGGCCATGACCTTTTCAAACTGCGCAACCGCAGCGGTAAGTCTTTCATCCATGATGATTTTCCTCCGTTGAAAAAATATAATATTTCGGAATATCGTTCCGTAGATTACTTGGAAACGGTCTCTCTTGTGTAATTGAGCAGACCGCCTGCCAGCAGGATGTCCTTCTGTCGGTCGGAAACCTCGCACAGAGCGGTGAAGGTCTTGCCGGTGGTCTTGTTGATGACGGTCACCTTGCCGCCTGCAAGCTCGGCGCGCAGGTTGGGCAGGCTCAGCTC
>SVPO01000034.1 GCA_015065795.1 Oscillospiraceae bacterium | reverse complement strand
CCCCCCAGAATGCTCATCGCGTTCCTTGAGAACAACATGAACGAGGATGGTTCCATCCGCATCCCCGAGGCACTTCGTCCCTACATGGGCTGTGATATTATTAAGAAGAAGTGAGTGAAAAGAGTATGAAATCCTACGACTTTACCTCCATAGAGAAAAAATGGCAGGATATCTGGGAGGAGAAGGGTGTATTCCACGCTCCCAATGATTTCTCCAAGCCCAAGTTCTACGCTCTGGTCGAGTTCCCTTATCCCTCCGGAGCCGGCCTGCATGTGGGTCATCCCCGTCCCTACACCGCTCTTGACATAGTCTCCCGTAAAAAGCGCATGGAAGGCTACAACGTCCTGTATCCAATGGGCTGGGATGCCTTCGGTCTGCCCACCGAGAACTATGCCATCAAGAACCACATCCATCCCGCAAAGGTCACCGAGATGAACGTTGCCCGCTTCAAGAGCCAGCTGCGTATGCTCGGTCTGTCCTTCGACTGGAGCCGCGAGATCAACACCACCGATCCCAGCTACTACAAGTGGACCCAGTGGATCTTCCTCAAGCTCTTTGAAAAGGGTCTTGCCTACAAGAAGGAAATGGCAGTCAACTGGTGTACCTCCTGCAAGTGCGTGCTTGCCAACGAGGAGGTCGTCAACGGCGGCTGCGAGCGCTGCGGCAGCGAGGTCGTGCGCAAGGTCAAGAGCCAGTGGATGCTCAGAATCACCCAGTACGCCCAGCGTCTCATCGACGATCTGGACGGACTTGACTACATCGAGCGCGTCAAGACCCAGCAGAAGAACTGGATCGGCCGCTCCACCGGTGCCGAGGTCGATTTCGACACCACCACCGGCGACAAGCTCACCGTATACACCACCCGTCCCGACACCCTGTTCGGTGCCACCTACATGGTCATCAGCCCGGAGCATCCCGTGCTGGAGAAGTGGGCTGGCCTCATAAAGAACATGGACGAGGTCAAGGCATATCAGGCAGAAGCCGCACGCAAGTCCGACTTCGAGCGCACCGAGATGGCAAAGAACAAGACCGGCGTCCGTCTGGACGGCGTGTCCGCCATCAACCCCACCAACGGAAAAGAGATCCCCATCTTCATCTCCGACTATGTACTTATCTCCTACGGCACCGGTGCCATCATGGCTGTTCCTGCCCATGACACCCGTGACTGGGAGTTTGCAAAGAAGTTCAACCTGCCCATCATCGAGGTCGTAAAGGGCGGCGACGTTGAAAAGGAAGCCTTCACCGACTGCGAGACCGGCATCATGGTCAACTCCGATTTCCTCAACGGTCTGTCTGTTGAGGAAGCCAAGGTAAAGATCATCGAGTTCCTCACCCAGCAGGGCAGAGGCCATCAGAAGGTCAACTTCAAGCTGCGTGACTGGGTATTCTCCCGTCAGCGCTACTGGGGCGAGCCCATTCCTCTGGTCTGGTGCGACCACTGCAACGAGTGGGTGCCCGTGCCCGAGGATCAGCTTCCTCTGACCCTCCCCGACGTGGACTCCTATGAGCCCACCGACAACGGCGAATCCCCCCTCGCCAACATCACCGACTGGGTCAACACCACCTGCCCCAAGTGCGGCGGTCCTGCCCGTCGTGAGACCGACACCATGCCCCAGTGGGCGGGTTCCTCCTGGTACTTCCTGCGCTACTGCGATCCTCACAACGACGAGGCTCTGGCATCCAAGGAAGCTCTTGAGTATTGGACTCCCATCGACTGGTACAACGGCGGCATGGAGCACACCACCCTCCATCTGCTGTACAGCCGCTTCTGGCACAAGTTCCTCTACGACATCGGCGTGGTTCCCACCTGTGAGCCTTACGCCAAGCGTACCAGCCACGGCATGATCCTCGCTGCCGACGGCGGCAAGATGAGCAAGTCCCGCGGCAACGTCATCAATCC
Organism: Oscillospiraceae bacterium; assembly: GCA_015065795.1. GTDB lineage: Bacteria > Bacillota > Clostridia > Oscillospirales > Acutalibacteraceae > SIG598. The sequence goes on along the minus strand of SVPO01000034.1, from coordinate 21,807 downwards.
CGACGACGTTGTTGCCCAGTATGGTGCCGACACCATGCGTATGTACGAGATGTTCATCGGCGACTTCGAGAAGGCTGCTCCCTGGCAGGAAAGCTCCGTGCGCGGCTGCAAGCGCTTCCTGGACAGAACCTGGGCGCTCTTTGCCAAGCTCACCAAGGGCGACGAGATCCGTCCCGAGCTGGAAAGCACCTTCCACAAGACCATCAAGAAGGTCTCCGAGGATATCGATAACCTCAAGTTCAACACCGCCATCGCCGCTCTGATGGCTCTCATCAACGATATTGAAGCCTCCGGCAGCATCAACCGCGCCGAGTTCAAGATCTTCATGAAGCTGCTCAACCCCTTTGCTCCCCACATCACAGAGGAGCTGTGGCGCAAGGCTCACTGCGGCAAGATCATTGCCGAGCAGAAGTGGCCTGAGTACGACGAGAGCAAGTGTGTGGAAGCTACCGTTGAGATCGCAGTACAGATCAACGGCAAGATCCGTGCGCGCCTGACCGTCGCTGCCGATATCGCCGCCGCCGATGCCATCGCCGCCGCCAAGGCTGATGCAGGCTGCGTTGCACACATCGAGGGCAAGCAGATCGTCAAGGAAATCTATGTTCCCGGTCGACTGGTCAACATCGTTGTAAAATAATCCAAATAATTCAGCCCGGCGCTCAGCAGAAGTCAGCGTCGGGCTGTTTTGGAATACGAGGTGTCTCATGGCTAAGAAAGAAAAAGAGGTTCAGAAGACAACGGTTCTCGATACCATCAAAAACGTAAATGTACCGCAGGTCCTCGGGGATATCAAGGACAAGGTGATCCCGAAGAAGAAAAAGAGCTTCCGCAAGGCGCATCCCTTTCTCTACATCCTTGCCTGCGTCGGACAGGTCATCCTTCTCCTGCTACCCCTTGCCGCGTGGCTGCTGATCACGCTGTACATCTTCCCGGTGGAGCGCAGCGGTCTGCTCACCATCGGCGGCGCAGGCACGTTCCTCATCGGCGTCGGTCTGCTTAACCTGACCATGCGCTGCTTCGGAAAATTCCAGTACCTCGGCTGCGCCACCATGCTCTGCCTGACGGTTGGCGGAATGCTCACCGCCCTTGCTTCGCTGATGGTGTACACGCCCCAGATCACCAGACACTTCGACGAGAGCATGGTTTCGAGCTATATGCTGAGCATAGCCGCGATCCTGTTCTATTTCATTGTCTACGGTCTTGTTTTCCGCGCCGCGGTGCAGCGCAGTCTCAGAAATCGCGACATAAGCCGTTGGCGCATCAAAAAGCTCAAGAAGGGCGGCCTGAGAAACTACTGGTGGTACGCCGACCTCCACGAGGAGATGGGTCTGGGGGCTGCATATTCCCTGAACATAATGTTCACCGTCCTGTTTTTCGCTGCAGCCATGATGAACGTGTTCTTCGGTTGGATGAGCGTGTTCCGCTATGTGACCGGCGGCTTGCTGACGGCGACCGGCGTGCTGTGCGTGATAATGATGATCTGGTCACTTGCTCGCGGACGCAGGAACAACAAGTTTGCCACATGGCTTGGCGGCATCCTCTGGATACTACTCAGCATAGGCGTCACGGGTGCGGCTGCACTCATGACCGCAGGGCTTCTGTTCTGATTACATTCAAAAAAATTACCGCCTCGTGATCCTTTGGAGTTCACGGGGCGGTTTCTGCATATTTGTTGAATTATTCGGCGCTCTCTGTTGTTGATTCCGCTGCGGCAGTTTCCTCTGCAGCTGCGGACTTCTTGGTCTTGAAGGACATCTTGGGCTCGGTGCCGTTGAGAATACGGTTGATGTTGGAGCGGTGCTTGAAGATGACGATCAGACCAAAGACGGCGGCTATTGCTACCTGCACCAGCACATAGCTGGTGGTGTAGATAGCAGGATCCTGAGCGCGCTGGAAGAACCAGCAGTGGATGAAGGTGATGATGGGGTAGGTGATGCCGTCCATGATGGAGCCGACGGAAACGGTGCGAGTGATGGCAAAGGAGATAAGGAACACGCCCAGCAGAGCCAGAAAACGCGCGGGAGAGAGCATAAAGATTATGCCTGCAAGGGTCATGATGCCCTTGCCGCCGCGGAAGCCGAAGAAAACGGGATAGAGATGTCCCAGCACGGCGAACAGACCGGCGACGCTTTCAGCGATGTAGATGATGGGGGCGTTTTCCGGAACGTCCGCAGGGTATCCTGCCCAGCTCATCAGCAGGCGGCTGACCAGAATAGCGGCAGCACCCTTTGCAAAATCGCAGAAAAAGGTGCAGATGCCAGCGCCCACGCCGATAGAACGGAATACGTTGGTGGTTCCTGCGTTGCCGCTGCCGTGGTTGCGTACGTCGTCCTTTGCAAAGAGCTTTGAGAAGATAACGGCAAAGCTCAGACTGCCCAGCAGATAGGCGATGACAGCGGATAAGGCGAATGCGCCATAGATATTCATATAATCCCCTCCGAATTACAGATGATTATTTACTCTTGTCAGAACGCTCGCGGATAACAAAGCGAACGGGTGTGCCTTCCAGTCCAAAGGTCTCTCGGATGCGGTTTTCCAGATATCTCTGATAGGAAAAATGGAAAAGATCAGCCGAGTTGACAAAGCACACAAATGTTGGCGGCTTGGTGGAAGCCTGAGTGATATAGTAGATCTTGAGGCGCTTGCCCTTGTCCGAGGGGGGCTGCACACGGCTGGTAGCGTCGGCAAGCACGTTGTTGATCATGCCGGTGGAAATGCGCATGGCATTCTGGTCGGCTACATACTTGATCAGCTCGAACAGGCGGTCAACGCGCTGTCCGGTTTTCGCGGAGATGAACAGAATGGGCACATAGGACATGAAGGAGAGATCCTCCTCCAGCTTCTTGCGGAACTCGTTCATGGTCTTGTCGTCCTTGACGACAGCGTCCCACTTGTTGACCGCAACGATGCTTGCCTTGCCCTTCTGATGAGCCATGCCGGCGATCTTGGTGTCCTGCTCGGTGATACCCACGGTGGCGTCTATCATGATAACGCACACGTCGGCGCGCTCGACGGCGTTCTGGGCGCGGATAACACTGTAGCGTTCGATATCGTCCACGATCTTGCTCTTGCGGCGGATACCGGCGGTATCGATGAACAGATACTTGTCCTCGCCGTGCTCATAAAGAGCGTCAACGGCATCACGGGTGGTTCCGGCGATGTCGGATACGATCATGCGCTCCTCGCCCACGATGCGGTTGAGCAGGGAGGACTTGCCTGCGTTGGGCTTGCCCACGATGGCGACCTTGATGCGATCGCTGTCCTCGTCCTCGTCAGCCTGCGCAGGGATGTGCTCAAAGGCAGCGTCCAGCAAATCGCCGGTGCCGTGGCCGTGAGCCGCAGAGACAGCGATGGGGTCACCCAGGCCGAGATTGTAGAATTCGTAGAACTCGGGAGGGGGCGCGCCGATGGTGTCGCACTTGTTGACGCACAGCACCACGGGACGGCCGCTCTTTTTGAGCATATTCGCCACTTCCATGTCGGTGGCAACAACGCCGGTACGCAGGTCGGTGACCAGTATGATAACGTCCGCCGAATCAATTGCCATTTCCGCCTGACGGCGCATATGGGCAAGGATCTTGTCCTCGCTGAAAGGCTCGATGCCGCCGGTGTCCACGATGGTGAACGGGCGGTTGAGCCATTCGCCGTCACCGTAGATGCGGTCACGGGTAACGCCGGGAGTGTCCTCCACGATGGCGAGGCGCTGTCCGATCAGCTTGTTGAACAGGGTGGACTTGCCCACGTTTGGACGTCCCACCACTGCGATAATGGGTTTAGACATAGCGTTCTCCTGTAATTATATATCCTGAGATTAAGCGGAGATTAACTCCGCGTCGTTTACAATTTTACTCGTTTCCCAGCAGCGCGTCAAGCAGCTCGTAGCCGTCGTTGGGTACGGCGGTCAGCGTTACGCCCAGCGCCTGCTCCACCTGTTCGGGCGTGACATCGTCAAGGAACATATCTCCGCCGTGGCGCAGCATGACCTGAGGGATCAGCAGGCGTTTCCCCTTGATATCCCGCCCGTCAAGCTGACGGATGATATCTCCGCCGGTGACCAGACCGGCGACGGTGATGCTGTGACCGAAGAAGTCATTGACAATGGGGATGACCTCCCAGTCCGCGCCGGGGAACTTCTCTTTTGCCGCGTCGGCAAGCTCCCTGAGATAGGGGGCGATGGACACACCGGTTGCGATGGTTGCCCTGTGGGGAAGCTCGTCGCAGTCGATGTCCTCCAGTGCCGCGAGGAATTCGTCACGCAGCAGCGCCACTGTTCCCACACCGTTGTCCAACTGAGGGTAATCCTCGTAATCCCCGGGAGTGGGGAAGGGCAGACCGGCGATGATGTAGAACTCGTCCGCGGGCCAGACCACGCTGCCCCAGCCGTGTGCACGGGCGATCGCTGCCCAGCGGTTGGCGGTCTCAATGACCTGCTTTGCTTCCTCGGAACTGAACAGTCTCAGCTCCTCCAGCCCCTCGCGATGGGCGGTCAGACCCACCGGGACGAGGGCGATGGACTGCACCTGCGGCGTCAGGGAGAAAAGGTCGCTCAGCGACCGCTCCAGCTCCGCGCCGTCGTTCCATCCGGGACACAGCACCAGCTGACAGTTGAGCTGAATACCGCCCTCGGCAAGATAGCGCAGCCGTTCCATGATGTGCGCCGATTCGGGATTCTTCATCATGCGCACACGTAATTCGGGGTTGGTGGTGTGAACCGACACGTTGATGGGGGTTATCTTCATCTGCACAATGCGCTCAAGCTCGCGCTGTGAGAGATTTGTCAGTGTGATATAGTTTCCAAAGAGGAAGGAAAGACGCTCGTCGTCGTCCTTGAAATAGAGCGTCTCGCGCATCCCTTTGGGAGTCTGATCCACAAAGCAGAACACGCACTTGTTGCGGCAGGAACGCTGCTTGTCCATCAGATAGGTCTCGAAATCCAGCCCCAGCGAATCGTATTCGCCTTTTCTGATGATATGACGGTGCTGAGTTCCGTCGGTATCGGAAACCACCACATCCACAGTGCGCTCTGTTTCGTAAAAACGGAAGTCCAGCACGTCGTGTATATCGTGTCCGTTGATGGACAGCAGTGTCTGACCGGCACTGATTCCTGCGCGGTCAGCGGCGGAACCGGATTCCACCGACTTGATCAGTACAGACACAGGCGTCTCCTTTCATAGTGTGAAATAGTAAAGAAGTTCACAAAATGCTTTTGCCGCAATTCCTGTGAATAATTCGTCCTTTATTCAAAAAAGAAACGGCTACGCGGAGACGGCAATCACCGCCGTACTGTCGTAGCCGTTGCTTATACGATGTAAATTGACGGACAGATTAAACGTCCATCTTGACGACTTCTCTGTCGCCGTAGAAACCGCAGCTGCCGCATACACGGTGCTGTCTCTTGAGCTGTCCGCAGTGGTCGCACTTGACCAGAGTGGGCTCAGCCAGCTTCCAAACGCTGGAGCGTCTCTTGTCTCTTCTTGCCTTGGAAGTCTTTCTCTTGGGTACCGCCATCGTCTATACCTCCTTTTACAATCGCTATGGGCTGTCGTTATTCTTCTTCCAGCAGTTTTCTCAATGCCGCAAGACGCGGGTCAGGCTCGCTCAGTTCGCAACCGCACTGGCTGTTATTGAGGTTGCACCCGCACTTCGGGCACAGCCCTTTGCAATCCTGCTTGCACAGATATCCGGTCGGCGCCTCCAGAAGAATGTCCTCCCGGGCGATCTCGTCGAACTCGACGCGATAGTCGGGGGCAAAAACGATCTCCTCCGAGGTATCATCCTCCGGCTCAACACCGGAAATGATATGCTCAAATTTGAAAGTCATGGGCTGGCTCGAAAGCTCGAGACAGCGGTCACACTCTCTGGTGTAGCTGGCCTCGGCGCGATACCTCAGCATGACCACGCTGCCGTGATTCTCAACGGTACCGGTAATCTTAACCGGATCGGCAAACGGCTTTACGCCGTAAACCTCATCGTCTGATAAATCCAGCGACAGGTCGATAGGGAGAATGAATCCCTCCTGCTGGAAAACCTGTTTAAGGTCAAGCTGCATAGCGCACCTCATAATCACCCCATTGAAAAAACAACGGAGCAACAATCACTCATAATATTATAAGTATGACAGACGTATTTGTCAATCACATTTTAAAAATTGATGAATTTTGTCCGAATTAATTCGCTCAGATGAGCTCGACAATGGCAGACACATCAGCGGGAAGGTCGGCAGCGTCGGCAGATACGGAGAAAACAAAAGTGATACCGGTCTGCTCTGCGAGAGGAGCGACCTTCTTGATGAAGGCGGCGAACTGCTCCATGTCACGGCCGCCGATCTTGAGGGTGGAATCCACCAGAACGTCGGTGATGTCATAGTTGCAGGCGCACAGGCCGCTGATAAAGCCGTAGAAAGCGTCGAAGCCGACAATGCCGTAATCTTCGATGTTGATCAGACGGCACTTGTGGTCCACGTCGTAGGTCAGGGTGTCGCCCTTTTCGACGCAGACGACGTTGCCCTTGGAAACCTTAACAGCGTCGTGAGCAAGAGCAATCAGCTTCTTGGTCTTGCCGCTGCCCTTGTTGCCGGCGAGAAATTTAATCATGATGATCTCCTCCAAGTATGTGGTAGTAGTGTGATATTGGCTGAATAGTCGGGAACGACGGGCTGAGATTACTCAGCCAGACGTGCCTCCAGTTCAGCCTTCTGGCTCTCATAGCCCGGCTTGCCGAGCAGAGCGAACATATTCTTCTTGTAAGCCTCGACACCGGGCTGGTTGAAGGGGTTGACGCCGAGAACGTAACCGGAAATGGCGCAGGCCTTCTCAAAGAAATAGATGAGATAGCCCAGGTCGCTCTCACTCCAGGTGTCGATGTTCAGTGCGATGTTGGGCACGCCGCCGTCCACATGAGCCAGAACGGTGCCGGCAAATGCCTTCTTGTTGACCTCGTCCATGGTCATGCCGGTCAGGAAGTTCAGACCGTCCACGTTGGCAGGGTCATCCTCGATGACGCGCTGCTGCTTGGGCTGGTCGAAAACGCACACGGTCTCGAACAGGATGCGTGCGCCGTCCTGAATATACTGACCAAGGGAGTGCAGGTCGGTGGAGAAAATTGCGGATGCGGGGAAGATACCCTTGGTATCCTTGCCCTCGCTCTCGCCGTACAGCTGCTTCCACCATTCGTTCATCATCTGGAACGCAGGCTCATAGGAAACCAGCAGCTCGGTGGAGAAACCTGCCTCGTAAAGAGCGTTGCGCACTGCAGCGTACTTGTAGCAGGGATTCTTTTCGATATCGGTGTCGCACAGCTCGTTCTGAGCCAGACGAGCGCCTTCCATCAGCTTGTCGATGTCAACACCGGCAGCAGCGATGGGCAGCAGACCCACAGCGGTCAGAACGGAGAAACGTCCGCCGACATTATCGGGAACAACGAAGGTCTCGTAGCCCTCGGTGGTGGCAAGAGCCTTGAGAGTGCCCTTGGCGCGGTCGGTGGTGCAGTAGATACGCTCACGGGCGCCGTCCTTGCCGTAACGCTCCTCCATGTACTTCTTGAAAGCACGGAAAGCGATGGCAGGCTCGGTGGTGGTGCCGGACTTGCTGATCATGTTGACCGAAACGCGCTTGCCCTCGCACAGCATGAACAGCTCGTTGAGAGCGTCGGAGCTGATATTGCAGCCGGAGAAGAAAATCTGGGGGCCGCCGTTGGTTGCGAGGTTGTAGTTGGGGCTCTTAAGATATTCGATGGCGGCACGGGCTCCCAGATAGGAACCGCCGATGCCGATGACCACCAGCACGTCGCTGTCGCTGCGGATCTTGGCGGCAGCCTGCTTGATGCGGGCGAATTCTTCCTTGTCGTAATCGGTGGGCAGATTGAGCCAGCCGATAAAGTCGTTGCCCAGACCGGTACCGCTGTGCAGCTGCTCATGGGCGCTGGCGATACGGGGCTGCATGGCGGAAACCTGCTCCTTGGTGACAAAGCGCTCGGTGTAACGGGTGTCTATACGAACTGCCATTATTCTGGCCTCCTATTCAGTCTTTCTAATATATTACAATAAACGGTGTGATATTTCAATAGAGCAAATGTGAATTTGTGTGATTGCAACGATAATTATTCAGCTTTGACTGCTTAAACGAACAATCTGCGCTTCAGCTCGTCCATGAGCCCCGGCTTTCTGCTGACATAGAACAGCAGCAGGGACAGAAACAGCAGCGGAACGATGGCGTATATGCTCCAGCTGATCTGCGAAAACCAGCCCTGACTGAAGTCGATGATGACCTCAAGAGCCAGAATATACAGTCCCAGACTTGCGCACACAACTGATGCCTTCGTCATCGGCGTGAGAACCTTCGCGCGGACGATCAGCGCGACGACACAGGCGAGCACACCGGTGGCGGCGGTAATGGGAATGGCGATGTGCGTGCACCATTTCCAGTCACCCAGCTGAAACGCTATTACCGCGAGGAAACCTGCGATGGCGAGAAAATCGACTGCAATGTGCAGATAGGGCTTGATCTTCGGGAACATGATCGGCATCAGGGTCCACACGCCCAGCATTGCACCTGCTCCCAGAACGTAAACAGACCATGTGAGCTTGAAGGATTCGGTTCCGGTGAGCAGATCGATGATCAGGGTTGCTCCCACCGGAAGCAGCAGCATCATCAGAACGATCCATGCAAGCTCGCGGCGGTTCAGTCCGCGCATCTGACGCTCAACGCTGCTGGGGTAGGGACGGGCAGTGTCGTGATTATCGGGGAGATTCGGGTTGATAACTCTTGTGTTGCAAAGCGGACAGCTTTTTTCCGAATCGGCAAGCTTGACGCCGCACTCAACGCAGTAGGACATTATTCCATCAGGCTCCTTTCGCTCATGTTGCTTTCGATGGTGACAGGGATGCCTTCCTCAACCAGACGGGTGAAGAAGCCGCGTTCCACGTCGGATTCGCGCAGCTTGCGGGTAAAGTTGATATACAGCTTGTCCTTGTAGCTGACCGCTGCGCATGTGACCTTGTTCTGGAAAAGCGGTCCCAGCTGGAAATCAAGCCGCTCCACATGATTTTCCATCTCCTCGGGCAGATTGACAATGCCGAGGTTGGATATGGTGGAGGTGGTCTGCACGTCTCCCGTGGCGCGGTAGACGATCTGCAGTATCATTATCTTCACAAACAGCGGCACCATTCGGATGAGAGGGTTGGTTTCCGCCTGCACGTTGGCTGTGAATTTGGCGCGCAGATGCTGAGGCGTGGTTTCCAGCCCCATCTGATGCTGCACGATCTTCGCGGTCTCGGCAAGGCTGTACTCGCCGTACTTTCGCTCGATGCCGGGGTTGACATACGAGGAGAAGTTGCGCACCGTGGAGGAACCGAAGATCCTGCGCAGATTGACAGGCACGCAGATCTTTATGGGCTTCTTGCGCGGCCCTCTGCGCCTGTCCTTGCGCTGTATGTCGGCAATGCTCTGAATGAGCACAGCGCACAGATAATGGGTCACCGAAACACCGATCTCCTTGGCCTTGCGAGCCACAGCCGCGCTGTCGATGATGCCGGTGGTTATGTTCATGAATTCCTTGTGTTCCTTGGTGCCCTTCAGATGATAGGCTTTGGATTCGCCGCGCGCAAGCGGTACCTTGCCGGAGAATTTGGGGAAGCTGTCCTCCAGCTCCTCGGGGCGAGGCGGCTGGGAGCAGTCCATTATGGTCGCGCCCCGGGGCACGTCGGTTCCGTAGCGCAGACGAAGATATTCCGCCACCAGCGTCTTGAGAAAGCACATTCCCCCCGAACCGTCGGTGAGAACGTGGAAGAACTCAAGGGCTATGCGGCATTTATAGTATCGTACTCGGAAAAGAAAGCCGTTGTTTTCTTTTTTGTTGACCGGCAGGCAGGGATTGGCAACGTCCAGCGTCACAGGCGGAATTCCGTCCACATGCTCCAGATAATGCCAGAAGAAGCCGCGGCGCACCCGTACCGTCATAGTGGGGAAACGCGTGACAGTGGAGCGCAGAGCCTCCTCAAGGATGTCCTTGTCAACTTCCTCGGTCAGCGTTGCGCACAGGCGGAACATCGCCATCCATGACCGGTTGCTCATTACCGGGTATATGGTGGCGGCGTTGTCCAGTCGGTACCATTTGCGTTCTTTTTTTGTGTGTTTCTCTTTCTTTGCCATACACAGACCTTTCTGGGTTGATTTGCGATATAGCTATTTGGAATAATATATCATATTTTGCGCTTCATTGCAACATTTCATACCTTTTGGACGGGGACAAAAAATCAGCCGGGAGACGGATTTCCGCCGCCCGGCTGATGTGATTTATGCTTCGGGTTCGATGGTGACCTTTTCGGAAAGAACACCTGTGCGCACCTCGTTGAGGATCTGCACAGTGAAGCTGATGGTTTCCGCAGCGTCCGCGTCGATTTGCAGGAGATCATACTGATCCACGTCAATTACATGACAGAGGCTGCTGCCGGCAGGGATGGTTTCGGTGCCGAAGTGGAAATTTTTCAGCTGTTCGTTCAGTGTGCAGTTGATGAGCGAAAGATGGATTTCCGTGTCGCCCTTGTTATGCACATAAACGCCTGCGTAATATTCTCCGTATTCCTCTGAAATGATGGGAGAGACTGCAACGGAGAACTGCTCGTTGTCTGCGATAACCTGTTCACCGGGCATGGGGGTGCGCTCCGTTTCGGGGATATCCTCCGCGGTCAGTCCGGTTGGGTAGAGACACACGGTCTCATATATAACATCGGTATATCCCTCGGCGGTCTCATAACGTGCCTCGATATCAAATGTCAGCTCGTCTACACTGCTGAGCTGGTCGATGCCCAGCAGATGATACGCGCTCAGGTCGAAGTCCACAATGGTATAAATTCTGCTGAAGGGAGAGATCATATCCGTATAGTGGGGATCCACGACCCAGCCGTTGATGCACTCGTTGTGCCACAGAATTTCCAGAGTCACGTCGGTTTTGTTTTCGTAATAACAGATTGCCGAAAAACCGTCTGCATATATATCGTATACGCCGAGCACCACGAAGGAGAAAGCGCCGTCATCCACAACAACAGTTTCGGTCTCCGTAGTAATGCGCGGAACGATCTCGACCTCCTCCTCACTCACGTAGGAGACGTAAACGGTGAGAGTTTCGTCAAGCAGCATATTGTAGCTGTTGTCGTCGTCAAAAACCTCGAAGTCAAAGCTGATGCAGTCAACGGAACGATACACCATGTCGGCGTAGTCGTTCCAGTCCATCCGGAGCTCCCAGGTGCAGCGTTCACCGGCGAAGACTGTGTCGTTGATGTAGACAGAGGTCTGCCAGCCGTTGATGGTCATTCGGGTGCAGTAGATGCCCAGATCCATCTCCGAGCGATTCTCAAAGCCTACGGTTATCGTGGTTTCCTCCACGGTAGTGAATTCCACGGGATCCACCGTAAGGAGAAAATCGTCGCTCTCATACATTATCTGCTGCATTTCGACAGGGGTGCCGCTTTCGATAACCGTATCTTCGATTTGAGTTGGCTCGGTGACCGGCGGTTTTGTTCCGGAGGGTTCGTTTTGCTGGTTGGCAGGCGTATAGGCGCATGAGCAGAGCGTCAGGCTCAGCAGCGCGCACGCCAGAAACAACGCGATTCTTTTCATGTTTCTCACTCCTGATTTCTTGATTTATCGCTGCATCAGAACGATATTTCCGCTCTCTCGGAGAAAATGAGTGCAAAGAGCGGACCGTAGTTCTCAATGCTCACGGTGCAGCTCAGAGATTCAGCATCCTCAATGGAAATATCAGGGAAGCTGTAGTCAACTACCTCCACCGGGAAATAATAGCACGATCCGGCAGGGATGCAGTCAAATTCGAGATGTGACGCTTCATAGGTGCCATTGACAAGGAAATCTTCCAGCGTCATATAGATATCGGTGCCGGTACGGTTCTCAATGAACAGATTCGTCACAAGGAGATTTTCCTTCCGGGTAAGGGGCTCGAAAATAATGGCGAGCCTGTCGTCGTCCACAATGACCTTCTCGCCGTCCACAGGTGTGCGTTCGGGGTCGGGGGTGCCGTCCGGAGAGTGACCGTTGGGCATCACCAGGAAGTGGTCGTAGAGATAGTGCTCTCCATCGAAGTCTAAGGATGATGATACCGACAGGAGAAAGGCAATCCTGTCGATCTGCTCGATGCCGCACATTTCCGTGATCTTCGGATCAAGCGTAATATTGGTATATTGGCGGCAGCCGGGGGCGAGGGTAACGAGGAAATAGGGGTTGATGGTCCAGCCGTTGACCGCCATGTTTTGCAGGGAAAAGTCGATGAATTCGTCGGTGTTGTTTTCAATGTAGCAGCGGATCTCGGGGCCGAACAAAGCCTCCTCGTTGATGTCCATCATAACAAAGGAAAAATCATAGTAATCGGCAACCACCATTTCGCCCTGCACGTGCTCACGTTCAATAATTTCGATCTGATCCTCGGTCAGTCCGGAGGGGTACAGGACATAGTTTTCACGGAGAAGCGGATCGGCCCAGAAGTCAGCGGCATCGCATATCGTCAGCATGAAGCTTGTCTTATCCACAGGGGTAATGGCTTCGCCGTTGATGCTGTAGCTGTGCAGCTCCAGCTCCTCGGTATAGCTCTCTCCCGGGGCGACGTCTTCGATTAAGATGTAATCCTCGGTCTGCCAGCCGTTTACGGTCACGTAAGCGCGGTAGAATTCCAGGTTAATGTCTGATTTGTTCTCATACTCAAAAGTAATATAGCAGACACCGCGCTTCTCGTCGTTCTCCATCGAAGTCACCGTAACGGTGAAATCCTCGGTGTCGCACAGCACGCGCGGTCCGTTGTCGACGGGCACATCAGGGGCATCGTTCTCATCGGGCTGGTCGGAATTCAGATGGTAGATATGGTCGCTCGAATATCCCATATCGGGCACCACGTCGGAGATAGGCTCAATGGCGCATGAGCAGAGTGTCAGGCTCAACAGCGCGCACGCCAGGAATAACGCGATTCTTTTCATGTTTCTCACTCCTGATTTCTTGATTTATCGCTGCATCAGAACGAAGTGCTGACCTTCTTGGAGAAAATGATGCCATAGTACGGATCGTATTTTTCTATTACGAGAGTACAGCCCAGAGATTCCACGTCCTCAATGGAGATATCAGGGAAGGAGTAGGCGACTACTTCCGCCGGATAATATATGCTCGAACCGGCAGGGATGGATGCGTATTCGTAGTTCGATGAGTCATAGCGACCGTTGATCCGAAAGTCATCCAGTGCTACGGCGACATCAGCACCCATACGGTTTTCGATGAACAGATTCATAAATAGGCTGCTGCCCTCACGGGTAAGAGGTTCAAGGATGATGGTGAACTTTTCGTCGTTCACGATGATCTTCTCACCGTCCACAGGCATGCGTCCAGGCAGGGGAATGTCATCGGGGGAGTGACCGTTGGGCGCCACACAGAACTGATCATCGACATAATAATCAGAATCAAAATCGAAGGACGAGGTGACCATAAGGTCGAAGACGAGCAAATCGATCCGCTCGATACCACACAGCGCAGTGGTCTCCTGATCAAGCGTAATATTGGTATACTGGCGGCAGCCGGGAGTAAGAGTGACAAAGAAAGCCGGATCAATCGCCCAGCGGTTGACCGCCATGTCGTAAATGGAAAAGTCGATAAACTCGTCTGTCTTGTTTTCGATGTAGCAGCGAATCTCAGGACCGAATAAAGCTTCCTCATCTATCTCCATGATGACGAAGGAAAGATCCTTGTTATCTACGAGCACCTGTTCTCCCGGGACGTGCTCACGCTCGATGATTTCGATCTGATCCTCGGTCAGTCCGGAGGGGTACAGGACATAGTTTTCCCGGAGAAGCGGATCGGCCCAGTGGTCATCGGCGTCGCTTATCGTCAGTCTGAAGCTTGCCATATCCACCGGGGTAATGGCTTCACCGTTGATGCTGTAGCTGTGCAGCTCCAGCTCCTCGGTATAGGTTTCTCCCGGGGCGACATCTTCGTAAAAGATGTAATCCTCGGTCTGCCAGCCGTTTACGGTCACAAAAGCGCGGTAGAATGCCAGGTTAATGCCGGAGGTGTTCTCGTATTCAAAGGTTACATAGCAGACACCGCGCTTCTCGTCGTTATCCATCGAAGTCACCGTAACGGTAAAATCCTCGGTGTCGCACAGTACGCGCGGTCCGTTGTCGACGGGCACCTCAGGGGCATCGTTCTCATCGGGCTGGTCGGAATTCAGATGGTAGATATAATCGCTTTGATGCCCCATTTCGGGCACCACGTCGGAAATAGGCTCAATGGCGCATGAACAGAGTGTCATACTCAGCAGCGCGCACGCAAGGAACAACGCGGTTTTTCTCATGTTGACAGCTCCTTTTTCTGATTTCATGCTGATTATACACTTTAACAGACTAATATGTCAATGCGATGCGGAATTCGAACACTGGCAATCCAGCAGCTCTCGTACCGCCTCGACCTCGTTTTCCCAACCGGGCATATCAAGGTATTGGTAGGAATAGATCATAAAGCCCTCGGAATGGATATCACCGCCGCGCAGACATTCGATCTGCTCTGCGATGTCCCGTTCGCTCTTTTGCCACTTTCCGCCGTCGGCGGTGCCGGCTGCCTTGTACAGCGCAAGCCCGATGTACAGGTCGATGTCGTCGCGTTTTACCATGCTCCGCCATTCCGCGCAGCGCGTGGCAAAGGGGGCGATGGTGTTGTCAAAGGTCCAGTACACCTGCGGACAGATGTAGTCGATATAGCCTGAATTTGCGCACCATTCGTATACATCCGCTCCGATGCGCAGGCAGTTGCCTATGTTGCCCTGAGGACTGATTCCGAAGCGGCTGTCGGGGGCGGCTTTCTTTACAGCGGCGTAGGAATCGCGGATGAGTGTGTTTACGTTCTCGGTGCGCCACTCCGGCAGCGTCATTGTGCCGCCTGCTTCGGTGTAGGCGGTGTATTGCAGGCTGTCGTCAAAGCTTGCGTCGGCGGCAGGATAGAAGTAATCATCCCAGTGGATGCCGTCCACGTCGTAATTCTCCACGATCTCCACCATGCCGTCGATGATCAGCTGACGTACCTCGGGATATGCAGGGTTATAGAACTTGCCCTTCTGGTAATCCACTGCCCAGTCGTCGTTGGTAGGGTCAGCGTCGCTGCGCCATACCGAATAGGGATTATCCTCGGAGAGCGATGTAGGCAGGGAGCCGTTTGCCAGCTGTATGCGCAGCGGGTTGATCCACGCGTGCAGCTCAACGCCCTTTGCGTGAGCCTGCTGCACCGCGTACTCCAGCGGATCAAAGCCGTCGGCAGGAGCCACGCCCTGTGTTCCGCTGATGACGTGGGACCACGGGAAATAATCGGAATCGTACATGGCATCTCCGAAGGGACGCACATGGAAAATGATCGTGTTTGCGCCCAGCTTCAGGCAGTCATCCACCATGCGGTCAATGGCGGCGCGGTCGATATTTTTCTGACACAGATAAGGGATCCACACCGCGCGCATCTCCTCGTCAGTGCTTACCAAAGGCTTGATGGAGAAGTAGATGTCTGCCACAGTTTGGGACAGCGCACCCTCGCCGCCCAGAATATATACGGTGGAGGGCAGCAGCTCGTTGATGAATTCCATCACTTCGCTGTCGGCTTTGTTAGGCACAAGCACGATGGGCGCGCCGAGGTGCGCGGCAAGAGCACCGCCCGCCAGCGCATCGGGGAAGGAAGCGCCGGTGGCGGCAACAAGACTGCCGCGGGCACCTTTAGCCTGAGGATAAGCGTTGTTGATGGCAAGGCAGGTGGCGTAGCGGCTGCTGCCGTAAAGCCTGCTGACACTGCCGAATCCTGCGTCGGTCAGACTGCCCTCTGCGGACTGTCCGACGGCGGCGTTCCCCCCCAGAATGACCGCTTCCATATCGCCTGTGGATGTCAGCGAAGCGGCAAAATCGGCAGTGCTTTCGTCAAGGAGACCATCAGGACGAATATACACGATGGGGCTGTTGATCGATGCCGCTGCAGGTCCTCCTGCAAGAGCGTCGGGATAGTTTGCCGAGCTGGAAAAGAACACCGTGTCGGGTGTGCCCTTGAGAGAAATCAGCATTTCCGCGATGGCAACAGCAGTGCCGAAGCGGTCGGAGCCGGCAAGCCGCGTGACGGAAATGCCCTGCGCCGTCAGTTCGTTGGCGATATCGTCACTGACCGCCGCCTTTCCGCCCAGAATGTACACGTTGCGCACTCCAAGACTGCCAAGCTGCTCGGATACGTCGCTCTCAAGGCTTGTGCCGCTGCCGGTCAGCAGAATGGGCGCATCCAGCGCCCCTGCAAGGGGGACACCTGCCAGCGCGTCGGGGAAAGAATATGCGTTGGCGAGCAGCGCGTTCTCGCACTTGTCCCAGCCGCTGTCGGCAATGAGCGCGGCGGTGCCGATTCGCGTGCTGCCGCCCAGTCGGATGACCTGTGAGTCGTATTTCAGTGCGGCGGCAGGCATGGCGAATGAGGATATGAGAAACAATGCGGTCAGCGTGACGGAGATGATGCGGATAATGCGTCTGTGCATGGCGGTTCCTTTCTGTGCTAGGTGTGGGTCAGATGCGTTGGTCTACTTGCTTTCGATGTTGCGCACATAGACGAACTTGTTGCCGTCCTTGTTGCGCGTGGCGTTGATCTCGAAGCAGTTGCAGGATTTCATCAGCTTGGTCAGCTTGAGGAATCCGTAGTTGCGCACGTCGAAATCGGGATAGCGTTTGAGCAGGATGTTTCCGATGTGGCTCAGGGGTGCCCAGCCCTCGTCGTCGGAGATCTCGTCGATAATGGCGATGATGGCTTTGCGGATGACCTTCATGGAGGTCTGGGGAGCCTCCACCGCTGTAGGCAGATCGGGCTCGTGTTCCTGCACCTGCTGACTGCCCGAGCGGCGCTTTTCCGAACCGACGGTGCTGTTGAGGGTCAGCACCTCCAGATATTTGAACTTGTCGCAGGCGGCGATAAAAGGCTTGGGAGTTTTCTGCTCGCCCATACCGATGACATATTCGCCCGATTCTCTCAGGCGTGCCGCCAGACGGGTAAAGTCGCTGTCGCTGGATACGATGCAGAAGCCCTCCACCTTTCCGGCGTAGAGAATATCCATCGCGTCGATTATCATTGCCGAGTCGGTGGAGTTCTTGCCGGAGGTGTAGCTGTACTGCTGGATGGGCGTGATGGAATAATCCAGCAGCACCTTCTTCCACGCCCCCAGATCGGGACGGGTCCAGTCGCCGTAAATACGCTTGTAGGTTATCGTGCCCTCGTTGGACAGCTCGTCGAGAATACTGCCGATGAACTTCGGCGCGACGTTGTCGGCATCGATGAGCACGGCAAAACGCTTGTCGTGTGACATTTTCGTTGTTTCCTTTTCTTTTGGTTTATTCATGCTTCCCTTGCGCGGAGCAGAGAAAAGCGGTAGTATATAGTCTAGAATGATCACGGAGGTGACTATGGTGAGCGAATGGGTCAGCCATGCCTTTGAGCCGGTATACGATGAGCGCAGCCGTGTGCTTATTCTCGGAACAATGCCATCGCCGGCGTCGCGAGAAAACGGATTTTATTATTCTCATCCTCGCAACCGCTTCTGGCAGGTCATGGCACGGATATTCTCGCAGCCGCTGCCAACATCGCCGGAGGAAAAGCGTCGCTTCTGCCTTGAGCACCGCGTGGCGCTTTGGGACGTGCTCAGCCGCTGCCGCATCGAGGGCGCCGCCGATTCATCCATACGTGAGCCGGAGGTCAACGATATCCGGTCGCTGCTGGCAGGCACCGATATATCCGCGGTATTCACCACCGGCAGCACGGCGTCAAAGCTGTTCTCGCGCCATTTCGGGCACCTGAACATCCGCCACATTCCGCTGCCCTCCACCAGCCCGGCGAACGCGCGTCTGAGCCTTGATGACCTGACCGAAGCGTATCGCATCGTCGCGGAGCTTGCGTCGGAGCAAAGCGGCGTATAAAGCTGCTTCAGATGGCAGAATCTCCCGAAAATCTTCCATAAATGACAATAACGCGGTCGGGCGAGAGTGTCGTCCGGTCGCGTTATCCGTTTTTCATGGCGCGCTCGATATCGCGCTTGGCCGACTTCTGTGCGGCGGCTTCGCGCTTGTCATACAGTTTTTTACCCTTGCACAGACCCAGCTGCAGCTTGACACGGGAGCCCTTGAAATAGAGGGACAGGGGCACGAGTGCCAGTCCTTCCTGCTTGACCGTGCCGTAAAGGCGCAGAATTTCCTTTTTGTGCATGAGCAGCCTGCGCTTGCGCATGGGGTCGCGGTTGAAGATGTTGCCCTGCTCGTAGGGGGAGATGTGCATACCGTTGACGAAGATCTCGCCGTCCTGTATGCCGCACCAGGAATCCTTGAGGTTCACTCTGCCCTGACGCAGGGACTTGACCTCTGTGCCGCACAGCTCGATGCCGGCCTCAAAGGACTCCTCAACATAATAATCGTGATAGGCTTTCTTGTTCTGGGCTATTGTGCGGTTAGGATTGTTCTTTTCCGCCATCGCTTTGATCCCCTTCCGGATTCTGCTCCTGATTTTTGGCAGCCGATTGGTCGTCAAAATCCTTGAAGACCACCAGTCTGCCGCCGAGATAGTTGATGAGGAATGTAAACGGACATGTCAGCCAGAAGGCAAGCTCGGGGTGAAGCCCCCAGCTCAGCAGCAGGGAGAGCAGCAGGTTTCCTGCGATAACAGATACCACGTTGAGAGCGCAGTATTTGAGAAAGCGCGGAAGAAAAGTGCTGTTGTCCTTGTTTTCGGAAATCGCCCACTTCCAGAGGTAGAACAGTACCACGCTGGATACATAGTAAACCGTGTATCCCACGTTATCACCCAGTCCGCGAACCAGATATCTCAGTGCAAGGCCGATACCTGTGGTCACGCCGGTGATGAGAAGGTACTGAAGCAGGGTCCAGAGCTCGCTGTTGGCGCGCAGCTTTTTGATTAATCCGGATACACCGGGCAGTGTGCTCATGTGCGCACCTCCATGCAGGGAATTGATTACATCTCGCTGCGTCCGTCGATGGCTCGGCCAAGGGTGACATCGTCGGCATATTCGAGATCACCGCCCACCGGAATACCAAAGGCGAGACGGGTGCACCTGACTCCCATGGGCTTGAGCAGACGGGAGAGATACATTGCGGTAGCCTCACCTTCCACGGTGGGGTTTGTAGCCATGATGATCTCCGATACCTGACTGCCTACGCGGGCGAGCAGCTCCTTTATGCGCAGCTGCTCGGGACCGATGCCGTCCATGGGGGAGATGGCTCCGTGAAGAACATGATAAACGCCCCTGAACTCGTTGGTGCGCTCAATGGCGATCACGTCCCGCGGATCCTCCACCACGCAGATGGTGGAGTGATCTCGGGAATCCTTTGCGCATACCGGACACACCTCCGCGTCGGTCAGATTGCAGCAGACCGAGCAGTGGTGTATCTGGCTGCGTGCGTCCAGTATGGCTTTGGCGAAACTCTCAGCCTCGCCCTCAGGCAGGTTGAGAACGTGCAGCGCGAGCCGCTGGGCGCTTTTGCGACCGATGCCCGGCAGCCGCTCAAACTGCTCGATCAGCCGGGACAGCGGCGCAACGTTATATGCCATATCTTAGAACAGGCCGGGGATGTTCATGCCGCCGGTGACAGCGCCCAGGCGTTCTTCCTTCTCGGCAGCGACCATGCGCAGACCTTCGTTGACTGCTGCGACGATCATATCAGACAGCATCTCCAGATCCTCGGGATCGACGACCTCGGGCTTGATGTTGATGGCTTTGATCTCGTTGTTGCCCAGAAGGGTGACCTCAACGGCGTTGCCGCCGGCAGAAGCGGTATATTCCTTGGCTTCGATCTCGTTGGTGATGCGCTCCATTTCCTCCTGCATCTTCTGAGCCTGACGGGCTATGGAGTTGACGTTGTTGGGGGCGCCTGCGCCATAACCCTGGGGAAGTCTTGCTTTCATGATTGTGTCCTCCTGTTTGGAAAATAATAGATTTCTTTTTGATTTTTTATGTTCAGATGTGGAACGTATTCAAAATAAAATGCGCTGCGATCAGTCCTCGTTGACGGGGATTCCGCCCTGACGTGCGGCGTCCAGCAGTCCCTGTGCCGGGGATCGCTGTTCTTCCTTTACCCTGCCTGAGGGCTGATAGGGTCCGAGGGAATACTCTCTGCCCAGCACGGTCTGCATGGCTGCCTTGATGGAGCTGCGAGCCAGATCCTTGCGGAGCAGTTCACGGGCAACGGGCGTCGCGTCGATGAGCAGTGTGTTGTCCACCACATAGGCACGGGAGCCGTTGAGCATGGAAAAGAGCATATTGTTGCGCTTTTCCAGATCAGCCATAATGCTGCCCCATTCGTCAAAGGGCTGTGCCTTGTCGCTGAGCTCGCGGATGCGTTCCTGCTGAGCAGGGGAAAGACCGGGATCCTTCTTCGGCTGAGGGAGCACCCGTGAAGGCGCGGATGGGATACCCTCGCTGACAGCACGTTCAAGAGCTGCCAGACGCTTTTCGGCAGCCTCCAGACGGGCGGCGGAAGCGTCGTTTTCCTCCTCGGCACCGCGCCTGCAGATGCGCAGCAGCGCAAGCTCCAGCTCGGTGCGACGGTCAACGCCCTTGCCCATGTGCTCCAGAGCCTGCTGCAGGGTGTCGAGTATGCTCATCACAGCCTGAATGGGATAACGGGCAGCGTCCTCGCGCAGGCGATTGAGCTGCTCGGTGGTGGCAACAATGATCTGTTCGGGATGCTTGACGGAATTGATGACCATCAGCGAACGGTAGTGCCCGATAAGCTCGGAGCACAGCCGCTGCATATCCTTGCTCATCCGGTGCAGCTCGTCCACGAGAGCCAGCACACCTGCGGCATCGCGGCCGCGGATAGCGTCGGAGATCTTCAGGATATACTCAGGGTCGGCAAGTCCCGCGGCATCGCGTACGGTGTCCTCCGTGACGTATGAATCCCGGGCCAGACACTGATCCAGCAGCGAAATGGCGTCACGCATACCGCCGTCGGCAATGCGTCCGATGAGCAGCGCCGCGCTGTCATCCAGCTCGCCGCCCTCGGTGGAGATGATCTCCTGCAGTCTGCCGGAGATATCCTCGGCGCTGATGCGGCGGAAATCCATCCGCTGACAACGGGAGAGTATGGTGGCAGGTATCTGATGCACCTCGGTGGTGGCAAGGATGAAGATGACGTTGTCGGGCGGTTCCTCCAGAGTCTTGAGCAGCGCGTTGAACGCACTGGAGCTGAGCATATGCACCTCGTCGATGATGTACACGCGGTACTTCGACTGGGTGGGAGGGAACATCAGCCGCTCCTGCAGGTCGCGAACGTCGCCTACGCCGTTGTTGGAGGCGGCGTCCATCTCCACGACCTCGTGGATGGTCTCCTCGTCAATGCCGCGGCACACCTCGCACTCGTTGCAGGGATCGCCGTCCTTGGGGTGCAGACAGTTGACCGCCTTGGCGAGGATCTTCGCGCAGGTGGTCTTGCCTATGCCTCGGGAACCGGTGAACAGATAGGCGTGAGCCAGCCGGTCGGACATTATCTGCCGCTTGAGCAGCTCGGTCACCTGAGGCTGACCCCATACGTCGGCAAAGCTGGACGGACGGTATTTTCTGTACAGCACTCGATACATGACCTGCCGCTCCCTTCTGTGCCGGCGATGTTCAACCGCGGCACGATGAATAGAAAACGGCCTGCACACCGACATACGGACACCAGGCTTGCTGCGCGCACATGGCTGGCCGCTTAATGCTGCTCGGTTCCCCGCCTGACATGGTTCACGGGGCCATGTCGCACAGGGCCCGATG